>NZ_JBIUAG010000017.1:0-67614 GCF_044547355.1 Kutzneria sp. NPDC052558
TGCGCCCGTGGCGGGAGGCCCTCTCCGCCGCCTTCGCCACCATCGGCAACCAGCTCCGCCCCTGATTCATCGCTTGGAAGGGGGCTTTCCTCCACTCCGAGTGGAGGAAAGCCCCCTTCCAAGCGTCCGGGGGGCTCACTGCGCGTGGGGCGGGTTCGGCGTGGCGGTCTGTGGGGGCGCGGGGTGGATGCGAGAGTGGGGACCGTGCCGGTCATCCAGTCCACCCAGGCCCGGCCCGCCGCGCCCGCCCGGCGTCCGGCCCGTTCACGGCAGAGCCGGGTGCGGGTGCTGGCCTACGCGGCGGTCGCGCCGATCGTCGGCGGCTACGCGGCGGTCGCCACGGTGCTCGCGGTGGTCATCGCCTCGGCGGCCAACATCCAGCTCTCGGTGTCCGGCGTGCTGCTGGCCGCCGTCCCGGGCTGGCTGGCGGCCCATCACGTGCCGCTGGGGTTGGGCACGCATTCGTTCGCGGTGCTGCCGCTGCTGCCCACGGCCCTGCTGATGCTGCTGGTCGCCCGCTCGGCGAACCGGGCGGCGGCCCGGCTGCACCTGCACGAGCCGACGCAGGCCCGGCTGGTGGTGTTCCCGATCGCGGCGGCGCACGCGATCGTCGGCGTGACGATCGCGCTGGTGCTGCGGACCGGACCGGTGACGGTGAGCCCGCCGGCGGCGTTCTTCGGCTGCGGGGCGCTGTCCGCGCTGGCGGCTACGGTCGGCGTGGTCCGGCGGTGCTGCCTGCTGGACGCGGCGCTGTCCCGGGTGGACCCGGTGGTGCTGCGCGGCCTGCGGACCGGCGTGATCGGCGTGGCGGCGATGTCGGCGGCCGGCACGCTGGTGCTGACCCTGGGCCTGGTCGCGCACTGGACGACGGCGACCGCCATCTTCGAGCAGAGCGGCTCCGAGCTCGGCAGCGAGTTCGGCATGCTGCTGCTGACCATCGCCTACCTGCCCAACGCCATCGTCGCGGCGCTGGCGTTCGCCATGGGTCCCGGCTTCACCATGGGCACGTTCTCGGTCGCCCCGCTGCACCTGACCATGACCAAGGCCCCGGCCGTGCCGCTGTTCGCCGCGCTGCCCGAACACCAGAGCCGCCTGCTGCTCGGCCTGATGATCGTTCCGCTCGCGGTCGGCGTGTTCCTGGGCTGGGTGTCCCGGCGGATCGCGCCCCGGCCGCTGGGCCGGCTGCGCGCCATGACGATCGCCGCCGCCGTGGTCGGCGCCGTGGTGTTCCTGCTGGCCGCCCTGACCGGCGGCCGCCTCGGCGGCGGCGCCTTCAGCCCTGTCACCGTGCCGGCCGGCCTGGTCGGCGCGGTCGCCCTGGGCTGGATCCTCGTGCCGGCCGCCCTGGTGGCGTGTCTGGCCGGACCCAAGCCCGCCCGGAACGTGCGCCCGGTTCCGGTCGCGCCCGAGCCGGTCGCCGAGGTGGCGCCCGAGCCGCAGCCGGAGGCCGAGGCCCAGCCCGAACCCGAGCCGGAAGCGCAGTCCGAGGCCGAGGCCGAGCTCGAGGCCGATGCCGGGACAGAATCCGAGGCCGAGTCCCCGGCTGAGCCCGAGGCCGAAGCCCTCGCGGAGGAACCCGACACCGACTCGGAAGACCTCCCCGATGCCGATGCCGCTCCTGAGGACTCCGCCGACACCGACAGCGATCTCCACGCCGCTGCCTCTCCGGAGGCCGATCCGGACGCCGTTCCCGACCGCGAGCCCGGCGTCGAGGCCGCTTCCGAGCGCCGCCTCGACGCCGGTTTCGAGGACGACGTCGTGGCCGAGCTGGAGGCCGAGGCGGACGCCGAACTGGCCGCCGAGGACGCGGTGGCCGAGGCCGGCGGCGATGAGGATCATTCGCCGGGCCGGTCCGGCGACAAGTAGCCGGACCTGGGCGTGAGCCCCCGAACCCGACCACTTACGCTGGCCATGACCGTGACCCGGCTCGCCAGGAGTTGACCCTGAGCACTCTGCACCGCGCCCGCGTCGTCGTGTTCGTCTCCGGTTCCGGCACCCTGTTGCAGGCTCTGCTGGACGCCGCCGCGACCGACGACTACCCGGCGGACATCGTCGCCGTCGTCGCCGACCGGGACGGCATCGAGGGGCTGGCCCGCGCCGAGCGCGCCGGCGTGCCCACGCACGTCCTGAAGCTGCGCGACCACGTCGACCGGCCGGCCTGGGACCAGGCGCTGGCCGACCTGGTCGGCACGCTGAAGCCGGACCTGATCGTGACCGCCGGCTTCATGAAGCTGCTCGGCGAGCCGTTCATGAGCCGCTTCGGCGACCGTGTGCTCAACTCGCACCCGGCGCTGTCGCCGGCCTTCCCCGGCGCGCACGCCGTGCGCGACGCGCTGGCCTACGGCGTGCGGGTCACCGGCTGCACGGTGTTCCTGGTCGACAACGGCGTGGACACCGGGCCGGTGGTGGCCCAGGAGGCGGTGCCGGTCGAGCCCGGCGACGACGAGGCCACGTTGCACGAACGCATCAAAAAGGTGGAGCGGCGACTGCTGGTCGACGTGGTCGCCCGACTGGCCCGCGAGGGCTGGACCCTTCACGGACGAAAGGTGAGCATCCCGTGACCGAGGCAGGAACCGCGCAGCGCCGTCCCGTGCGCCGCGCGCTGATCGGCGTTTCGGACAAGGCCGGACTGCTGGAGCTGGCCACCGGGTTGCACGAGGCCGGCGTGGAGATCGTCTCCACCGGCGGCACCGCCAAGGCGATCGCCGACGCGGGCGTGCCGGTGGTGCCGGTCGAGCAGGTGACCAGCTTCCCGGAGTCGCTGGAGGGCCGGGTCAAGACGCTGCACCCGAGCGTGCACGCCGGCCTGCTGGCCGACACCCGCAAGCCCGACCACCTGCGGCAGCTCGACGAGCTGGGCATCGCCCCGTTCGACCTGCTCGTGGTGAACCTGTACCCGTTCACCCAGACCGTCGCCTCCGGCGCGGCCCCGGACGAGTGCGTCGAGCAGATCGACATCGGCGGGCCGGCCATGGTGCGGGCTGCCGCCAAGAACCACCCCAGCGTGGCCGTGGTCGTCGACCCGGCCCGCTACGAGTGGGTGCTGAACAGCGTGCGGGCCGGCGGCTTCACCCTCGCCGACCGGCAGCGGCTGGCCGCCGCCGCGTACCGGCACACCGCGTCCTACGACGTGGCCGTGGCGTCCTGGATGGGCAACGTGCTCGCCCCCGACGACGAAGGCTCGGGCTTCCCGGGCTGGGCCGGCGCCACCTGGGAGCGGTCCTCCGTGCTGCGCTACGGCGAGAACCCGCACCAGAAGGCCGCGCTGTACGTCTCCGGCGACGGCCGTGGCGGCCTGGCCACCGCGCAGCAGTTGCACGGCAAGGAGATGTCGTACAACAACTACGTGGACGCCGACGCCGCGTGGCGCGCCGCCCATGACCACAGCGCCGCCTGCGTGGCCATCATCAAGCACGCCAACCCGTGCGGCATCGCCGTTTCCGAGGACATCGCCGACGCCCACCGCAAGGCCCACGCCTGCGACCCGGTCAGCGCCTTCGGCGGCGTGATCGCGGCCAACCGCGAGGTCACCGTGGAGATGGCCGAGCAGGTCGCGGAGATCTTCACCGAGGTCGTGGTCGCTCCGTCCTATGCGGACGGTGCGGTGGACGTGTTGGCGCGCAAGAAGAACGTGCGGATCCTGGTCGCGCGGCCGCCGGTGCGGGGCGGGGCCGAGTTCCGGGCCGTGTCCGGCGGGCTGCTGATGCAGACCGTGGACACCATCGAGGCCGACGGCGACGACCCGGCCAAGTGGACGCTGGCCACCGGCGCCGCCGTGGACGAGCAGACCCTGGCCGACCTGCACTTCGCGTGGCGGGCCTGCCGGGCCGTGAAGTCCAACGCCATCCTGCTCGCGCACGACGGCGCGACCGTCGGCGCCGGCATGGGTCAGGTCAACCGGGTCGACGCCGCCCGCCTGGCCGTCGCCCGGGCCGGGGACCGCGCCAAGGGCTCCGTCGCCGCCTCGGACGCGTTCTTCCCGTTCCCGGACGGCCTTCAGGTGCTGCTGGACGCCGGCGTGAAGGCCGTCGTGCAGCCCGGCGGCTCGGTCCGTGACGCCGAGGTCATCGCCGCCGCCGAAGCGGCCGGCGTCGCCCTCTACCTCACGGGCACCCGCCACTTCGCCCACTGAGGACCGATGCTCGGAAGGGGCCTTTCCTGGTGCTCAACGCCAGGAAGGCCCCTTCACTGCATGTCCCTCAGCTCCAGCACGAACTCGGCCGCGCAGGCCGCTGTGCACGGCCACTGCTGGCCGCAGACCGCGCAGCTGGCGTCCGTGCACTGGTGCGTGGTGAGCACCTCGGCCGCATGGCGCCGATAGCGCGCCAGCGCGTCGTTCCAGGCGTTCGTCGGCGTGTCCGTCGTTGTGCCCGTGGGCTCCATCGCCATCACGACCTCCCCGCTCGGGTGAGCTGAAGCCAGTGTGCTCCCGATCACTCCCGGGTGTCTGGATGATCACTCCATAGGCGTGTCCCGACCGCTTGACGGCCCCCGTCGCGGTGGTGTTGACTTAGCCCATCGGTTCGAACGTCAGTTCGAACCGGGAGGTGGTCGGATCGGGGTCCGGTCAACTCGACAACCGCCGTCTTCCCCACGGCGGGCCGCTGGTGCAGGGGTGCGCACGCGGTCTCGGCAGTGGGTGAGGAGGTGGCTGGTGTCCGGGTCGGCAACGGCGTCGTTGACCGCGCTCAACGGGGTGAGCGCAGCCAGCGAGCTGGCCCAGGCGCCCGCGGAGAAGGCTTTGCCGGTCCTGGAGGGACTGGCCGGCCTGTTGCCGTGGGGCGGCCTGCGGCGCGGGAGCACCGTGGTGGTGCGCGGGTCCACCACGCTGCTGCTCGCGCTGCTGGCCGCCGCCACGGCCGAAGGTTCCTGGGCGGCCGTCGTGGGCCTGCCCGATCTCGGCCTGGTGGCCGCGTCCGAACTCGGTGTGGTCGTGCACCGGCTGGTCCTCGTGCCCGCCCCCGGCGCCGAACTGGTGCCGGTCACCGCGGCCCTGCTGGACGGCCTCGACCTGGTGGCGGTGGCGATACAACCCCGGCCCGCCGAGGCCCGCCGGCTGTCCGCCCGGGCCCGACACCGCGGCTCCGTGCTGCTGCCCGTGGGCGGCTGGCCCGGCGCCGACCTCGAACTCGAAGGCAGCGGCCGTTGGCACGGCCTGTCCGACGGCCACGGCCGGCTGCGCATGCGGGAGCTGACCGTGTCGTCCCGTGGCCGTGGCTCCGCGGCCCGTGGCAACCAGGTGCGGCTCACGCTGCCCGGCGGCCGGCTGATCGACCTGCCCACCGACCGGCCGGCGCCCGCGCCAACACCTTTGCGGGTGGTCCCGTGACGGCCGTGCGCACGATGGTGGTGTGGTGCCCGGACTGGCCGGTGCTGGCGGCGACCAAGGCGGCCGGGCTGGCCCCGGACGTGCCGGCGGCGGTGCTGGCCGACAACCGGGTCGTCGCCTGCTCGGCGATGGCCCGGGCCGAGGGCATCCGGCGCGGGGACCGCAAGCGCAGCGCCCAGGGGCGGTGCCCGGACCTGGTGGTGTTCGAGGAGGACCCGGCGCGGGACGCCCGGGTGTTCGAGCCGGTGGCCGTGGCCGTGGAGAAGCTGGCGACGGGCATCGAGGTGGTGCGTCCGGGCATCGTGGCGCTGCCGGTGCGTGGCCCGGTCCGCTACTACGGCTCGGAGGAGGCGGTCGCGGAGCGGCTGATCGACCAGGTGGCGGCGGAGTGCGACCTGGAGTGCCAGATCGGCGTGGCCGACGGCCTGTTCGCGGCGACGCTGGCGGCCCGGCGCGGAATGCTGGTGCCGGCCGGGGGCAGCGCCGCGTTCCTGGCCCCGCTGAGCACCCTGGAGCTGAGCCCGCCCGGCGGCCCGGACCGGAGCGACTTCGTGGACCTGCTCAAGCGGCTCGGGCTGCGCACGCTCGGCGCGTACGCGTCGTTGAGCGAGCGGGACGTGGCCTCCCGGTTCGGCGCGGACGCGGTCGCCACCCACCGTCTGGCCCGTGGTCTGGAGGAACGGCCGCCGGCCAGGAGGCGAACACCACCGGAGCTTTCGGTAACGCATTCGCCCGATCCGCCGCTAGACCGTGTGGACGCGGCGGCGTTCGCCGCGCGGGCGCTGGCGGAGCTGCTGCACGAGAAACTCGCGGCTCGGGGCCTGGCCTGCACCAGGCTCGGCGTCCACGCGAGCACGGGAAACGGTGAGGAGCTGGGCCGGGTGTGGCGTTGCGCCGAGCCGCTCACCCCGACCGGCATCGCGGACCGGGTGCGCTGGCAGCTGGACGGCTGGCTGCGGGCCGCGCCCTCGGCCCGGCCCAGCGCCGGCATCACCAAGCTGTGGCTGGACCCCGTCGAGGTGGTCGACGCCACCGCGTTGCAGCTGGGGCTGTGGCACGGGGGGAGAGAGGATCCGGGAACCGGGGCGGAACGCGCCAGCCGGGCCCTGGTCAGGGTGCAGGGGCTGCTCGGTCCCGATGGCGTGGTCACCGGCGTGCTCGGTGGCGGACGCGGGCCATCGGACCGGGTCCGGCTGGTGCCGTGGGGCGAGGAACGCCTGCCCGGCGCCGATCCGGATGCACCGTGGCCGGGCCGGCTGCCCGCGCCGTCCCCGGCGACCGTGCCGGCCGCACCGGTGGCCGCCGAGGTGCTCGACGCCGCGGCGGCCCCGGTCGGCGTCAGCGGTCGGCAGCGGCTCACCGCCCGGCCGGCTGCCGTGTCCGTGGCCGGCGGGCCCGCGCGGCCCGTGCTGGCGTGGGCCGGGCCGTGGGCGGCCGAGGAGGCCTGGTGGGAGCCGTCCGGCGGGCGTCGCCGGGCCCGGCTCCAGGTGGTGCTGGACGGAGTCGAACAGACCGCGCTGCTGCTGGTCCGCGAGGGCCGGGGATGGGCGGTGGAAGGGGTGTACGACTAAATGAGCGAGCTTGCGAGCGAATCATTCAACGCAGAGCGTCCGCGAACGCGGACACCGAGCGCTAGCGAGGTGCCGCAGTGAGCGACGACCAGTGGGAGACGGCTTTCTGGGAGACCACGCCGGATCCGTGGTTCACCGAGCCGGCGTGGCCGACGCGGCAGCCTTCGCTGCCGGCGTGGTCGGCCCGTGAGTTCGGGCAGCAGGCCGTGATCCCGGCTCCCCGCGCCTCCATGGAATGACGAGGGCGGGGAAGGTTCGCCCTTCCCCGCCCCGCTAGCTCACATCGCGACTACGAGATGCCCCAGCTCTGCTGGCGGCGGTCCTGGCTCAGGGGTCGCTGCTCAGGTGCGGGCACGGACGGGAATCATGGGGGCAGCCCCAAGGCGCACCGGGTGATTTTCCCGGGCGAATCGGGAGAACATGACGATCGATCGGTAACCGCGCATCCCTCAGATCGGGTACGAGGCCTGGAAGGCCAGGCGTCGGTCGGCGTCGGCGGCGATGCGGGTGAGCTCGTCGTCCAGGGCCATGAACGCCGCCCAGGGTTCGCCGCCCAGCCGCGCGACGATCAGCTGCTCCAGATCCGGGACCCGCTTGGCTTTCCAGATCTTGTCGGCCAGGCTCACCACGAGTTCCTCGGCCGTGATGCCCGGTGCGGTCCACAACGCGTGGCTGGCGGCGAAACGGGCCAGCTCCGGCTCGATGCCTTGGGCCAGCAGGAGATCGCGGCCGGCGAGCTCGTGTCGGTGCCCGGGACCGGACAGCTCCTCGGTGTGCATGACCTTGCCGATGTCGTGAGTGGCCGCGCCGAACAGGACGGCGGCGCGGTCGAGAGCGAGCCGGTCGGCGCACCAGTCGGCGAGCTGCCAGGCGACATCGTGCACCGCGCGCAGGTGGGCGGCGAGCCGCGGCGGGGCATTCAGGGTGGTCAACAGCTCCGTCGCCCGGGAGGGCAGCGGGCGGAGATCGGATTCGGTCAGGGCTCGGCTCAGCACACCCCCCAACGTAACCCGTTTGCGCCAGGCTTTCGGAAGCAGTCGGCGTCGCCGATGACCAGGCCGATGCGGTGGCCGGCGGGCACGATATGGTCCAGCGCGCCGACGATCGCCCATGTTCGGGTGCGCCCCATTCACCGAGTATGTGCTGGGGCGCAACGGTTTGCTACGATTCTGCCCCTTCAGGCGGCACCGCCGACTGCCAGCCGTAGTCACGCGGCCAGGCCTCGGTGCGAGCCCAGGCCACGAACAGTTCGGCCACCTCCGCCGGCTCGTCCAGCTCGGTCCACAGGTCCTGGCCGTCGCGCCGCTCGACCAGGAACGGACTGTCGGCCTCGCGCCAGGTTTGCAGGTACGCGCCGGTTTCCCGTTCAGCCACGGCGAATCGGTCGCCGGCGCCGCCGATCCGGTCCAGCAGGGCGCGCAGCGACGTCACGGTCGGGCCGGGCAGCAGGGCTCCGTCCTCGGTGGCCACGGTGATCGGCAGGGGGTCGTTCACGAGTTCCACCGCGCCATTTTTCCAGAGGGAGGCCGGCGGCGACAGGGAAACCAGTGACCGGCCGTCGCAGTGCCACTACCTGGGGTTTTAGGTCACGGTCGGCTTGACATCACAAGTTCAGGGCCGCATAGTCGAACGTGAGTTCGGGAGGTGTGTGTGGGCTGGAACAATCCGCCGATCCGGTGGCGGGACCTCGAACGCACCCTGTCCGGGCGGCCTGGAGTCATTCCCGACGGCGGCGACGCCCCGGGATACAGCCGCCGGCGTGAGGGCTACGAGAAGCCGGCTGACATGCCGACCCAGCTGTCGCCGGAGACCACGGTGTACGGCGATCGCGTGCGGGTGCCGTACGCGGAGCTGCACTGCCACTCCAACTTCAGCTTCCTGGACGGGGCCAGCCATCCCGACGAGCTGATCGAGGCGGCCGGCCGGATGCGGCTGGACGCGATCGCGCTCACCGACCACGACGGCATGTACGGCGTGATCCGGTTCGCCGAGGCGGCCAGGGAGGTCGGCATCCGGACCGTCTTCGGCTCGGAGCTCAGCCTCGGCCTTTCCATGCCGCAGAACGGGATCGCCGACCCGGAGGGCAATCACCTGCTGGTGCTGGCCCGAAATCCCGACGGCTACGCCGCGTTGTGCCGGTGCATCACGCACGCCCAGCTCGCGGGCGGGGAGAAGGGCCGCCCGGTCTACGACCTGGACATGTTGGCGGCCGAGTCCGCCGACAACTGGGCCGTGCTCACCGGCTGCCGCAAGGGAACTGTGCGCACGGCGCTGGAACGCGAGGGCGCCGAGGGTGCGGAACGCGAGCTGCGCCGGCTGATCTCCTTGTTCGGCCAGCGAAACGTGTTCGTGGAGCTGACCGACCACGGGCTGCCGGAGGACACCGACCGCAACGATCTGCTGGTCGAGTTGGCCGGCAAGTGCGGCGTGAAGTACGTGGCCACCAACAACGTGCACTTCGCCACCACGGACCGTCAGCGCCTGGCCAACGCGCTGGCGGCGGTGCGGGCGCGACGCAGCCTGGACGAGATGGCCGGCTGGCTGCCGGCCTCCAGCGCCGCGCACCTGCGCACCGGCGAGGAGATGCTGCACCGCTTCCACCGCTATCCGGAAGCCGTGCACAACGCGGCGATCCTGGGCGTGCAGTGCGCTTTCGACCTGGAGCTCAAGCCGTTGGCGCCGAAGCTGCCGCCGTATCCGGTGCCGCCGGGGCACAGCGAGAACAGCTACCTGCGCCTGCTGGCGATGCGGGGCGCTCGCAAGAAGTACGGGTCGCGCAGCGCCAGACCCGAGGCGTACCAACAGATCGACCATGAACTCAAGGTGATCGGCGAACTGGGGTTCCCCGGCTACTTCCTGATCGTCTGGCACATCGTGGACTTCTGCCGGCGCAGCGACATCCTGTGCCAGGGCCGGGGATCGGCGGCCAACTCGGCCGTCTGCTACGCGCTGGGCATCACCAATGTCGACGCGGTCAAGTACGACCTGCTGTTCGAGCGTTTCCTCGCGCCGGCAAGGGATGGGCCGCCGGACATCGACCTGGACATCGAGTCCGACCGCCGCGAGGAGGTCATCCAGTACGTCTACGAGGAGTACGGCCGGACCTGCGCCGCCCAGGTGGCCAACGTGATCTCCTATCGGGCCAAGTTCGCCGTGCGCGACATGGCCCGCGCGCTCGGCTACTCCTCGGGCCAGCAGGACGCGTGGACCAAACAGATCGACCACTGGGGTCCGCTCCGGAAATCGTTGGCGGACAAGGAAGAGGAGGAGCAGGAGCACGACATCCCGGACCTGGTGGTGGATCTGGCCAACCAGCTGGAGGGTTTCCCGCGGCACCTGGGCATCCACTCCGGCGGCATGGTGATCTGCGACCGACCGGTGAGCGAGGTCTGCCCGGTGGAGTGGGCCCGCATGGAGAAGCGGTCGGTGTTGCAGTGGGACAAGGACGACTGCGCGCTGGCCGGCCTGGTCAAGTTCGACCTGCTCGGGCTGGGCATGCTGTCCGCGCTGCACTACGCCGTGGACCTGGTGCGGGAGTTCGAGGACACCGAGGTCGATCTGTCCACATTGGACCTTGAGGACGAGAAGGTCTACGACATGCTGTGCCGGGCCGACACCGTGGGCGTGTTCCAGGTGGAGAGCCGGGCGCAGATGGCCACGCTGCCCCGGCTGAAGCCGCGCGAGTTCTACGACCTGGTGGTGGAGGTGGCGCTGATCCGGCCCGGCCCGATCCAGGGCGGCTCGGTGCACCCCTACATCCGGCGGCGCAACAAGCTGGAGCCGATCAAGATCGACCACCCGAAGCTGGAGAAGGCGCTGCGGCGGACCCTGGGCGTGCCGTTGTTCCAGGAGCAGCTGATGCAGATGGCGGTGGACGTGGCCGACTTCAGCCCGGCCGAGGCCGACGAGCTGCGCCGGGCCATGGGGGCCAAGCGGTCCACCCATCGGATGGAGCGGCTGCGGGAGCGCTTCTACGTCGGCGCGGCGGCCAACGGCATCACCGGCGAGCTGGCCGACGACATCTTCCGGAAGTTGTTGGCGTTCGCCAACTTCGGCTTCCCGGAGAGCCACGCGCTCAGCTTCGCGCACCTGGTGTTCGCCTCCGCGCACCTGAAGCTGTACCACCCGGCGGCGTTCTGCGCGGCGCTGCTGCGGGCTCAGCCGATGGGCTTCTACTCGCCGCAGTCGTTGGTCGCGGACGCCCGCCGGCACGGCGTCACCGTGCACGGGCCGGACATCAACGCCAGCCTGCCGCACGCCAACCTGGAGCATCCCGGGCCGTCGGTCCGGCTCGGGCTGGGCGCGATCCGCACCATCGGCGACAAGCTGGCGGAGCGGATCGTCAACGAGCGCACCGAGAACGGGCCCTACCGCAGCATGGTCGAGCTGGCCGGCCGGACCGGGCTGACCACGCCGCAGCTGGAGGCGCTGGCCACCGCGGGCGCGTTCAAGAGCCTGGGCCTGGAGCGCCGCGCGGCGCTGTGGGCGGCCGGCGCGGCGGCCCGGGAGCGCGCGGGCCGGCTGCCCGGGACCGTGGTCGGCACGGACGCCCCGATGCTGCCCGGCATGGACGAAGTGGAGGTCGCCGCCGCCGACGTGTGGGCGACCGGCGTCTCCCCGGACAGCTTCCCGATCCAGTTCGTCCGCGAGCAGCTGCGGCGGATGGGCGCGATCCCGGTGGCCAAACTGTCCGAAGTGGACGACAAGACCCGGGTGCTGGTCGGCGGCGCGATCACCCACCGGCAGCGCCCGGCGACCGCCGGCGGCGTCACGTTCCTCAACGTGGAGGACGAGACCGGCATGCTGAACGTGGTGTGCACCGAGGGCTTGTGGCGGCGCTACCGCCGGGTCGCCCGCACCAGTTCGGCCGTGGTGGTGCGGGGTGTGCTGGAGAAGGTGGAGGGCGTGCTCAGCCTGCGGGCCGACCAGTTGCGGCACCTGGACATCCGCGTGCCCTCCACCTCCCGTGACTTCCGTTAGCTAGGGATAGCTGACCAGGTTGCTGGGCACGGTGCCGGACGGCGTCACCGCGCCGGTGTCGTTGATGATGTGGGTGATGGTGCCCTGGTAGTTCAGGGAAACCGTGAGCAGGTCATGGAACTTCACGCCGGAGTTGTTGGGGACTTCGAAGGCGTGGTAGGCGTTCACCGAGGGATTGACGTTGAAGTAGTTGTAGCTGCCCAGTCCCCACGCCTCGTGCGAGGTGACGTTGGCGCCGACCTTGTAGGCGGCGTAGCCGTTCACGCCGCTCGGCGCTATCCAGGAGGCCTGGTTGGGCACGTCGTAGGGCATCTCGTTCTGGAAGAAGATGGTCCGGCCGCCCTGGCCGTTCCAGGTCACCTCGTACTTCTGGTAGTGCTCCACGAAAAGCCCGGTCGCCAAGACGTTGGCGCCGTTGACGATCACACCGTTGTCGGCGGTGTTGACGGTCCAGCCGACCGTGCCGCCGTTGCCGTGGTCGGCCCGCCAGGCCCAGATGTGGTCGATCAAGGTGTTGGCGCTGTTGACGATCAGGCTGGCGGTGGCCTTGCCGGCGATCTCCCCGCCGACCCGGAAGAACACGTCCTGGATCGAGGTCGGGTTGGCCGCGTGGCTGGTCGTGGACCCGGACGCGCCGACGGTCAGCAGGGCGGCCGAGTTGGCGGTGCCGGCGTCGAACAGCAGGCCCTTGAGCCGGACACCATCCACATCGGACACCTGCATGGCGTTGACCCCGTTGTCCGGCACCAGGGTCGGGTAGCCGATGCCCAGCACCACGGTGTTGGCCTTGGTGACGTTGAGCGTCTGGTTGAGGTGGTACACGCCGGGCGTGAAGAACAGGTTGCAGCCGGCGCTGAGGGCCGAGTTGATGGTGGAGGCGGTGTCACCGGCCTTGACCACGTAGAACTGGCTCATCGGCAGCGAGGAGCCCGGAGTGCTGCCGCTGGCCCAGCTGGGGCCGGAGGCGTTGGTGCGCAGGGAAGGCAGGAACACCCGGTACTTGCCGGTGCCGTCGATGTACAGGTACGGCACGTCCCGTGACACCGGGGTGGTGCCCAGCGTCGTCTCCGGCGGGGTCGGGAAGGTGTTGGCCGGCGCGCCGTTCACGCCGGAGAACACCATGTTCCACACGCCGCCGGACCAGCTGCCGTAGCTGGAGTCCCGGGTGTACCACTGCTGCTGGGAGATGGACGCGGTCTGGCCGGACACCTTGGTGTCGGCGATGTAGCCGCCGCTGGCCCAGCCGTAGCTGGCCGGGTACAGCTGGAGGTCGCCGCGGATGTCCATACGCCGGAACGGCGCGGCCTGCGCGACGGCCCAGCGGTCGCCGCCGGTGGCGTTGACGGCCATGTTCTCGGCCGAGCGCCAGAAGTTCTGGGTGGCGTTGCCGGCGTCGGAGGCGTTGAACGCGTCGACGGTGACGTGTCCGTTGATGGTGACGTCGTCGGGGTTCTGGCCCAGGCCGGCGACCGAGGTGTAGTAGCCGACGTTGTCGTTGACGCCGTAGGCGCCGGGCTTGAACAGCTCGGCCACCCGCCGCTCGGCGAACTGCGCGGACAGGGTGTCCTTCTGGGCGTTGAAGTCGGCGTCGAGCTGGGCCTGGATGGTCGCGGCCGACATGCTCGGGTCGAAGATGTGCACGTTCGGCCCGAAGTTGGGGGTGTCGGACTGGGTCGGGCAGCTCGTCGGCGTGGCGCCGATGCTGTAGGTGGCGCTGGCCACCGGCGAGTTGGCCAGGCCGGACGCGATGGCGATGGCGTTCACGGTCCGGCTGGCCGACACCGTGATGGGGCCGGTGTACTGGGTCGAGCTCGCGGTCGGCGTCGAACCGTCCACTGTGTACCGAATGGTGGCGCCGGCGGTGCTGCTCGATATCGTCACCGTCTGGGCGGTGGCATAGCTGCCGCCGGGCGGGCTGAAGGTCGGCGCGGCGGCGGCCGGTGTGCTGCTGCCGCCCTGGGTGTAGCTGAAGTGCGGGGTGTCGTACTGCGGGCCGCTCTTCTCGTACGTGAACCAGTAGTCGAGCACGGTGCCGGTGGACAGGCCGTTGACCGTCCACTGCCACGTGCCGGCGTTGTTGGTCATGCGCACGTTCTGCTGGCCGGCGCCGGGCACGCCGGTGTAGTGCACGTCCACGTACAGCGACGCCGTGGTGGGGGTGAAGTCGATTCGCGCCTGGCTGGCGCTGGTCTGGGTGACGGACTGCGTGTAGTCGTCGGCCGCGGCGGCGGGCAGGGTGGACGCCGTGGTCAGGGCTACTGCACCGATTAAGGCTAGGACTAGTCTCCTCATGTTGAGCACCTTCCGAGCAGGGGCAGGGTCTGCCGGACACGACGTTGTGAGAGCGCTCTCAAGCGTCGTGACGATAAACCGCTGCCCCCGCGTTACGGAAGAGTGAAGGCCGAAATTCAGGCCCCTGCGTCAAAAAACGGCTGGCACCGCACTGGGCTGGCCGGGTCAAGGGCGTGCAGCACGAGCGAGGCCACGTTCGGGTCGACGGCCTGGCCGATGTGGCCGGTGAAGTCGACCGGGCAGCCGTCCTGGATCACGATGTTGGTGGCGTTGGGCGCGGCGAACACGCCGCTGGTGTACGGCGTGACCACGGTGTCGTACTTGGAGACGATGTTGGTGTACGTCGGCCCGGGCACGGCCACGCCGCCGGCGTTGAGCTTGGTCAGGAAGGCCGAGCCGGGCAGGAACTCCGTGCAGGCCGCGCAGCCGACGCCGGTCAGCGCCGGGCCGAGGTGCAGCAGGGTGGCCAGCGTGGCCAGGCCGTCCAGCGAGGTGCCGGCGTAGTTGGCGCCGAAGCCGACGAAGTGGGCCACTTTGGCCGCGCCGCCGAGGAACTTCAGGTAGTAGGCCGGCACGGTGCTGCCCTCGGAGTGGCCGACGATGTCGACCTTGGCCGCGCGTGTGGCCGTCTGCACCTCGTCCACGAACGCGCCGAGTTCCGCCGCGCTGTCCTCCATCGGCCGCAGGCCGCCGACGGTCGGGCCGAGGATGCCGACGCCGTAGGTCAGGTAGAAGACGCAGTAGCCGTTGCTGGCCAGAGTCGGGGCCAGGGTGGCGAAGTTGACCGGGCCGTTGGCGCCGAGACCGTGCACCAGCACCACGGGCTCCGGGTGCTGCGCGCTGGGGGCGCAGGAGAAGTCGTTGACTCCTGAGGACGGCGCGGCGTTCGCGGTGACCGCCCCGGCCAGCAGGCCGAGCGTGGTCAGCAGGGGGACTAGGAGCTTGCGCATGGGACCTCCGGCGGCAGGGCGGCTATGACCTGGCTCACGTCGAGTACAACACGCCATCTTGTTTTGAACAAGAAAGATTTTCCAGAATCGGTTCCGTAGCATCTCGGCATGACCCGCAGCGGCCGCACCGTCCGTGGACTCGACGCCGAGCAGCGCCGGGCGCGGCGGCGGGCCGACCTGCTGGAGGCGGCCCTGACCCTGTTCGGCCGCAAGGGTTTCGCCGCTGTGCCGATCGAGGAGATCTGCCAGACGGCCTACGTCGGCACCAAGAGCTTCTACGAGCTGTTCGACAGCAAGGAAGCCTGCTACCTGGCTCTGTTCGAGCAGCTCACCGCCGACCTGTCGGACCGGATGCAGGTCGCGCTGGGCGAGGTCGACAGCATCGACGGCCTGATCGAGAAGCTGGCCCAGGTCCTGGTGGCCGACCTGCGGCGGCCGCAGGTGCTGTTCGGTCAGTCGGCCGGGGTGTCGCCGGTGGTCGAGCGGCGCCGCCGGGAGAACCGGCGCTGGGCCGCCGGGTTCGTCGAGGGCGTCTGGCGGCACTACGGGGTGATCGCGCCGGAGCGGGACGTCCGGGCCATCGCGCTGGGCACCGTCGGCGCGCTGTTCGAGCTGATCGTGGACTGGCTGTTCGACGGGACCGGCGAGGCCGAGGAGTTGGTGGCCCGGCTGACCGCCTACCACCGGGTCGTCCGAGCCGGCCTTGAGTCCACTGTGGACGGTGTATCGTCCGATCGGTGACAACAGTGTCGCTGACCCTGCACGGTGATCCCGAGGACGTCGACACCCAGGCCCGGCAGCTGCGCGCCGAGCTGCTCGACCTGGACGTGGACGGCGTCGACTTCGCGCCCGGCGGGCCGGCGCCGCAGGCCAGCAAGGCCGCCGACGCCGACACCGTCAGCACGATCATCGTGGCGCTGAGCACCTCGCCGGTGCTGATCCAGCTCGGCCGGGTGCTGCGGGACTGGGTCACCCGCGGCCAGCACCGCAAGATCGAGGTGCGCGACGGCGAGCGCTCCATCGTGCTCACCAACACCACCAGCGCCGACAACCAGGCCGCCATCGAGGCGTTCTTCCGGCACGATCCGCAGGACTGACTACGATCGCTGACGTGCCAGAAGACGCTGCCGTACCGGGGTTCGAGATCGGCAAGGACGGGGTCGGCAGCATCGTTGTCGGCGTCGACGGCTCGCCCCCGGCCGTGAACGCGGCCGCCTGGGCGGCCGGGCTGGCCCGCCGCGAGCGGGCCCGGCTGGTGCTGGTGTACGTCGAGCCGCTGGCCAGCGCCGCGTACTGGACCTCCATCGGCATGATCAACGCCGCCGAGGCGGCCAACGACTACGTGGCCGAGGTGCGGCAGGAGGCCGCCAAGTTCCTCGACCAGTTCGGCATCGAGTGGGACCTGCTGCACCACCGCGGCGATCCGGCCACCGCCCTGGAGCAGATCGCCGAGGAGCTGCGGGCCGACTGCATCGTCGTCGGCCGGTCCCGGCACAGCGGCCACCTGCTCGGCTCCGTGCCGAAAACCCTGGTCACGCGGGCGAAGCGGCCCGTGGTGGTGGTCCCGTGACCGTCGAGACCGGCGAGGACTACGCCGACGCCGTGCTCACCGGGCAGACCTGGGAGCGCCGCTCGTTCGAGCGCTGCGACTTCACCGACGCCGACCTGCGTGAGCTGGTCACCAAGGCGTGCACCTTCACCAACTGCGACTTCACCCGGGCCGACCTCGGCGACACCAGCCACACCGGCACCGCGTTCCGGGGCTGCACCTTCAACCGGACCGTGTTCGCCTCGTCCCGGTTCGAGGGCTGCACCCTGCTCGGCTCCACGTTCACCGACTGCCGGCTGCGCGGCTGCGTGATCAGGGACACCGACCTGTCGCTGGCCGGCCTCGGCCGCGTCGACCTGCGCAAGATGGACCTGTCCGGGCTGCGGCTGCGGGAGGCCAACCTGGTGGAGGCCGACCTGCGGGAAGCCGATCTCCGCAACGTGGACCTCAGCGGCGCCCGGCTGCTGCGGACCCGCCTGGAGGACACCGACCTGCGCGGCGCCCGCCTCGACTCCGACGGCCTGCGGCAGGCCCAGCTGACCGGGGCCAAGATCGACCTCGATCAGGCGGTGCGCTTCGCCGCCGCCCACGGGCTGATCGTCGAGAGCTGACCGCCCTCCGCCCTACGTGAGTGGCTCGCTTCGCTTTTTCGCCCCACGTGAGTGGCTCAGGTGGCTCCAGAGGCGAAATGAGCCACTCACGTGGGGAAAGGGGGGTTACTGGCCGGTGGGCGGGGGAGTGCCTTGGCGGACCTCCACCAGCGTGCCCTCGGACACCAGTTCGTCGATGGACTTCGGCAGCAGGTAGGCGGTGCCGCCGCCGGGCTGGCCGAACCACGGCACGGCCACGCCGGCCAGGGCCTGCACCGGCTGCTTGAGGCGGTACACGTGGTACGGCCGGCTGACCCACTCGGGCACCAGCGACCGCAGCGGGAACGGCGTGCCGCCGGCGTAGGTGAGGTTGCCGTCGGGCTGGCCGAAGCGGTCGATCTCCACGCCCTGCGGCAGTTCGATGACCCGCTTGCCCCGGAACAGGGTCAGCGGCGGCTCACCCCGGAGCGGCTGGATCGGCCACTCGTCGGCGCGCGGCGGCTGGCCGCCCTGCTGCTGGTTGCCCTGTTGATTGCCCTGTTGTTGATTGCCTTGGGGCTGGCCCTGAGGTTGGGGTTGGCCGCCTTGCTGGCCACCGGGCTGGTGTCCGACCGGCTGCTGACCCAGCGGCGGCTGACCCACCGGCGGCTGACCCACCGGCGACTGGCCCACCGGCGGGCGGTCGCCCATCGGGGGCTGTCCGCCGCCCATGGGCACGGGCGGCTGCGCCGGCATGGGCCGGGGCGGGGTCATCGGCGGCAGGCCGGGCTGCGGCTCCATCCGGGTCGGGGCGTCGGCCCGCAGCGGCAGGTCCAGGGGCGGCAGGTCGGGCTGCTGCTCCTGGTGCGCGTTGCGGGACGGCAGGTCGAGCGGCGACTGCTCCTGGTGCGCGTTGCGTGAGGGCAGATCCTCCTGGATTGCCGCCCGGGACAGCGGATCCAGCTGCTCCTGGTGGGTGTTGCGCGAGGGCAGGTCCAGTGGTGACTGCTCTTGGTGCGCGGCTCGGGAGGGCAGGTCCAGGGGGGACTGCTCTTGGTGGGTGTTGCGCGAGGGCAGGTCCAGTGGTGACTGCTCTTGGTGCGCGGCTCGGGAGGGCAGGTCCAAGGGGGACTGCTCTTGGTGGGCGTTACGCGAGGGCAGATCCAGCGGTGACTGCTCCTGGTGGGCCGCCCGGGAGGGCAGGTCCAGCGGCGGCAGGTCCGGCTGGGCCGGCGGGATCGGCACCGGCGTCGGCGCGATGTCCACCGGCTCGGGCTCCGGCTCGGCGTGCCGCTCGAAGTGCTGGTTGTCGGCCGGCGGCTCGAAGTGCTGCTGCTGGTCGTCGAAGGGCGGCTCGAAGCGCTGCTCCTCGGCCTGCTGGTGCTGGCTCTGCGCCGGCTCGGCGGCCGGCACAGGCCGGTTGAGCAGCAGCTTGCCCAGCAGGAACGCGGCGGCGTCGTTGTCGTCGTCGAACAGCATCGGCGTGCTGAAGCCGTGCTCGTACCAGCCGACCTGCCAGCCGTCCTCGACCCGCTCCAGGTACCAGGTGTTCGGCGAGGGCTCGCCGATCCGGTACACCGACGAGGGCACGTTCAGCTCGTCGAGCAGCTCACGCAGCAGCTCGATGCTGGCCCCGCCTACCGGCTCGGGCGAGCCGACGACCGGAGCCGGCTCGGCGACCGGCTCGGGCTCCGGCTCCACGAACTGGTCCACGACCAGCGGCTCGGGCTCCGGCTCGGGCTGGGGTTCCGGCTCGGGCTCGGGGGCCACCTGCGGCGGCTCCGGCGCCGGCATCATCTGGGTGGCCGGCGGCGACGGCGGCTGCTGGGCCGGCACCGGCCGGCCGTTGGGCACCATGGTGCTGAGCAGGGCCACGGCCTGGCCACGGGTCGCCTCGTCCACCTCGGGCGCGAGGAAGTTGACCGAGCGGATGTGCTGCACCAGGTCCGGCTCGGGCGGCACGCCGTAGCGGGCCAGGTAGAAGATCACCGCGGCCGGCCAGATCCAGACGCCGTCGGTGTGGAACGCGAACGGGATGGACTCCGGGTTCTCGTGGGCCAGCCGGTCGCTGTCCATGCCCTGGGCGGTCATGACGACCGGGGCCGCCTCCAGGTAGTCCAGCACCTTGCCGACCTCGGCCGGGTCCAGCGGCGGCCGGTTGACCGTGGGCCGGCCGTCCGGCCCGGGGCCGTCGAAGATCCGCGCGGTGCGCAGCCGTCCGCCGCCCTGGTTGGGCGGGGGCAGCGGCGGCCGGGCCGGGGCCGGCGCCTGCAGGCGGGCCCCCAGCCACTCCGGCACGTTCTCGTCGGTGCGCGGGAAGAAGCGCATCTCGTCCGTGTAGGCCATCGGCGGCGGCGGGTTCTGCCACTGCGGCTCGTCACGGTCGAAGTCCAGGTTGTAGCTGGACGGCTTGTCGAGCTGGTAGCGGGCGTTGAACCAGGTGCCGCGGCCCTCGCGGTACATGCCGGCCCGTAGGCGCGCGAACAGCGACGCGGTGTCCGCCGGCGCGGTCCAGGCCCTGCTCTGGCCGTCCTGATCGGTCACCTCGGCGGACAGCTCGAAGTAGCGCCCGGCAGCCCGGTAGTAGGCCCTGACCTGCTCCCAGTCCTGCGGAGCCGCCTTCATCAGGGCCAACCCGATCTGCTTGACCAACGCGTCCTGTTCGACTGGGTTCAGCGGGGTCGGCTGTGACACACGCTCATCCTCTCGCGTTCCGTTGCGATCTGACACCCGCCTCACACCGGGTGTGGCCCAGACCTCCCTGCTCCTCGTCACGACCAGCATTGATGATTGCCCCCCGGTTTGGCCAACGGGGGCCGAATGCGCGATCGGGCGATGGTGAGTTATGACATGCGTAGTAGTGCGGCCGGTGCGCCGGCGACCAGGCCGTCAGGCAGAATGAAAACCGTGACCGCCACGATCCTCGACGGCAAGGCCACCCGCGACGCGATCTTCGACGACCTGCGGGTCAGGGTCGCCGCGCTCAGGGACCGGGGGGTGACGCCGGGCCTGGCCACCGTGCTGGTCGGCGACGATCCCGGCTCGCACGCCTACGTGCGCGGCAAGCACGCGGACTGCGCCAAGGTGGGCATCACCTCGATCCGCAAGGACCTGCCGGCCGACATCTCGCAGGCCGACCTGGAAGCCGTGCTGGACGAGCTGAACGCCGACCCGGCCTGCACCGGCTACATCGTCCAGCTCCCGGTGCCCAAGCACCTGGACACGGGCGCGCTGCTGGAGCGGATCGCGCCGGCCAAGGACGCCGACGGCCTGCACCCGGTCAGCCTGGGCAAGCTGGTGCTGGGCGAGCCCGGCCCGCTGCCGTGCACGCCGAGCGGCATCGTGGCGCTGCTGCGCCGCTACGAGGTGCCGATCGCCGGCGCCCAGGTGTGCGTGGTCGGCCGCGGCGTGACGGTCGGCCGGCCGCTGGGCCTGCTGCTGACCCGCCGCAGCGAGAACGCCACCGTGACCCTGTGCCACACCGGGACCAAGGACCTGGCCGCCGAGGTGAGCCGGGCCGACATCGTGGTGGCCGCGGCCGGGGTCGCCGGCCTCATCACCGCCGACATGGTCAAGCCCGGCGCGGCCGTGCTGGACGTCGGTATCACTCGGACGGACGAAGGGTTGCGCGGCGACGTGCACCCCGATGTCCGCGAGGTCGCCGGCCACCTGGCCCCGATGCCCGGCGGCGTCGGCCCGATGACCCGGGCCATGCTGCTGGCCAACGTGGTGGAGGCCGCGGAGCGCGAGCTCGCGGCGCGGTCGTGATCACCGTGACCGGCCGCCGCCGGTGGACCGAGGAGATCGGCCGGCACGCGCCGTTCGTGCTGGTGCTGGCCATCGCCGCGGCCGGCATCCTGTTGATCTTCCTGTACCACTGGCGGATCGGCTCCGGCCTGATCGGCGGCTCGCTGCTGTTCGCCGCCGCGCTGCGGCTGCTGCTGCCCGAGAAGCAGCTGGGGCTGATCGCCCTGCGCCGCCGCTTCACCGACGTCCTGCTGTACGGCGGCTTCGGCGTCCTCATCGTCCTGGTCGCCGCCACCATCACCGGCGGCCCCTTCGACCACTGACCGAGGTGGTGGCGGTTACCTTGCGACGCTGCTCACGGCGGGCGGTCGGGGTTGTCCACACCTTGGTAATCTGCGGCAACCGGGCGACGCGCCCGGTGCGCGGTCCCGGTGCTGAGGCCGCCGGACAGGATTCCTGCCGTGGTGGTCGCACCCCGTGGACGTGATGCAGACTGCGGATCGGGAGGATCTTCCCTGTGGCACGCTCCGTCAACGTGACCGTCACCGGTGCGGCTGGCCAGATCGGCTACGCACTGCTGTTCCGGATTGCCTCGGGTCAACTGCTCGGCCAGGACACCAAGGTCCGGCTGCGCCTGCTGGAGATCCCCCAGGCGCTCAAGGCGGCCGAGGGCACCGCCATGGAGCTCGATGACTGCGCCTTCCCGCTGGTGGACGGCATCGACATCACCGACGACGCCAAGACCGCCTTCGACGGCGTGAACGTGGCCCTGCTGGTCGGCGCCCGCCCCCGCACCAAGGGCATGGAGCGCGGCGACCTGCTGGAGGCCAACGGCGGCATCTTCAAGCCGCAGGGTGAGGCCATCAACGCCGGCGCGGCCGACGACGTGCGGATCCTGGTGGTCGGCAACCCGGCCAACACCAACGCGCTGATCGCCCAGCAGCACGCGCCCGACGTGCCGGCCGAGCGCTTCACGGCGATGACCCGCCTCGACCAGAACCGCGCCGTCTCCCAGCTGGCCAACAAGCTCAAGGTGCCGGTGACCGAGGTCAAGCGGCTGGCGATCTGGGGCAACCACTCCGCCACCCAGTACCCGGACCTGTTCCACGCCGAGGTCGGCGGCCGCAACGCGGCCGAGACGGTGGACGACCAGGAGTGGATCGAGAACACCTTCATCCCGACCGTGGCCAAGCGCGGCGCGGCGATCATCGAGGCCCGGGGCGCATCCTCGGCCGCCTCGGCCGCCAACGCCGCCATCGACCACGTGTACGAGTGGGTGAACGGCACCGCCGAGGGCGACTGGGCGTCCATGGGCGTGCCGTCGGACGGTTCCTACGGCGTGCCGGAGGGCCTGATCTCCTCGTTCCCGGTCGTCTGCAAGGACGGCAAGTACGAGATCGTCAAGGACCTGCAGATCGACGCCTTCTCCCGGGCCAAGATCGCCCACACCGTGGCCGAGCTGGAAGAGGAGCGCGACGCGGTCCGCAAGCTGGGCCTGATCTGACCTGAGAACGCGAAACGCCCCCGCCGGCCGGCGGGGGCGTTTCTCACGCTCGGGTCACCAGGCGACGGGCAGGTAGTCCGCGCCGTACACGGCGGACATCGTGCGCAGCTTCACCTCGCCGGGCTCGGCCGCCAGCCGCAGGTTCGGGAACCGGTCGAACAGCTCGCGGAACGCGATCTGCATCTCCACCCGGGACAGCTGCTGGCCCAGGCACTGGTGGATGCCGTGCCCGAACGCCACGTGCGTGCTGTGCGTGCGGGTGACGTCCAGGATCTCCGGGTTGTCGAAGCGGGCCGGGTCCCGGTTGGCCGCGGCCAGCGAGCAGATCACCGTCTCGCCCTTGCGGAACTGCTGCCCGCCCACCTCGACGTCCGCCAGCACGCCGCGCCGGGTGCCGAACTGCACCACCGACAGGTAGCGCAGCAGCTCCTCGACCGCGCCCGGCAGCAGCGCCGGCTCGGCGCGCAGCTTGGCCAGCTGGTCCGGGTTCTGCAACAGCAGGAACGTGCCGAGGCCGAGCATGTTGGCGGTGGTCTCGTGACCGGCGATGAGCAGCAGCAGGCCCATCTCCGCGATCTCGTCCTCGGTCAGCGTCGGGTCCGCCGCGAACAGCCCGCTGAGCATGTCGTCGCCGGGCTCGACACGCTTGCTGGCGACCAGGCGGCCCATGAAGTCGCGGATGCCCTCGGCCGCCTCGCGGATCTGCGCGATCGGCAGGTCCACCCGCAGCAGCTGGTGCGAGCGGTGCTGGAACTCCTCGCGTTCCTCGTAGGGCACGCCGAGCAGCTCGCAGATCACCAGCGACGGGATGGGCAGCGCGAACGCGGACACCAGGTCGGCCGAGTCGCCGGCGGCCTGCATGGCGTCCAGGTGGTCGACCACCATCTGGTGGATACGGGGTTCGAGCGCCCGCATCCGCCGCACGGTGAACTGCCCGGTCAGCAGCTTGCGGTAGCGGCCGTGGTCCGGCGGGTCCATGGAGATGAACAGGCCCTTCGGGACCTCGAACCTCTCCTCCGGCGCGACCACCCGCATCGGGTCGGTGATGTTCTCCGGCCGCGAGCTGAACCTCGGGTCGGCCATCACGAAGCGGACGTGCTCGTAGCTGGTCACGAGCCAGCCCAGCGAGCCGTCCGGCATGGCCAGCCGGCTGACCGGCTGATCCTCCCGCAGCCTGCGGTACTCCCGCGGCGGGTCGAACGGCGTCGGCCGCTCGATGGGCAACGGCGCTGCCTCGATGGTCACTGCACTCTCCCCTCACCCTCGTTGTCCCCAGCCAACCCGGTCCGGCTGACCGCCGTCTCCCACGAACCTGACGAAAGCCTGACAGTGAAGACGCTGCCCTCGCCCGGACGGGTGACCAGGTCGACGGCGCCGCCGTGGGCCGCCACGATCGAGCGCACGATGCTCAGCCCGAGCCCGGTGCCGCCGGTGCCCGGGCTGCGGGCCTGGTCGGCCCGGAAGAACCGCTCGAACACCCGGCCCGCGGTCGCCTCGTCCATGCCTGGTCCGTTGTCGGCCACCACCAATTCCACCCTGGCATGGTCGCCGGTCACGCGGACGTCGATTTCCGTGCCCGAAGGGGTGTGCACCAGGGCATTGCTGATCAGGTTCTGCAACACCTCGCGCAGCCGGTTCTCGTCGCCGCACACCACGGTCCGCCCGCGCACCAGCGTTCGGATCTCCCGCTGCGGGGCGGTGACCCGGGCGTCGGCCACCGCGTCGGCGGCCAGCCGGCCCAGGTCGACCCGCTCGGAGACCGGCTCGTGCTGCTGGTCCAGCTGGGCCAGCAACAGCAGATCGCCGACGAGCTCCTGCATGCGGGCCGACTCCTGCTGGATCCGGGACAGCGACAGCGCGGTCAGCTCCTCGCCGGCCAAGCCGTGCTGGTGCATCTCGGCCCAGCCGCGGATGGTGGTCAGCGGCGTGCGCAGCTCGTGCGAGGCGTCGGCGACGAACCGGCGCAGCCGCTCCTCCGACTGCTGGCGCGCGTCGAACGCCTCGTTCAGCGCCACCACGACCTGCCCGACCTCGGCGCCCTCGTTGGGCGCGTCGATCCGCTGGTGCACCTCGCCGGCGGCGATGCGTCGCGCCGTGCGAGCCATGTCCCGCAACGGTTGCAGGCCGACCTTCAGCACCACGAAACTGAGCAGCCCGATGCCGGCCAGCGCCACCAGCGTGGCCAGCAGCTCGAACACCATCAGCTTGCTCAGCGCGTCGTCGGTCGGGTCGAGGCTCTCGGCCAGCAGCGCGCTGCCGATCGCCACCGGCGGTCCGTTCGGCTGGGCGTAGCGGACGTCCGTGCCCAGGTTGAACATCAGCGTCCGGTACTGCGGGCCGCCGGCCGAGGGCAGCGTCGTCGGCGTCGCCGCGAAGTCCTTGCCGACGACCGCCGGCAGGGTGGGCGGCGCGGCCGGGTTGCCCAGCGAGTCCACCACCGGCGTCTGGACGAGGACCCGTCCTTGGGGGTCGAACAGCGTGACGACGTAACCCGGTTGCAGCAGCACCGACACGTCGTTCCTGGTCACCACCACCGAGGTGTGGCCGATGGCCTGGGCCAGGCGGGTCTTGGTGTCGGTGAGCCACGTGTCGGCGCGGTCCCGGAAGTACACCTGGAGCGCGACGATCGACGCCGCGTCCACGATCACCATGCCCAGCGCGGCCAACGCGATCACCGTGCAGACCAGCCGGCCCCGCAGCGAGGACACGCGGCGGCGCACCTCAGCTCTCCCGGAGGCTGTAGCCGAACCCGCGCACGGTGTGGATCAGCGGCGCGCCGGTCGCGTCCAGCTTCTGCCGCAGCCGGGACACCACCTTCTCCACCACGCCGTCGCCGAAGTCGTGCCGCCACACGTGCTCCAGCACCTGGCCCTTGGACACCACCCGGCCGGCGTTGACCATCAGGTAGCGCAGCAGCCGGTACTCGGTGGGGGACAGCTCGACCAGCAGGCCGTCCCGGGTCACCCGGCGCGAGGCCTCGTCCATCACCACGCCGCCCACGCTCAGCACCGGGTCCGCGCCGCCGCGGTGGGCCCGGCGCAGCAGCACCTGCACGCGGGCCAGCACCTCGGGGATGCTGAACGGCTTGGTCAGGTAGTCGTCCGCGCCGGTGGTCAGGCCGGTCACCTTGTCCAGCACCGAGTCTCGTGCGGTCAGCAGCAGCACCGGCGGCGCGTCGGGCAGCTCGCAGACCCGCCGGCACACCTCGAAACCGTCCACGTCCGGCAGCATCACGTCCAGGATGACCAGGTCCGGGGGCTCGGCCGCGACCCGTCTGAGCGCCTCGCGGCCGGTCGCCGCCGTGCGGACCTGGTAGCCGGCCAGGCCCAGGGTGGTCGCCAGCATCTCGGTGATGCCTGGCTCGTCGTCGACGACCAGCAGCTGCTGGCCCTGCCCGTACACCAGCGGCGGTTCCACGCGGGCTGAACGAACCACGGAGTTGTCACGTTCCTTTGTGACCTGGGTCACTGTTGTGAACTGGCGTGCGGAGGGGCCCGTCTCGTGGGTGAACCTCCGGCTACTCACTCTGGGAGACAAGACCAATGAACCGTGTGACGATGGCGCTCGCCCTCGTGGCGGTCGCACTTGGCCTGGCCGTCAGCTCTGCTTCCCAACCCGAAGTCCGACCCGTCGCGCAGCAGGAACCCCTGGCCCCCGCCGCGGTGACGGTGCCGGACGGAAACCGAATGATCGCCGCGTTCGCCGGTAACGGCGTCCAGATCTACCAGTGCGCCAACGCCGCCTGGACCCTGTTCGAACCGGCCGCCACCCTCTCCGACCACGGCCGCGCGGTCGCACTGCACTTCAAGGGCCCGATCTGGGTCTCCACCGTCGACGGCAGCGAGGTCGGCGCCGCCGCCGTGCCCGGCGCCTCCTCGGCACGCCCCAACGCCGTGCCGGAACTGCTGTTGAAGGCCACCGAGAACCGTGGCCAGGGACAGTTCTCCGCCGTCACCTACGTCCAACGGCTGGCCACCCGAGGCGGCCTTGCCCCCGCCGGCCCGTGCGCCGACGGGTCCCAGACCTCGGTCCCCTACTCCGCTACCTACGTCTTCTGGACCGCCGCCTCCTGACCTCCTCAACGGCCATTGGTCCACCCCGCACCCCCTGTTTTCACGCGTGGAAGGGGGCTTTCCTGTCATTGGGTGACAGGAAAGCCCCCTTCCACGCGTTGGGGAGGGGGTGAAGAGAGGGGGATTGGTCTGGTCTGGTTAGGAGGTGCAGGCTTGGCGGACGGCGTCGAGCTTGGCCGCCTCGGTCTCGGCCCACTTGGCCAGGTCGCCGTCGGTGAGGTGCTTGAGCGTGGCCTCACCGGCGGTCTGGGCGGCGTCGGCCAGGGCCTTGGCCAGCTGCTGGTCCTGGGCCTGGGTCGACAGCTGCTGCAACGTGTCGGCAAGCTGCTTGGCGTGGTCGGCGCTGCTCTGCGCGGCCGACCCGAGCTGGCCCAGCACGGCCGAGCCCAGCGCCTGGGCGCAGATCTCGGACTTCGTCGGCGGCGTGCCCGCCGCCGAGGCGCCGCACGCCGTCAGCGCGAACATCGACCCCAACGCGACCGTCACGACCACTTTCGCCCTCATCACACCACATTACCGGTGATACAGGGACCGGACGACGTCGTCGATGTCCGGTTCGATCACGGCCACGTCGTGCACCGGCGAGCGCTCGGCGATCATGGTGATCAGCGCCGCCGCGGTGGTCGCGTCCCGGCGGAACGACAGCTGCTGGCGCAGCCCGTTGGCCTCGACCCGGACCTCCCGCACGCCCGGCAGCCCGGTCAGCTCCCCGCACGGCCGCTCGAAGTCCACCACCAGCACCCGCTCCGGCGTCACCTGGTCCCGCAGCTCGGCCAGGGGGCCGTCGGCCAGCACCCGGCCGTGGTCGATCACCATCATCCGCCGGCACAGCCGCTCGATGTCGTCCAGGTCGTGCGTGGTCAGCAGCAACGTGGTGCCCCGGTCGGCGTTCAGCTCGGCCAGGAACTCCCGCAGCCGCTCCTTGGAGTCCAGGTCCAGCCCGATCGTCGGCTCGTCCAGCACCAGCAGCTCCGGCCCGTGCAGCAGCGCCGCCGTCACCTCGCCCCGCATTCGTTGCCCCAGCGACAACTGCCGCACCGGCGTGTCCAGAAACGCTTGCAGCCCAAGCAGTTCCGTGCACTCGTGCAGACGCTTGGCGTGGTCGCCGGCCGGCACCCGGTAGATGTGCCGCAGCAGCTCGAAACTCTCGGCCAGCGGCAGGTCCCACCACAACTGGCTGCGCTGCCCGAACACCACGCCGATCCGCCGGGCCAGCTCCGCCCGCTGCCGGCTCGGATCCAGCCCGCAGACCCGCACCCGCCCGGTGGTCGGCACCAGGATCCCGGTCAGCATCTTGATCGTCGTCGACTTGCCGGCCCCGTTCGGCCCGATGTACCCGACGCTCTCGCCGGCCTCGACGGTGAACGACACGCCCCCGACCGCCGCCACCTCCTCGCGGACCCGCCGGAACCGCCCGGCCTTGCGGGCCACGGTGAACGTCCGACCCAACTCGCTGACCTCGATCATCAAGATCCTGTTCCTCGGTAGTGGCGGACGGCGCGGCGCCAGATCAGGCCGGCGACGGCGGCGGCGAGCACGGCCACCGGGGCGTCGAGCCAGCCGAACCAGGACGGCGCGCCCAGCGGGTCGGGGTGGTCGAGCAGGGTGAGCCCGGGGTAGTAGGCGACGAAGGCCCCGGGCACGAGGTAGGCCAGCAGGACCCGCATCCAGCCGGCGTAGATGGAGATCGGATACGAGGTCAGGTAGCTGCCGCCGTAGGTGACGGTGTTGGCCAGCTCGCGGGCGTCGACGAACCAGAACGACACCGAGTTGGCGGCCACGAAGATCGCGGCGAAGATGACCGCGCCGGCCGCCGGGGTCACCGCCAGCAGCACGGCCTTGGCCGGCGACCAGTGAATGTCCGAAGTGGACAGAACGTAGACCAGGACGCCGAAGGCCGTGAGCACGCGGCCGACGCGGCGCAGCTGGAAGTCGCCGGCGAACAGTTGCAGCAGTGTCCCGAGTGGACGCATCAGCACCACGTCGAAGGTGCCGGCGCGGATGTAGGCCGGCAGCCGCTCGATGCTGCCCACGCACATGTCGGCCAGCCCGAACGACATCCCGGACAGGGCGTAGAACAGCAGCACGGCGGTGATGTCGAAGCCGCCGAGGCTGGCCACCCGGCCGAACACGATCAGGATCACGACCAGGTCGTTGGCCTGGGCCAGCGCCTGCCCGAAGCAGTTCATCACGAACGAGCTGCGGTAGCTCAGCTGCCCGCGGATCTGGGCCCCCGCCAGCCGGGCGAACACGGCCAGGTCAGCCACCCTGCACCACCACCTTGTGCATGGCCCGGGCCAGCACCAGCCGGCCGGCGGCGGCCAGCAGCAGCACCCACAGCAGCTGCTGCCCCAGCGTGGCCAGCAGCGGCCCGTCCTGCACGAACACGTTGATCGGGTACTGGAGCATGGACGGGAACGGGGTGAGCAGGAGCGCCCGCTGGGCCCAGTCCGGGAAGTAGGACAGCGGGATCTCCAGCCCGGCCAGGGTGCCGGACACGACCCCGTACAGGCTGCGCACCCCGCGCGAGTCCAGCAGCCAGAACGTGGTCATGCCGAGCAGGAACCGGAGGTGGAAGCTGACCAGCACCGCGAGCAGGGCGCTGACCAGGAAGGCCGGCGCGACCAGCGGGTCGGTCGGCCAGCGGAACGGGAACAGCAGCGCCCCCAGCAGCAGCTGCGGGACGAAGCGGGCGACCGCGCTGTAGCCGGCGCGGCCCAGGTCGGTGGCCAGCAGCGCGGCCTGCATGTTCCACGGCCGGGACAGGTCGACGACGATGTCGCCGGTCCTGATCCGCTCGGACAGCTCGTCGTCGCTCCAGAAGTCGACGACGCCGAGCAGGCCCTGCCCGAGCCAGACGTAGGTGATGGAGGTGGTCAGGTCGTAGCCGCCGATCGAGGCCCCATCGCGCGCCAGGTAGACCGCCGTGAGGATCCCGACCTTGATCAGTCCGAAGACGACGTTGGTCGCGGTCCCCGCGAGGACGGCGTGGCGGTAGGTGGTGTGCCTGTGGAATCCGGCGAGCGTGATGCGGAGATAACAGCCGATCACAGCGGACACGTCTGTCCACGCTAGGGGCGGGGGCAACTCATTTATCCGGGTAATTCCCCGATTCGGACCGGGGTCGGCCGCGCCTAGCATCGTGACCATGGTGAACGGGGTGAGCAGCAGGGAACTCCGCGTCTCGGACGCGGAGCGGGAACACGTGATCGGGTTGCTGCAGAAGGCGATCGGCCTGGGACTGCTCACGCTGGAGGAGTTCACCGACCGCACCGACGTGGCGCTGTCCTCGCGCACCCGCGCGGAGCTGAACGTGGTGCTGGCCGACCTGCCCGGCATGACGCATCCGGAGATGCGGGCGCGCAGCGGCTGGGGCGGGCGGCCGGTGGCCGACCGGCCGCCGCTGCCCGGCGAGCCGCTGGTGCTGACCAGCGGCTGCGGGTCCAGCGTCAACCGCAGCGGCGAGTGGACGGTGCCGCGGTCGATCGTGGTCCGGTCCAAGTGGGGTTCCGGCGTCAACCTGGACTTCCGGGACGCCGTGTTCGCCCACGACCGGCTGGACCTGCGGCTGGAGGTCACCGGCGGCGCGGTCACGCTGCGGCTGCCGGCCGGTGCCGTGGTGAGCCTGACCGACCTCAACACCAGGATGAGCTCGGTCAACGACAAGGTCGGCTACCAGGGCCGCGAGGGCACACCGCACATCGTCGTCAGCGGCGACCTGAACATGGCCGCCCTGAACATCAAGGGCGCTAGGCGGTAGCCAGCTCCACGCAGTCGGGGCAGGGCAGGCCGTCGGTCTCGCCGGCCGGCGGCCGCACCCACGAGCGGCAGACGGCCACGACCGCCTCGCCGTCGGCGTGACGGATGGTGCGCGGCCGACCGGCGACGGTCTCGGTCAGATGCAAAACATGGCCCTGCACAACGGAGGGCCACCACGTGGCGGCGGGCATGCGGCCATCGTTCCGACCAGTTTTGACGCCCCGGTTACACCCAGTGAAACCCTCGACGCGCTCCCGTCATCCGGCGCTTGGAAGGGGGCTTTCCTTCACTTGGAGTGGAGGAAAGCCCCCTTCCAAGCGCGAGGTCAGATCTGGAGGCCGGCTAGGACGCCGTCGAGGAGGCCGGGGAACAGGGTGTCGAGGTCCTCGCGGCGCAGGGTGTTGACCTTGGAGGTGCCGACCGGCTGCTGGTGGATGACGCCGGCGTCGCGCAGCACCCGCCAGTGGTGGGTCAGGGTGGACTTGCTGACCGGCAGCTCCAGCACGCCGCAGGCCATCTCGCCGCGTTCGGCGATGGCCTGCACGATGCGCAGCCGCACCGGGTCGGCCAGGGCCTGGAGCACGGCCTCGATCCGGATGCTCTCCCGGAGCGGGTGCTCAAGCGTGGTGCCCATGGGTTCAGTGTACGAACGTCGTCGAACGGCTACCGGCCCGCGACCACGGCCGGGGTCTGGTGCAGGGTCAGCAGGTCGAACGGGACCCAGGTGGCGACGCCGGTGCGCTGCAACGAGGCCAGCGACAGCCACACCCCGAGCACGGTCAGCACCGGCAGCACCATGCCCAGCTCGACCCGCCCGCCGGTGCGCATCCGCATCGGCTTGGGCAGCGCCACCGGGTACCAGGTCTTGCCGTTGAACGGGATCGGCCAGAAGATCGGGCAGCCCTGCTCGGTGATGGCGTCGCCGAGGCAGTGGGCCAGGCAGCCGGCGGCCACCGCGATCGCGCACCACATGGCCTGCTCGGCCGGCCCGACGTCGATCCAGTGCCAGCACAGGACCGTGAGCCCGAGCGACAGCACGGTCACGCCGAGCACGTGGCCCTTCGGCGTCCACTCGTGCAGCAGACCGCGGACGGCGAGGGCACAGAACAGGAACAGCAGCGGCAGCAAGGCGACCTTGTGGGCCCACTGCACTGTGGCGTAGGCGCCGGCGCCGGCGAGTAAGGCGAACAGCAGGGTGTGGGTCACGCCGCGGTGGCCGCCGTGGCGGTTGGCGTCGCTGCGCAGCCGGGTGCCGCGGTAGACGACGTGGCTGACCCAGTGCACGCCCTTGGACAGCAGCCAGGTGACCTTGCCGAACGTGTTGGCCACGGTGGCTTCGGGATGGTCCAGATCGGGCAGCAGCGCGGCGCCGCTGCACAGCGCCGCCCCGACGACCCAGGTCTGCGGGGTCATGGGCAGGTTGTTGGCGATGGCCGCGACCGACACCCCGCCCCACATCAGCAGCCCGCTCATCGCGTGCGTAGGTCCGGTCGACACGACGCCCCCCTGCTTCAAGATCGAGTTGTCCGGCGAGGCAGGCTACCCAGTGGTGACGTTGACGGGGCGTCGACACGTCGAGTCAAACGGGCAGTGTCGTTGGCCACCACCCTGAAGCGATCACGAAGGGTTAGCAGTACACTTGTACTGCTTGCATTGTCGCGAGAGGAGAGCCCGGCGTGGGCAAGATCAAGGTCGAAGGCACCGTCGTCGAGCTCGACGGCGACGAGATGACCCGCATCATCTGGCAGTTCATCAAGGACAAGCTGATCCACCCGTACCTGGACGTCAATCTGGACTACTACGACCTGGGCATCGAGCACCGGGACGCGACCGACGACCAGGTCACCATCGACTCGGCCAACGCCATCAAGAAGCACGGCGTCGGTGTGAAGTGCGCCACCATCACGCCGGACGAGGCGCGGGTGGAGGAGTTCGGCCTGAAGAAGATGTGGCTCTCGCCCAACGGCACGATCCGCAACATCCTCGGCGGCGTCATCTTCCGCGAGCCGATCGTCATCTCCAACATCCCGCGGCTGGTGCCGGGCTGGACCAAGCCGATCATCATCGGCCGGCACGCCCACGGCGACCAGTACAAGGCCACCAACTTCAAGGTGGCCGGCCCGGGCGAGCTGACCATCACCTTCACCCCGGCCGACGGCTCCGAGCCGATCCAGCACGTGGTGGCGAACTACCCCGAGGGCGGCGGCGTCGCCATGGGCATGTTCAACTTCCGCAAGTCCATCGAGGACTTCGCGCGGGCCTCGCTGTCCTACGGCCTGCAGCGCGAGTACCCGGTCTACATGTCGACCAAGAACACGATCCTCAAGGCCTACGACGGCATGTTCAAGGACGTGTTCCAGGAGATCTTCGAGGCCGAGTTCAAGGCGGACTTCGACGCCAAGGGCCTGACCTACGAGCACCGCCTGATCGACGACATGGTCGCCGCCGCCATGAAGTGGGAGGGCGGCTACGTCTGGGCCTGCAAGAACTACGACGGCGACGTGCAGTCCGACACCGTGGCCCAGGGCTTCGGCTCGCTCGGCCTGATGACCTCCGTGCTGATGACGCCGGACGGCCGCACCGTCGAGGCCGAGGCCGCGCACGGCACCGTGACCCGGCACTACCGCCAGCACCAGCAGGGCAAGCCCACCTCCACCAACCCGATCGCCTCGATCTTCGCGTGGACCCGTGGCCTTCAGCACCGCGGCAAGCTGGACGGCACCCCGGCCGTCTCCCAGTTCGCCACCACGCTCGAGGAGGTCGTGATCTCCTCGGTCGAGCAGGGCGCGATGACCAAGGACCTGGCCCTGCTGATCAGCAAGGACCAGCCGTGGCAGACCACCGAGGACTTCCTCAACACCCTCGACGAGAACCTGCAGAAGCGCATGGCGTCCGCCTGAGCGGCTAGAGCGTGACCAAAAGGGCCCCGTCTCGCGACGGGGCCCTTTTGCGTGCTGTCACGGTTTACCGTCCGGCGCATGGGGAAGAAGCTCCTGCTCGCGGCGTTGACCGCGATGCTCGGTCTCACGCTCGCCGGCACGGCTTCCGCGGCCGCTCAGCCCGGCTACGTCGCCCTCGGCGACTCCTACGCCTCCGGCGTGGGCACGCGGACGTACTACGACACGTCCTGCGACCGTTCCGTGTACGCCTACTCGCAGCTGCTGGCCGGCCGGCTCGGCCTGGCGCTCAACCTTCAGGCGTGCAGCGGGGCCAAGACCGCTGACGTGCTGAAGAACCAGGTCGCGGCGCTGTCCACGTCGACCCAGTACGTGACGATCTCCGTCGGCGGCAACGACATCGGCTTCTCCAGCGTGATCGAGAAGTGCGCGCTGCCGCTGTACGACTGCACCGGCGACATCAACAAGGCGGTGGGGCTGATCACCGGCACGCTGCCCGGCGCGCTGGACGGCGTGTACACGCAGATCCACACCCGGGCCCCGAGCGCCAAGGTCGTGGTGGTCGGCTATCCGCGGCTGTTCAACGGCGTGGCCTGCAACGCGCTGGCCCGGATCAGCCCGACCGAGGAGGGCCAGCTCAACGCGGCCGCCGACACGCTCGACAACACCATCAAGGCCCGGGCCGCCGCGCACGGCTTCACGTTCCTGGACCCGCGGTCGGCGTTCACCGGTCACGCCGTGTGCGACAAGGTGGAGTGGCTCAACGGCCTGTCCAATCCGGTGTCCGAGTCGTATCACCCCAACCGCGACGGCCACGTGGGTTTCGCGAATCTCCTTCAGCCCCTGCTGTGACGTTTGGTGATGGGCTAGCCCGGTAGGGAACCCCGGCCGGGTGGATTCCGGGTCGGGTGGTTCTGCGGCGCCCCGTCCTCCGGTATTGCTGGGATGTCCGGTTTTTCCGGCGTCCGTGGCGAGAGGAGGACGGGGTGTTCGGCATTCCGGTGATGAAACTGGCCGTGATCGGCGGGGTCGGCGTCGCGGCGTTCGCCGTGCTGGCGCACCAGAACGCGGGCGCGGCGCAGAGCAATCCGCAGTGCGCCTTCACCGTCAACGCCGACGTGCTCAACGTGCGGGCCGGGCCCAGCACCGCCGACCGGGTCGTCGGGCGGCTGGTGCAGCGTCAGGCCGTGGTCGCGCAACCCTTGGTGCGGAACGGTTTCCGTCAGCTGGACGGCACCCGCTGGGCCTCGGTCGACTACCTGGTCGCCGCCTCCGGCAACACCTGCTGAGTCATCCAACCCTGATCGGCCAGGCCGATGTGGTACGGCACGTTGACCACCACCACGCCCGGCGTGAACAGCAGCCTTGCCTTGAGCCGCAAGGCACTCTGGTTGTGCAGCAGATGCTGCCACCAGCGCCGCACCACGTACTCCGGGATGAACACGCTGACCACGCCCCGCTTGTCGCGGGCGTGCAGCCGGGCCACGTGCTCCACGATCGGCTTGCTCACGTCCCGGTACGGCGAGGACAGCACCACCAGCGGCACCTTGATGCCCCGTCGCTCCCATTCCCTTTGCAGGCCCCGAGTCTCCTCGTCGTCGGTGGCGACCGTGAGCGCCTCCAAGCGATCCGGGCGGGTCGCCTTGGCGAAGGCCAGCGCCTGCAACGCCGGCTGGTGCAGGCGGGAGACCAGCACCAGCGCGTGCACCCGCGGCGGCAGCGTGGTCGTCGGCTTGACCGTCTCGACCTCGCGCTCGAACCGCCGGTAGTAGCGGTTGATCGCCCGCATCACGAAGAACAGCACCACCATGGCCAGCACCGCCAGCCACGCGCCGTGCACCACCTTGGTGGCGAACACCACCACCAGCACCACCGCGGTCAGCCCCGCGCCGAAGGCGTTGATCGCCTGCGAGCCGCGCATCCTCGCTCGCTTGCCCGGGTCGGTCTCCCCGGCCAGCGCCCGTCTCCAGTGCACGACCATGCCGGCCTGGCTGAGCGTGAAGCTGGTGAACACGCCGATGATGTAGAGCTGGATCAGGCTGTCGATGTTGGCGTCGAAGCCGACGATCAGCACGATCGCGGCGGCGGCCAGCAGCAGGATGCCGTTGCTGAACACCAGCCGGTCGCCGCGGTTGTGCAGCTGGCGCGGCAGGTAGCGCTCGCGGGCCAGGATCGAGGCCAGGCCCGGGAATCCGTTGAACGCCGTGTTGGCGGCCAGGATCAGGATGCCCGCGGTGGCCGCCTGGAACAGGTAGAACAGCGCCGAGCCGCCGCCGAACACGCTGCCGGCGACCTGCGAGATCACCGACGGGTTGCCGTCCGGCTCGGCGTGGGCGCCCAGGTGCACGGCCAGCGCCGTGATGCCGCCGAACATCGTCACCGCGATGACGCCCATCAGCACCAGCGTCAGGGCGGCGTTGTGGGACTTGGGTCTGCGGAACGCCGGCACGCCGTTGCTGATCGCCTCCACGCCGGTCAACGCCGTGCAGCCGGAGGCGAAAGCCCGTAGGGACAGGAAAACCGCGCCGAAGCCGGCGGTGCTCTCGGTCTGGTGGAACGGCAGGTTCGCGGTGGAGGCCGGCGGCAGGTCGCCGGCCAGGCCCCGGACCGCCGCCACCGCGAACATCAGGAACGTCAGCACGATGAACGCGTAGGTCGGAATCGCGAACGACCTGCCGGACTCCTTGACACCGCGCAGGTTCACCACCGCGATGAGCGCCACGAAGCCGACCGAGATGCCCACGGCGTGCGGGGCCAGCTCCGGGAACGCCGACGTGATCGCCACGACGCCGGAGACCACCGACACCGCCACCGTCATCACGTAGTCCACCAGCAGCGCCGCCGCCGCGGTCAGCGCCGCCGACTCGCCCAGGTTTTCTTTGGAGACAACAAATGCGCCGCCGCCACTGGGGTAGGCGTAGCAGGTCTGGCGGTAGGAGGCGACGACCACGATCAGCACGATCGCCACCGCCGCCGCGACCGGCGTGGACAGCGACAGCGCCCCCGCGCCGCCGACCGCCAACGTCAGCAGGATCTGCTCGGTGGCGTAGGCCACCGACGAGATCGGGTCGCTACAGAACACCGGCAGCGCCAACCACTTCGGCAACAGCGTGTCGCCCAATCGCTCACTGCGCAGCGGGCGGCCGACCAACAGCCGTTTCACGACGTCGAACACGCGCTCCCTCTCCCCGGACTCCTCGTCTGAAGCGTCCGGGGCCTTGACGGCCGCACCGCCGGCCCTGATGCGTTCTTAACGCCGACGAGCCTGACGTTGACGAATTCCTGATGCCGCTAGGCTCGGGGGGTGCTGACCGTCTCCACCGTCAACGTCAACGGGCTTCGCGCCGCCGCCAAGAAGGGCTTCGTCGAGTGGCTGGCCGCCACCGAGGCCGACGTGGTGTGCCTGCAGGAGACCCGGGCCGAGCCCGGTCAGCTGCCGGCCGAGCTGCTGGAGCCGGCCGGGTGGCACACCGTGCTGGCCGAGTCCGAGCTCAAGGGCCGGGCCGGCGTCGCCCTGCTGTCCCGCACCGCCCCCGAGGCCGTCCGCGTCGGCTTCGGCTCGGCCGAGTTCGACCGCAGCGGCCGCTACGTCGAGTACGAGCTGGCCGACGTCGTCGTGGCCAGCCTCTACCTGCCCAGCGGCGACGCCGGGACCCCCAAGCAGGACGAGAAGTACCGCTTCCTGGAGGCGTTTTTCGCCCACCTCGTCGAGCTGCGGGCCAAGGCCGAGGCCGACGGCCGCGAGGTCCTCATCTGCGGCGACTGGAACATCGCCCACCGCCCAGAGGACCTCAAGTCCTGGAAGACCAACCAGCGCTCGGCCGGCTTCCTGCCCGAGGAACGGGCCTGGCTCGACCAGCTCTACGCCGCCGGCTACACCGACGTCGTGCGGTCCCTGCACCCCGACGTCGCCGGCCCGTACAGCTGGTGGTCCTACCGCGGCAAGGCCTTCGACAACGACTCCGGCTGGCGCATCGACCTGCACGTCGCCACCGCCGGCCTGGCCGCCAAGGCCGTCTCCGCCGTCACCGAACGCGCCGCCACCTACGCCGAACGCTGGTCCGACCACGCCCCCGTGACCGTCCGCTACGACGTCTGAAATATTCCCCCTTTCCCTGTGAGAGTGGTCTCCCTACGCTCAGCGACGGGTTGGCGCGAAAGCCGACCTACGCTCGGCCGGTGGTCAACGACACCCCGCGACCGAGCGAATCGGCCCTCCGTAGGGCGCTTCGCCGCGCAGCCGACGGTTCGACGCTGGACGCCACTGAGGCGGCGGTCCTGCTGCACGCCCGTGGCGATCACCTGGACGAGTTGCTGGCGATCGCGGGCCGGGTCCGCGACGCGCACCTGAGGGCCGAGGGCCGCGAAGGCGTCATCACGTACAGCAAGAACGCTTTCATCCCGCTGACCCGGCTGTGCCGGGACCGCTGCCACTACTGCACCTTCGCGACGGTGCCGCACCGCCTGCCGGCGGCGTACCTGGAGCGCGACGAGGTGCTGGCGATCGCCCGCGAGGCGGCGGCCCAGGGCTGCAAGGAGGCCCTGTTCACGCTGGGCGACCGGCCGGAGGAGCGGTGGCCGGCGGCCCGGGAGTGGCTGGAGGCCCGCGGTTACGGCTCGACCCTGGACTACCTGCGCTCGGTGGCGATCGCGGTCCTGGAGGAGACGGGCATGCTGCCCCACCTCAACCCGGGCGTGCTGAGCTGGGAGGAGTTCCAGCGGCTCAAGCCGGTGGCGGCCAGCATGGGCATGATGCTGGAGACGACGGCGACCCGCCTGTGGAGCGAGCCGGGCGGCCCGCACTTCGGCAGCCCGGACAAGGAGCCGGCGGTCCGGATGCGGGTGCTGACCGACGCCGGCCGGGTGGGCGTGCCGTTCACCACCGGCATCCTGATCGGCATCGGCGAGAACCTGGACGAGCGGGCCGACTCGCTGCTGGCCATCCGCGGCGTGGCGCGGCAGTACGGCAACATCCAGGAGATCATCGTCCAGAACTTCCGGGCCAAGCCGGACACGGCGATGCGCGGCATGCCCGACGCCGACCTGCACGAGCTGGCGGCGACGATCGCGGTGGGCCGGCTGCTGCTGCCGTCCACCGTGAGCGTGCAGGCCCCGCCCAACCTGGTCGGCGACGAGTTCGAGCTGATGCTGCGCGCGGGCATCGACGACTGGGGCGGCGTGTCGCCGGTGACCCCGGACCACGTCAACCCGGAGCGGCCGTGGCCGGCCATCGACGAGCTGACCGCCGTGACGGCGAAGTCGGGTTTCCAGCTGCGTGAGCGGCTCACGGCCTACCCCCGCTTCGTCAAAGCGGGCCAGCCGTGGATCGACACCCGCATCGGCGCGCACGTGGAAGCGCTGGCGGACAAGGAAACCGGCCTGGCCGACCCGGATGCCGTCCTGAGTGGACGGACGTGGCAGGAGCCGGACTACGCCCTGGAGTCCCAGGGCCGCACCGACCTGCACGAGACCATCGACACCACCGGCCGCACCGACGACCGGCGGGGCGACTTCGACAGCGTCTACGGCGACTGGGAATCCCTGCGCCGCCAGCTCGACACCAGTCCCACCTTCAGCAAGCTGCCCAGCGACGTCCTCACTGGACTCAAGATCGCCGCCGAGAATCCCGGCGCGCTGCTGGAGGAGCGCAACGCGGACGCCGCCCTGGCGCTGCTGACCGCCGACGGCGAGGCACTGGAGACGATGACCCGGCTGGCCGACCAGCTGCGGGCCGAGGTCAACGGCGACGACGTCACCTACGTGGTCAACCGGAACATCAACTTCTCCAACGTCTGCTACGTCGGCTGCCGGTTCTGCGCCTTCGCGCAACGGGAACGCGACGCCGACGCCTACCGGCTGACCGTGGACGACGTCGCCGACCGCGCCTGGGAGGCGTGGACCGTGGGCGCCACCGAGGTGTGCATCCAGGGCGGCATCGACCCCAAGCTGCCGACCAGCTTCTACGCCGACATGGTGCGGGCGATCAAGGCCAAGGTGCCGGGCATGCACGTGCACGCCTTCAGCCCCATGGAGATCGTCAGCGGCGCGGCCAAGGCCGGCGTGAGCGTGCGGGAGTGGCTGACCGAGCTGCGGGACGCCGGCCTGGACACGATTCCCGGCACGGCGGCCGAGATCCTCGACGACGACGTGCGCTGGGTGCTGACCAAGGGCAAGCTGCCGACCAAGACCTGGCTGGAGGTCGTGGGCACCGCGCACCGGCTGGGCATCCGCTCCTCGTCCACCATGATGTACGGCCACGTCGACCACCCCGGCCACTGGCTCGGCCACCTGCGCACGCTGGCCCGCCTCCAGGACGACACCGGTGGTTTCACCGAGTTCGTGCTGCTGCCCTTCGTGCACCGCAACGCGCCGATCTACCTGGCCGGCGTGGCCCGCCCCGGACCGTCCCGAAGGGACAATCGCGCGGTGCACGCCCTGGCCCGGCTGGCGTTGCACGGCCGTATCGACAACATCCAGTGCTCCTGGGTGAAGCTCGGCGACGAGGGCACCGCGGAGATCCTTCGCGGCGGCGCCAACGACTTCGGCGGCACGCTGATGGAGGAGACGATCAGCCGGATGGCCGGCTCGGAGCACGGCTCGGCCCGCACCATCGAGCAGCTGGAAGCGATGGCGGCGCTGGCCGGCCGTCACGCGCGTCAGCGAACCACGACCTACGGCCGAATTGCCACAAGTGGACCCGTTCGAGTGAGCCTTTTGGACCATTAACGTTACGGCGAATGGGTAGCTTCTGAGGTTGCCTCAAGCGACACTCCGCCTCGGAAGGACACCCACCGTGCGCAACAGAAGAGCGCTCGCGTTCCCCCTGGCCGTGATGGTGGCCGGGACGATCATCGCCGGTGCCGGGGCGGCCATGGCCGCGACAGCGGGCGGTTCCGCCCCGGCCACCCATTCCGCGACCGCCCAGCAGCGGGGCAACCCGCCGTGCGAGCCGGCCGGCCACGGGCGCGGGCTGCCGCCGTGCGAGACGACCACGCCGCCGACGACCACGACCGGCCGCACCACCACCCCGTGCACGACGACAACCACGCCGACGAGCACGACCACCACCACGACAGGGTCGACCACGACGACGACGGGGTCGACCACGACCACGACCCCGACGACGACCACCACGACCGGGTCGACCACCACGACGACCCCGACCACCACCACGGGGTCCACCACCACGACCACCGAGTCGACGACGACCACCACCGAGTCGACCACCACGACGACTGGTTCGACGACGACTGGGTCAACGACGACTGGGTCAACGACGACTGGTTCGACGACCACTGGGTCAACGACAACTGGTTCGACGACCACTGGCTCGACCACGACGACCAGCCCGTCGCTGTCGTCCACCACCGCGCCCCCGTCGTCCTCCACGACGACCGCCCCGCCGGTGTCGACCGCGCCGTCCACTCCGCCGCTGGCCTACACCGGCACCGCCGCCGACACCGGCATGTTGGTCGGCTTCGGCCTGCTGCTGGTCGTGGGCGGTGGCCTGATGCTGCTGGTCCGCCGCACGCCGACGCCGCGTAAGTGAGTCTTCGCGGGGCGCCCCGCCCGCCCGGGGCGCCCCGCGAAGTACGGCACGTCACAGTTGCCCGAACGGACACGCTGACCGCCTCGGGGCGGGGCCCACGGGCGCAAAGACGCTGGTCCTGATCTTGTGGGACCCGGCGCGGAGGTCGGTAACGACCGCCGTTATTCTCGCTCCTCGTGATGGACCGCACAGTCCCCGGAACGGGTGGGGTTGACACGTTCGGTAGTTTTCCGAACGACAGAAACCCCGCAGTTCACTCTTCTGGGGGCGACCTCACTGTCGGGAGACGCTGCCTTGCGTAACCAAGTTCGGCACCTCACGCGTTTCACCCTGACTGCCGCCTGCCTGCTGCCGGCCACCGCGCTGCTGACCGCCGGCGTCGCCGCCGCCGCGGACGCCGACCCCGCCGTGGAGAGCCGCGTCCCGGTCACCCTGGACGGCTTCGCGCTGCTGGCCATCCTGCTCGGCTTCGGCGGGCTGATCGCCGGCCTGCTGCGCCACCGCCACCGCCTGGCCCGCGAGGCCAAGGCCGCCGCCCAGGCCGCCAAAGCCGTCGTCGAGGAGAACGCCGCCGCCGCGGCCGCCACCAAGCCGACCCCCCTCCCCACCCCCAGCCAGCTCTGACCCGTCCCACTTCCGCTTGGAAGGGGGCTTTCCTCCACTCGGAGTGGAGGAAAGCCCCCTTCCAAGCGTTGAAGGCGTCGACGCTCTGCGATGGTGGGCACGCAGCGTTACGGTTGGCGGGTGGCGGACAAGGAATCCCTGCTGACCCGGCTGCGCAAGCGTCATTCGTGGCTCGACCACCTGCTGCGCGCCGGGGAACGTTATGTCGACCGGTACGGCGACCACTACGCCGCCGCGATCACCTACTACAGCGTGCTGTCGCTGATCCCGTTGCTGATGCTGGGCTTCTCGGTCGCGGGCTTCGTGCTGGCCGGCAACGAGCAGCTGCTGGGCCAGATCCGCACCGGCATCGCCACCGCGGTGCCCGGCGCGCTGGGCGACCAGGTCAACACCATCGTCGGCAAGCTGATCGACTCCCGCGGCTCGGTGGGCGTGTTCGGCCTGCTGGCGGCGCTCTACTCCGGCCTGGGCTGGATGACCAGCCTGCGCGACGCCCTGACCGCCCAGTGGACGCGTGAGCGCCCGCAACTGCCGTTTCTGATCACGGCGGTCAAGGACCTGCTGACGCTGATCGGTCTCGGCCTGGCCCTGGTGGTCTCGTTCGGCATCACGGCGGCGGGCACCGGCCTGGGCGGCCTGCTGCTGGAGTGGCTGGGGCTGCGGCAGACCGGCTGGGCGGAGTTCCTGCTGTCGGTGGCGGCCATCGTGCTGGGCCTGGCGGCCAACTGGCTGGTGTTCCTGTGGGTGCTGACCAGCCTGCCGCGCTTCCACGTGGGCTGGCGCAGCGCGGTGCGGGGCGCGATCACCGGCGCGGTCGGCTTCGAGATCCTCAAGCAGGTCGGCAACGTCTACCTACAGGCGATCAAGAACTCGCCGTCCGGCTCGGTCTTCGGCACGCTGCTGGGCCTGCTGGTCTTCATCAACCTGGTGTCGCGGTTCCTGGTGTTCATCACCGCATGGACCGCGACCGCCCGGGAGAACATGCACCGCTCGGCCGACCCGGCGCCGCTGCCGGAGCCGGTGGTGATCCGGCCGACGGTGCACCTGGCCGGCCGGCCCGACGCCACCGTGACGGCGGGCCTGCTCAGCGCCGGCGCCCTGCTGGGCGTGACGCTGACCCGGTTGCTGCGCCGCCGCTAGCTGTTGGCCTGGGCCGCCAGCCGGCGGGCCCGGGCCGCGCGGGCGCGGCGCTTGCGCAGGTACATCGCCAGCACCACCAGCACGCCCACGCCGGCCACGATGGTCAGCGGCATGCCGACGTTGCCGAACGCCTGGTACATCGGCGTGTTCTCGGCGGCGTTGGCCACGTTGGCGGCGTCGGTCGTGGTGACCGAGGACGAGGAGGACACCGACGGCTTCACCGGCGGGGCCTGGTCGACCAGCACGCCGACCTGGTGCACGTTGGCAGCGGTCAGCGCGAAGCCGTAGTCCAGCAGCTTGGAGCTCTGCCGGTACATCGGGAACGCGGTCGTCTCGCCGCGCAGCAGCACGGCCACCAGCCGGTGCCCAGCCTTGCCGGCCGAGGACAGGTTGGTGGAGTGCGCGTCGGTGGTGTTGCTGCTGATGCCGGTGATCGCGCCGGCGTAGGTGGTCAGCAGCGAGTCGGTGTTGTGCACGGCGACGCCGCCCAGCGTCACCGACTTGACCGCGGCCGCGTCGGCGAAGGCCGGCATCTGCATGGCGTGCCGGTAGATCAGCGCCAGGTCGTAGGCCGAGGTGCTCATGCCCGGCCCGTCCAGGCCACCCGGCGTGGCCACCCGGGTGTCCAGCGCGCCCATCTGCTTGGCCGCGGCGTTCATCAGGTCCAGCGTCTTGGGAACGCCGCCCAGCGCCCGGGCCAGCGCGTTGGGCACGTCGTTGCCGGGCTTGAGCAGCATGGCCTCGACCAGCTGGGTCACGGTGAACTTGCCGCCGGCCGGCACGCCGACCGCCGAGTAGCCCTTGGCCGCGTCCACGTCCTCCTGGGTGATCAGGACGGGCGTGTTCGGCTTGAGGTCGTTGAGCGCCACCATGGCCAGCAGCACCTTGATCAGGGCGGCCGGGCGCTGGCGGGCGTGCGGGTCCTTGGCCGCGAGCACGGCGCCGGTGTCCAGGTCGGCCAGCACCCAGGAGGCGGCGTTGACCTCGGACGGCGGCGCGGTGGCCGCGTCCGGCGGCAGCACGAAGCCGCACTTGCCGAGCTGGTCGCCGCCCACGGGGTCGGCCGGCACCGGCAGCGGCTTCGGCGCGGGCGAGCCGGCCGGGGGCTGCTCGGCGTCGTCCTCGGCGGCCGGCGGCGACTGCTTGTTCGGGCACTCGTTCGGCGCGGCGCTTCCCGACGTCGAGGTCGACGTCGAGGTAGCGGAGGTGCTGGTGGTGGTCGTCGTGATCACCGCAGCGGCGCTGCCCGTCGTGACGAACACGGCGGTGACCACGCAGGCCACGGCCGTGAGCAGGGCGGCTGCGGGCCGTCGAGCTGGGAGGGGCACCCCCGCAGGCTAGTGCGTTACACGGCGTGACCGGCCGGCCCCGTGTCTACACCGGCGGTGGCCTCGGCGGATACTGCGGACGTGAAGCTGACCCGTGGCAAGTCCGTGTTCCTGCTCCTGTTCGGGGTGTGGAGCTGGTTCATCTGGGTGACGCTGGTGATCAACGTGGCGCAGGACCCGAGGGCCTTCGCCGCCGGGTCGGCCACCGCTTTCTTCGCCGTGCACCTCACGCTGGCCGTCATCTCCGTCGCCTTCGGCACCGCCATCGGCTGGTTCGGGCTGCGCGGGCTGCTCGCCGCGAGGCGGCCGGTGGAGGTCGCTCACCCTGCGTGAACCGGTCGAAGGGTTGCCCGCCCGCTGGCAATTGTGAACGTTCGCACGTCTGGTTGAGCGATGTCCCAATTGCTACGTTCCGGCGAATGAGACGTCTGCTGACGCTGCTGACCGCCGCCGGCGCCGCCCTCGTTGGGTTGGCGCCGGTCGCGTCCGCCGCCCCGGACCATCACCCCTGCGACACCACCGGCACCTCCTACACCTACGTGGTGCTCTACACCCCGGGCGTGCCCAAGTTCGTGGCCGACGCCGAGCTGCGGTTCGACTGCGGTTCCCTGGTCGAGTACTACCCGGAGATCGGGGTGGCGGTGGCCACCTCGGCCAGCCCCGACTTCGCCACCCGGATCGGCCCGAACCGGGCCTACAGCGGCCGCAAGGACGTGCCCACGGCCCTGACGCGGTCCCGCTCCCAGGAGTCGGCGGTGACGACGGCCGCCCCCGCGGTCGACCGCAGCGCCGAGCAGTGGGACATGGACCTGATCAAGGCCAAGCAGGCCAACAAGGTCAACGAGGGCAGCCACCGCGTGATCGTCGGCGTGCTCGACTCCGGGGTGGACGCCACCCACCCCGAGTTCGCCAAGGCCATCGACCCGGCCGACTCGGCCGGCTGCCTGACCGGCAAGGCCGATCCGTCGGCCGACTCGTGGAAGCCCACCACCAGTTCGCACGGCACGCACGTGGCCGGCACCATCGCCGCCGCCGACGACGGCGATGGCGTCACCGGCATCGCGCCCGACGTGCGGCTGGCCGCGGTGAAGGTGGTCACCGACGACGGCTTCATCTTCCCCGAGGCCGCGATCTGCGGCTTCATGTGGGCGGCCAAGCACCACTTCGCCGTCACCAACAGCAGCTACTTCATCGACCCGGGCTTCTACTTCTGCCGCAACCAGCCAGGCGACTCGGCCGCCTACGAGGCGGTCCGGCGCGCGGTCGCGTACTCCACCGGCAAGGGCGTGCTCAACGTGGCCGCCGCCGGCAACGAGTCGCTGGACATCTCCAACCCGGTCAGCGACCGGGTGCGGCCGCGGCCGGTGGACCGCAACTGCGCGATGCTGCCGGCCGGGCTGCCGGACGTGGTCTCGGTGTCGGCCGTCGGCTACGCCAGCACGAAATCCGGCTACAGCGACTGGGGCAAGGTCGACGTGACCGCCCCCGGTGGTGACGGCGCGCAGCAGCCGCCGGCCGGTTCCGGCCCGGCGTGCCCGCTGTCCACCCTGACGGGCGGTCGCTACGGCAGCATGTGCGGCACGTCGATGGCCACCCCGCATGTGGTCGGCGTGATCGCGCTGCTGGCCAGCACGCATCCGTGGGCTTCTCCCGCGCAGCTGCGGAATCTGCTCCGGTCGCAGGCCACGCCGATCGCCTGCCCAGCCGACACCCCGACCTGCACGGGGCCGGCCGCGGACAACAGCTACTACGGGCACGGCCTGGTCAACGCCCTGGCCGCCGTCACCCGATAAATGGCGAGGCCCGGGAAGTCCCCGACTTCCCGGGCCTCACGCAAGCTTTTCAGTAGTCGAACTCACCGTTGCGGACGCCCGAGACGAAGGCGGCCCACTCGGCCCGCGTGAAAACGTGAGCCGGCAGACTCGGGTCCTTCGCGTCACGCAGTGCGATGTCGCCCGACGGCAGAGCAGCCACCTCGACGCAGTTGCCGTCGCCACAGAAGCTGCTCTTCTTAAACGTGATGTCCATTGGTGCACGATCTTTCACTCATAGTTACTTTTCATCACCTTCTCAATCAGGTCTAGTGAGGACTTTTGGTCCGGGCACTTCGACAGTAGATTGACGAAGATGTCCTGGTATCTCTTCACTTCCGACTCCTGGGCCGAGAAGCGGTCGTCACCGCTCAGCTCCTGGTACACGGTGTCCCGGTCGGTGTCGCTGTCGAAGGTGAAGATGATGTAGTTCGATTGGATGCCGAGATTGTAGCCGGCGGTGTATGGGAAAATCCTTAGTTCCACACTATCGTGTCGAGCAAAGTTGATCAAGTGGTCCAGTTGACGCCGCATGGTCTCCGGCGAATGCACTACACGGTGTAGCACGCTCTCGTCGATCACGCCGGTGACCTGCAGTTCGCCCAGTCGGTCGATCACATATTGCTGCCGTCGGCCGCGAATCTCGACCAGCTGGTCGATCTCGCTGTCTGGGGCTTCGGGGAAATTGTTCCTGAAAATTTCCCTGCAGTATGCCGGGATCTGGACCAGGCCGGGGACGGCGAAGCCGCTGAACGACTGCATGCCGGTGGCCGCCGATTCCAGCGAGATGTAGCTGCCCATGTTCGGCGGCCAGGCCTCGGGGTGGTCAGACCACCAGGCGTCCTCCTGGCTGGCGGTGGCCAGGTTCTGCAGCCGGGTCCGCAGCCGGTGGTCGCGAACCTCGTAGAGATCGAGTAGATCGCGCACGTCGCGCAGCTTGGGCAGTCCCTGGCCGGTCTCGAGCCGGCTGACCTTGGACGGTGAACACTCCAGTCGCTTCGCGGCGTCGACCAGCTGCATCCCGGCGGCCTCGCGGAGCTTGCGCAGCTCGTGACCGAGGCGGCGGCGCGGGATCAACGGACCCTGCGAAGGGGGCATCCTCACACCTCCTGAACCACCCTGCCCGCGTAGCCGCTGGAGGCGCGTGGCGCCACGTTAGGCCATCAGGGTGACCTTTGCAAGCAATCCATCCATGCAATTGCACTGTGCATACCCTGTCGTACTCTACCCCGAATCCCGCCCCTTTTCTCAGCTGCTGAGCCAAGATGAGCCCGGCCGAGCGGCGAGCTGCGCGGGCTGGCGAAAATCACCATTGCGAGTGAGCAGGCCCATGAGTTTCGCGGCCCTCGGGCGGCGTGGCCGTCGCGGGACGGGCGCGCAGGCCGATTGCCGCCAGCGGGACGAGCGCGATGGTCAGCACGGACGAAACCACCAGGCCGCCCTGGGCCCCGACGCCCTGCACGAGCGGACCGGACAGTGCCAGGCCGAGTGGTGCGGCCAGCACCGAGACGGCGGTCCACAAGGTGAGCACGGGCTGCTGCTCGTCCGGCGCGAGCACGTTCTGCACCACCGTGTAGACCACGGGCGTGAACGGGGCGTAGACCAGGCCGCCGAAGAAGAACACGACCGCCGCGTACGGCACCGAGGGTGCGAAGGCCAGCAGGATCCCGACGGCCGCCCAGGCGGCGATGATCGAGATTAGCAGCTTCTGCTCGGGCAGCCGCCGCAGCGTGGTCGTCAGCGCCGCGCCGATCAACGCGCCCACGCCCAACGCGGTCCAGATCAGGCCGAGCGCCACGCCGTCGCCCTGGAGCGGGCCGCGAACCAGCAGCGGCAGCGCGACCTCGACCGGCATGTAGAACAGGTTGAAGCCGAACACCACCACGAGCAGCCGTGCCGTGATCGGGATACGGCGCAGGATGCGCAGGCCAGACGCGGGCAGGCGCTCGCCGTCCACCGAGTCCTTTGTGGACGGCGTCACGAACACCGCCGCGGCCAACAACAGCGCCAGGCTGCAACCGTCGACCAGCAGTGCGATCCCCGGGTTTTGTGTGGCAGCAAGCACTCCGCCCACCAACGGGCCGATCGCGTAGAGCGCGAGGCTGCTGCTGGTGCCCAGCAATCCGTTGGCCGCCAACCGACCTTCGGCCGGCACCATCGCGGTCACGGCGAGCCGGCGGGCGCTCGTGCCGACCATCCGGAACACCGAGCCGATCAGCAGGCCGCAGATCAGCACCGGCAGCGTGAGCGCGTCGGCCATGGCCAGCAGCCCCAGCGCGGCCAGCGCGCCGCCGCGCAGCAGGCAGTCCACGATGATCAGCGCCCGCGGCGGGATGCGCAGCCTGGTCAGGCCGATGGTGAAGGCCAGGACCGTGGCCAGCACGTACGGCGACGCCTCGACCGCCGAGATGGCCAGCGGCGCCGGCACCCCGCCGTGAATGCGCAGCGTCAGCAGGGGCAGCGCCGTGATGATCATCCCGTCGCCGACGTTGGACACGACGTCGCCGGTGAGCAGCGCGCCGACCCGGAAGTCCCGCAGCACCCGCCCGTACGACCAGCTCTCGCTCCCCACGCCGGCCATTGTGGAACCTCCAGCGCTGTGGAGGTCTACTCGGCCGGGTCGCCGATCTGTTGGGCCATCGTGTGCATGGCCGCGTTGAGCGCCGCCATCACCCGGGCGCAGGCTGCCATGTCCTCGGGGTCGAGCGTGTCGGCGACCGGCTCCAGCAGCCGCAGCTCCCGGTCCAGCAGCTCGTCGAACAGCTGCCGGCCGGCGGCGCTGAGCCGCAGCAGGCGGGACCGGCGGTGCGCCGGGTTGGTCACGTACTCGATCAGCCCGCGTTCGTGCACGGCGTCGGCCAGCCGCTGCACGACCTGGCGGGGCAGCAGCAGGGCCCGGCCGATCGTCGGCACCGTGCTCTCGCCGGTGGCGTTGAGCACCTCCATGATCGCGCGCTCCGGCAGCGACAGGCCGATGTCCGTCGTCACCTCGCCCAGCACCTTGGCGGTGGAGTTCTGCAACGGGCGCAGCGCGAACAGCACGGCGTGGAGGTGGTCGGCCCCGGACATGACGTCCATGGTGTCACGCCCGCATATGACACTAAAAGTGTCATATTGACACTTCTGATGTCACTATGACACCGTGGGTGACACAAGCGAACAGGGGGAGAGATGGCACGAATCGCGATCTTGAACATGGGCACCCACGGCGACGTGGCGCCCCTGGTGGGGCTGGGCATCCGGCTACAGGAGGCCGGCCACCGGGTCGGCATGACCGTCCCCGAGCGGCTCACCCGGCTGGTGACCGACGCCGGCCTCGACTGCCACCCGCTCGACGTCGGCGCGGCCGTCCCGCCGGAGACGAAGCAGGCCCGGGCCGCCCACCGGCCGGGCGCTCGCGGCACCGCGTCGGTGATCCGGCTCGCCGCCGGGGCGATGGGGCGGTTCGTCCCGGCGATGGTCGCCGCCGCCGAGGGCGCGGACATCGTGCTGGTCACGTACGGCACGGCCCCGGCGGCGATCCCCATCGCCGAGGCGCTGGGCGTGCCGTGCCTGCTGGTGCCGTTCCAGATCGCCCAACCCACCCGGGAGTTCGGGCCGACCTTCCTCGGCGGCCGCAACCTTGGCCCCTGGCTCAACCGGCTGGTGCCGGAACTGGTCGGACGGCTGGGGATGCGGGCCTTCGCCGGGCTCATCCGCGAGATTCGCGCCGATCTCGGGCTGCCGACCGAGGTCCCCCCGGCCTACCGTCCGGGCGCGGTGCCCACGCTGTACGGGGTCTCGCCCGCGGTGGTGCCCCGGCCGGCGGACTGGCCCGACAACGTTCAGCTGGCCGGCTACTGGTGGTCGCCCCGGCCGAGCGACTGGCAGCCAGCGGCGGACCTGGAGCGGTTCCTCGCCGCCGGGCCGCCGCCGGTGTACCTCGGCTTCGGCAGTGTCGACGTCGGCAAGACCGAGGCCCTCAGCGCGACCGTGCTCGACGCCGTCGGCCGCACCGGCCTGCGGGCGGTCGTTCAGCGGGGCTGGGAAGGCCTGGATGTCAAGGGCGACAACATTTTCACCGTGGGCGAGGTTCCGCACGACTGGCTGCTCCCCCGGGTCGCGGCCGCGGTCCACCATGCCGGCGCGGGCACCACGGCCGCCACCCTGCGGGCCGGGATTCCTTCCGTGCCAGTGCCTTTCGTGTACGACCAGGGATTCTGGGCCCGCCGGCTGGTCGACCTCGGCGCCGCGCCCTGCGCCATCCCGGCCGCGCGCCTGTCCGGCGAACGGCTGGCCGCCGCGATCACCAGTGCGGCCAACGAATCCCGGTTCCGACAGGCGGCGGCGGGGATCGCCGCGCGCATCGCCGAGGAGGACGGGGCCGCGCCGGTCCTGGCCGCTGTCGACCGGCTCGTCGCTGCCTGAACGTGACGAGGCCCCGCCGAAATTCGGCGGGGCCTCGACGTTCTCCCAGAACGGTCAGACGCGCTTGAACAGAAGGGCGCGCTTGACCTCCTGGATGGCCTTGGTGACCTGGATGCCCCGTGGGCAGGCGTCGGTGCAGTTGAAGGTGGTGCGGCAGCGCCACACGCCGTCGACGTCGTTGAGGATGTCCAGGCGCTCCTCGGAACCCTCGTCGCGGCTGTCGAAGATGAAGCGGTGCGCGTTGACGATCGCCGCCGGGCCGAAGTACGAGCCCTCGGTCCAGTACACCGGGCACGACGTGGTGCAGCAGGCGCACAGGATGCACTTGGTGGTGTCGTCGAAGCGGGCCCGGTCGGCGGCCGACTGGATGCGCTCACGGGTCGGCTCGTGGCCCGTGGTCATCAGGTACGGCTTCACGGCGCGGAAAGCCTCGAAGAACGGCTCCATGTCGACGATCAGGTCCTTCTGCACCGGCAGGCCCTTGATCGGCTCCATGGTGATGGTGGTGTGCTTCCCGTTGGCGGCCAACAGGTCCTTCACCAGCACCTTGCACGCCAGCCGGTTGACGCCGTTGATGCGCATGGCGTCCGAGCCGCACACGCCGTGGGCGCAGGAGCGGCGGAAGGTCACCGAGCCGTCGATGTACCACTTGATGGTGTGCAGCACGTTGAGCACGCGGTCGCTGGGCAGCGCCGGGACCTCGAACGACTGCCAGTACGGCTCGTCGTCGAACTCCGGGTTGAAGCGCCGGATCTGCACGGTGATGGTGACCGAGCCGGGCGGCGCCGGCGGCTGCGAGCCGCGGGAACCCGAGGGCGCGGTGTCGGTGGTCGCGGTCATCAGTACTTGCGCTCCATCGGCTTGTACCGGGTGAAGGTCACCGGCTTGTAGTCCAGGCGGATGTCGGCGGACAGCTGCTCGCCCTGCTTGTACGCCATGGTGTGGCGCATGAAGTTCGTGTCGTCACGCGTCGGGTAGTCCTCCCGGGCGTGCCCGCCGCGGGACTCCTTGCGGGCGATCGCGCCGACCACCAGGATCTCGGCCAGCTCCAGCAGGAAGCCCAGCTCCACGGCCTCCAGCAGGTCGGTGTTGAACCGCTTGCCCTTGTCCTGCACGGCGACGTTGCCGTACCGCTCCTTGAGCTGCTGCACGTCGTGCAGCGCCTGCTTGAGCGTGTCCTCGGTGCGGTACACGGCGGCGTTGGCGTCCATGGTGTTCTGCAACGCGATCCGCAGGTCGGCCACGCGCTCGGAGCCGGTGGAGGTGCGCAGCCCCTCGACCATGCCCTCGACCAGGGCGGCCGGGGTCTCCGGCAGGTCCACGTGGTCGTGCACGGTGGCGGCGTACTCGGCGGCGGCGATGCCGGCGCGGCGGCCGAACACGTTGATGTCCAGCAGCGAGTTGGTGCCCAGGCGGTTCGCGCCGTGCACCGACACGCAGGCGCACTCGCCGGCGGCGTACAGGCCGGGGACGACGTTCTCGTTGTCCCGCAACACCTCGGCGTGCACGTTGGTCGGAATGCCGCCCATCGCGTAGTGCGCGGTCGGGTACACCGGCACCGGCTCGGTCACCGGGTCCACACCCAGGTAGGTGCGGGCGAACTCGGTGATGTCGGGCAGCTTGGTCTCCAGCACCTCGGCCCCGAGGTGCGTGCAGTCCAGCAGCACGTAGTCCTTGTGCGGACCGGCGCCGCGGCCCTCCAGCACCTCCAGCACCATCGACCGGGCGACGATGTCGCGGGGCGCGAGGTCCTTGATGGTGGGGGCGTAGCGCTCCATGAACCGCTCGCCGTCGGCGTTGCGCAGGATCGCGCCCTCGCCGCGGGCCCCCTCGGTGAGCAGGATGCCCAGGCCGGCCAGGCCCGTCGGGTGGAACTGGTAGAACTCCATGTCCTCCAGCGGCAGGCCCTTGCGGAAGATGATGCCCATGCCGTCGCCGGTGAGGGTGTGCGCGTTGGACGTCGTCTTGAAGACCTTGCCGAAGCCGCCGGTGGCGAACACGACCGCCTTGGCCTGGAACACGTGGATCTCGCCGGTGGCCAGCTCCAGCGCGACCGCGCCGGTGCAGACCTGGCCGCCCGGCGTGTCGGTCATGCACACGTCGAGCACGTAGAACTCGTTGAAGAACTCGATGCCGTGCTTGACGCAGTTCTGGTACAGCGTCTGGAGAATCATGTGCCCGGTGCGGTCGGCGGCGTAGCACGCGCGCCGCACGGCGGCCTTGCCGTGGTCGCGGGTGTGCCCGCCGAAGCGCCGCTGGTCGATCCGGCCCTCGGGGGTCCGGTTGAACGGCAGGCCCATCTTCTCCAGGTCGAGGACCGCGTCGATGGCTTCCTTGCACATGATCTCGGCGGCGTCCTGGTCGGTGAGGTAGTCACCGCCCTTGATCGTGTCGAAGGTGTGCCACTCCCAGTTGTCCTCCTCGACGTTGGCCAGGGCGGCGCACATGCCGCCCTGGGCCGCGCCGGTGTGGGAGCGGGTGGGGTAGAGCTTGGTCAGCACCGCGGTGCGGACGCGCTGCCCGGCCTCGATGGCCGCGCGCATCCCGGCCCCGCCGGCGCCGACGATGACCACGTCGTACTTGTGTACCTGCATGTCCGGCGTCTCCCGCGGTCAGCCGCTGATGTTCGGGTCGAAGGTGAAGATCACGAAGCTGCCCAGGGCCAGGATCAGCGCCATGGACACGTACAGCAGGATCTTCAGCCAGAACCGGGTGGTGTCCTTGCGCGCGTAGTCGTTGATCACGGTGCGCAGGCCGTTGCCGCCGTGCAGCTCGGCCAGCCACAGCATGGACAGATCCCAGAACTGCCAGAACGGCGAGGACCAGCGGCCGGCGACGAAGGCGAAGTTGATCCGGTGCACGCCGCCGTCGAGGATGTTCATGATGAACAGGTGCCCGAGCACCAGCACGATCAGCAGCAGGCCGGACAGCCGCATGAACAGCCAGCTGTAGAGCTCGAAGTTGCTCCGGCGGGCCGCCGGGCGGCGAGGGCTGCGCGGCGCCGAGATGTCGAGGGTGCTCATGTCAGTTGCCACCGCCGAAGACCGTGATGAAGCTGCGCTGGAGCATGAAGTACGCGCCGGGCACCATCACGACCACCCAGATCACGATGATCGCCCACAGCATCGGGCGCTGGAAGCGCGGGCCCTTGGCCCAGAAGTCGACCAGCATGATCCGGATGCCGTTGAGCGCGTGGTAGAGCACCGCCGCGACCAGGCCGAGCTCCAACAGGTTGACGAGCGGGTTCTTGTAGAGCTCGATCACCTTGTCGTAGGCGTTCGGCGAGACCCGAACGACCGCGGTGTCCAGCACATGCGCGAACAGGAAGAAGAAGGTCAGCACCCCGGTGATCCGGTGGGCCACCCAGGACCACATGCCCAGATCGCCGCGGTAGACGGTGCTACCGCGCCGGCTGCTGCCCCCTGTTCCCTCTGCTGCGCCCGTCGGCGGGGCGGTGGTACTGGCCATGGTGCGGGTGGCCTCCAGCGTCAGTGGTGGGCACGGCCCCAAGGCGTGCGGCAGCACGGGGCCTTGACCCTCCGGATGCTAGACCGGGGGTCTGTTCCCGGCCCAACGGCGAGCGGCCGTCTGTGATCGATGAGACATGAGACGGTGTGGTCCAGGCCGCTTTAACGATCAAGCAGGGCGTCCCGGCACAGCCGGTCGGCGCGGCGGGTGGTCTCGGGCTGCCGGTACTTCGGGGCCAGCCGCAACACCTGCGCGCACGCGGTGTCCAGGTCGATCCGGTGTCCGATCGAGACGAACAGCGGCTTGACCTCCCGCTGGGTGCGCAAAGCCCGCCCCACCACGTCGTCGCCGTCCCTGAGCGGCGTCCAGTCGCCGCGCTCGGGGCCGGGCGGGTCGTAGTGGCCCATCGGGGTCTTGGCCACGCCGACCGACGGCAGCCCGGTGACCACGCCCAGGTGGCTGGCCAGGCCGAACCGGCGGGGATGGGCCACGCCCTGGCCGTCGCAGATCAACAGATCGGGCGACACCGTCAGCCGATCGAGCGCGGCCAGCAGCGCCGGCAGTTCACGGAATGCGAACAAGCCTGGCACGTAAGGGAAATCTGTGACGCCAGGCACAACCGCCCGATCCACCGTTTCGAGTGACCCGATATCGAGCACCACCACCGCCGCGGCCAGCCGGTCCGATCCCTCGTCGTAGGCCACGTCCAGGCCGGCGGCCGTGCGGGGCCGGAAGTCGGCCGGCGGGCGCGGGTCCACCAGCGGGGCCATCCGGATCTGGAGCTCGATCGCCTGCTCGGGAGTCGAGGGCCAGTCGTCGATCAGGTTCACGGGAAGCGCCTGTCCGAGGCCATCTCGCCGCGCTCGTCGAAGATCCGCTCGCGGGCCAGCCGGCCGTCCGGGCGCCAGTCCCGGGCCACGCCGACGACCACGCCTTTGCGCACCGTCTGCTCCGACTTGGGCGTGCCATCCTCGTACCACTCGCGGCGCGGGCCGTCCTCCACGCCGTAGCGGTAGGTCACCAGCGACGTCACCTCGCCGCTGTAGCCGTGGGTCACCGCCTCGCCGGTGAAGGCGTGGCCGTCGTGCCGCAGGCGCGCGCCGTCGTCCCACTCCACGGTGCTGACCTGGAGGTCGATGCGGGGCAGCGGCGGCTCGTCGGACGGCGCCTCGCGCTCGTCGGTGAGGAAACCGCCGTCATCCCAGCGCTGGATCTTGGTGACGGCGCCTTTCTGGTCGTGCACGGTCAGGTCCCGGAGCCGGCCGTTGCGGTGCCAGCGCCGCCATTCCCCGACCCGGACGCCCTGCTCGTGCCGGCCCTCCGCGTCCGGGGACCACCAGGGGCCGTCGGGCACGCCGTCCCGGTAGGACGTGATCTTGTCGCCCTCGGCCAGCTGGCCGGTGAACGGGGCCCCGTCGAGGGTTCTGACGCCGTCCCGCTCGATCGTTCGGGCCCGGTCGACCCGGGTCGTCGGCTCGCCGCGCTCGTCCCAGACGCTCGCGCCGTCCTGTGCCGGCATGCCGTTGGGATGCCAGCGCCGGTCCCCGTCGCTGCGCAGAATGCCGCTGTCGTACCAGGTTCTGGTCGTCCGGCGCTCGCCGTCCTGGTAGATCTCCAGTGACAGCAGGCGATCCCCGTTCTCCCGGACCAGCTCCCCGGTGAACGGCTCGCCGCCGTGGATCAGCCGGCCCCGCTCGTCGTGGGTCGGCGCGTCCCCGTACAGCTCGATGCGCTTGGCCCTCGGCGGCAGGAAAGCGCCGTCCAGCACCGCTTCCGCCAGGTTCGCCGCCGACAGGTCCACGTCGTCCAGCATCGCCGCCGTCAGGTTCGCCCCGCGCAGATCCGCGTCCTTGAACACCGCGCCGATCGCCGACACCCGGGTCAGGTTGGCCCCGCTCAGCCTCGCCCCGGCCAGGTTCGCGTCGTCCAGGTTCGCGTCCTGCAACTGCGCATCCGCCAGGTCGGCCCCGCGCAGATCCGCGCTGGTCAGCTGGGCCTCGTCCAGCTCCGCCTTGCGCAGCACCACGTCCCGCAGGTCCGCCCCGGCCAGCACCGCCCCGCTCAGCGGCGCCCCCGTCAGGTCCGCCCCGCGCAGGTCCAGTCCCGTGAAGTCGCCGACGCCTTCGTCGAGCCAGTCCTCCAGCGCGACCGCCGCGTCGTCATCGTCCGGCCAGCGGACCGGCAGCCACTCACTCACCCTTACGACCGTACTGTCACCGGACCCGCTCGGACATCCCCGTTCTCCGCAAGGGGACGGCATTGTGCTTCGCGTCGAAGCGTTTCACAGCCTGCCGTGGCCGCCGACCGGCTGGCCGTCCTCGTCCCAGAGGTTCTCCGACACCAGCAGTCCGCGCTCGTCGAACCGCTTCTCCTTGGCCAGCTGGCCGTTGGGGTGCCACTCCCGCGACGGCCCGACAACCCGTCCGTTGTGGATGGTCCGCTCGGCCTTGAGTTCCTCGCCGTCGTACCACTCCCGCTGCACGCCTTCGCGGATGCCGTCGACGTAGGTGATCAACGACGTCACCTCGTCGAGCCAGTTGTGCGTGACCGCCTCGCCGGTGAACGGCACGCCCCGGTGCAGCAGGCGCGCGCTGTCGTCCCACTCGACCTCGTCGGTCTGGATGTCGATGCGCTCCATGTGCCTCACTCCGGAATGAACTCGCCCTTTTCACCTGGGAATGCGGTGAGCCTGCCAGCGTTGCTCGGCACGCCCTCCAACGTTACATTGCAGTTCGCGCAACACGGCGCCTGCTTCACCTCGGGGCCGAACGGGAAGTAGTTGTCCACCCGCATCTCCGGCAGGTCCGCCTCGGTCGGCGGGTGATCCATCTTGCCCTCGTCGTACAGCCGCTGCCGTTCCCACAGCGAGGCGTTGACGGCCTTCACCTCGGCATGCCCCAGCGGGTGGTCGGGATGCATGTTGTTGGCAGGGTCCGCGCGCAGGTCCTCGACGTGGTCGTACCGGCCCTGCAGCGCCGGATGCAGCGGGTCGGCCAGGTCTTCGTTGACGCCGTTCGCACCCTCCCAGACCGCGCCGGTGCGGCGGTCGACCGACACCGCGGTGACCTGGCCGATGGAGTTGGAGCTGATGTCCGGCGTGTTGTCGAGCCGCTCGGGTGGCCGCGGCTTGTCCAGCGAGCCGATCTCCCGCTGCCGGCCCTGGGCCTTCAGTTCGTCGACCTGACGCTTGTACTCATCGCGCTGTGCCTGGTATTCGGCCTTGCGCCGGGCGTTTTCGTCGTCGATGTGCCGGGTCCGCTCGACCTCGGCCTTCTGTGCGTCGTGGTATTGCTGCGCGCGGCCCTGCGCGATCCCGGTCGTGTACTGCTCGACCGGCTTCTTGTCGACGTGCGTGATCAGCCCGTTCTTGTCCCGGTCGACCCGGGACTCGTCGATCTGCTCCAGCTTCTTGGTCTCCGAGTTGAGCGGCTTGGAGAACGGACCGCCGTCCTTGCCGCCCGGGATGTGGGGTGGGTTGCCGCCGCCACCTCCGCCGCCTCCGCCGCCACCGGGCGGCGGGTTGTTCGGACCGTTGCCGCCGCCACCCCCGCCGGGCAGCTTCGGCGGGGTTTTGTCGTGGCCGCCGCCCCCGCCGCCGACAGTGCTGCCGCCCCGCCCGCCGCCGCCGGAGACGTTCTTGACGTCCTTGCCGCCGCTGCCGCTCCCGGTGCTGACGCCGGAGGCGCTGCGCGTGCCGCCGCCGGGCAGGTGCTTGGACTTGGCGTCAGGATGGACCTTGAGCAGCCCGTCCCGGCCCTTGTGGTCGGCCTCCTCGTGCAGGTCGCCGGTCTTGCCCAGGTTCTGGCCGGCCTTGTCGGCGACCCGGCCGCCCTCCTTGAACACCTTGCCGGTGATCTCGACCCCGCGGCCCATCGCCTTGGCCACCACCGAGCCGATGCCGGACCGGTCGTTGCCGGCGTGCTGGACGAGGTTCTGCCCGGCGGTGTCGAGCTTCTCGCCTGCGGCGGAGACGGTCTGCCCGAACTTCGACAGGTTGCTGCCCGAACGGCGCAGATGATCCGGATTCGTATGGATCTTGCTCACACGCGGCCTCCCCGGTCCTGGTCGGGCATTCGACGTGTTACGGCCGTCCCCGGTTCCTGGTTACGAAGAGTAAATATGCGCCGACAGTTCGTCCGGCCGGGTCAACGATTCGGTTACACGGACCGTGACCGGTGTCGTGGGCCGGGGACCGGGAGGTACCGTTTCGCCCTCGGCGGGACCGGCACCGACAACGGGGTCGGGGATCGCAGCTCGCCGGAGCAGGGAGAGGACGACCAACCGTGCGTCGAATGCGTGGAGTAGCGGTAGCGGCGATCGCGCTGACCAGCGTGATGTCGATGGCCGCGTGTGCCAAGGACAGCACGTCCAGCAGCGCTGGCGGCAGCAGCAACGCGTCGTCGGGCAGCGGCTGCAAGCTGAACACGCCGCCCACGGCCGCCGCGGCGGGCTCGAGCACCACCACCAGCTCGACCAAGGTGGACGGCAGCGCCCTCAAGGTGGGCCTGGCCTACGACATCGGCGGCCGCGGCGACGCGTCGTTCAACGACGCGGCGGCGGCCGGCCTTGACGAGGCCAAGGCGCAGTTGGGCGTGAAGGACGTCAAGGAGACGACGGCCTCGCCGAACGAGTCGGACGCGGCCAAGGCGGACCGGCTCCGCCAGATGGCGCAGCAGGGCTACAACCCGATCGTCACGGTCGGCTTCGCATACGGCCCGGCGCTCCAGACCGTGGCCAAGGAGTTCCCGAACACCAAGTTCGCCATCGTCGACTCGACGGTAGAGAACTCGCCGAACGTCACCCCGCTGACCTTCACCGAGGAGCAGGGTTCCTTCCTGGTCGGCGTGATCGCGGCCTACAAGTCCAAGTCCTGCCACGTCGGCTTCGTCGGCGGCGTGAACGTGCCGCTGATCCAGAAGTTCCAGGCCGGCTTCGACGCGGGCGCCAAGGCGGCCGCCCCGGACATCAAGATCGAGGACAAGTACATCACCCCGGCCGGCGACAACACCGGCTTCCAGGCCCCGGACAAGGGCCGCCTGGTCGCCCAGGGCGAGCTGTCGGCCGGCGCCGACGTCGTCTACGCCGCGGCCGGCAACTCCAACAAGGGTGTCTTCGACGCGGCCAAGTCCAAGAGCGGCTCGTACGCCATCGGCTGCGACTCCGACCAGTACAAGCAGCCGACCGTGGCCGACGACAAGGACATCATCATCTCCTCGATGATGAAGCGGGTCGACACCGCGGTCTACGACTTCGTGCGCGGCGTCGCGGCCAACGACCTGACCAGCATCCCCAAGGTCTTCGACCTGGCGGTGGGCGGCGTGGACTACGCCACCTCGGGCGGCAAGATCGACGACATCAAGAGCACCGTCGACGCCTACAAGGCCCAGATCATCTCCGGCGCGATCAAGGTCCCCTCGACCCTGTCCGGCAGCTGACCACTGCGGCAACGCACCCCTACCGCGGGCCCGCCAGATTGGCCGGGCCCGCGGTAGTGCTGTAAGGAGTCCCCCATGACCACCGCCACCGACCGCGGCGCCCCCGCGGTCGCGCTCACCGGGATCACCAAGCGCTTCCCCGGCGTCGTGGCCAACGACGACATCCGGCTCACCGTCCGGTCCGGCGAGGTGCACGCGCTGTGCGGCGAGAACGGCGCCGGCAAGTCCACCCTGATGAAGATCCTCTACGGCATGCAGCAGCCGGACGAGGGCACCATCGAGGTGGGCGGCGCCGAGATCCGCTTCCGCACCCCGGCCGACGCCATCAAGGCCGGCATCGGCATGGTGCACCAGCACTTCATGCTCGCCGACAACCTCACCGTGCAGGAGAACGTCGTGCTCGGCGCCGAGTCGCTGCACGGCATCGGCGGCCGGGCCCGCGCCCGCATCCAGGAGCTGGCCGGCCAGACCGGCCTGCGCGTCGATCCCGGCGAGCTGGTCGAGCAGCTCGGTGTGGCCGACCGGCAGCGGGTGGAGATCCTCAAGGTGCTCTACCGCGGCGCCCGGATCATCATCCTCGACGAGCCGACCGCCGTGCTGGTGCCGCAGGAGGTCGACGAGCTGTTCGACACCCTGCGCGGCATGCGCGAGCAGGGCTTCACGTTCCTGTTCATCTCGCACAAGCTGGACGAGGTGCGGGCCATCGCCGACAGCATCACGGTGATCCGCCGTGGCACCACCGTCGGCACCGTCGACCCGAAGACGGTCACCTCGCGCCAGCTGGCCGAGATGATGGTCGGCTCCGAGCTGCCCAGCCCCGAGACCCGCGAGTCCACCGTGACCGACCGGGCCGTGCTGACCGTGGCCGGGCTGCACCTTTCCGACGCCGGCGGGCGCACCGTGCTCGACGAGATCGACCTGGCCGTGCACGCGGGCGAGGTCGTCGGCATCGCCGGCGTCGAGGGCAACGGCCAGACCGAGCTGGTCGAGGCGATCATGGGCATGCGCCGGGCCGACGGCGGCTCGGTGCTGCTGGTCAACTCCGACGGTGCGATCACCGACCTGTCCAAGCTGAACACGCTGCACCGCCGCGAGGCCGGCATCGGCTACATCCCCGAGGACCGGCACCGGCACGGCCTGCTGCTCACACAGTCGTTGTGGTTCAACCGGATCCTGGGCTTCCAGACCCGCAAGCCCGTGGTCAACGGGCGCTGGCTGGACGTGGAGGGGGCCCGCAAGGACACCGCGCGCATCGTCGAGCAGTTCGACGTCCGCACGCCCGGCATCGAGGTGCCGGCGGCCGCGCTGTCCGGCGGCAACCAGCAGAAGCTCATCGTCGGCCGCGAGCTGTCCGGCGACCCGGTGCTGCTGATCGCCTCGCACCCGACCCGCGGCGTCGACGTCGGCGCGCAGGCCCTGATCTGGGAGCAGATCAAGCAGGCCCGCAGCGCCGGCCTGGCCGTGCTGCTGGTGTCGGCCGACCTGGACGAGCTGATCGGCCTGTCCGACACGATCAAGGTGATGCTGCGCGGACGGCTGGTCGCGGACGCCGATCCGGCGACGGTCACGCCCGAGGAACTGGGCAGCGCCATGACCGGCGCGACGACCGGTGGAGAGGTGGAGGCCTGATGCGCTCGCTGCGTGGCAAGCTGTTGCCGCCCGTGGTGGCGATCGTGTTCTCGGCGCTGCTGTGTTCGGTGGCCCTGATCGTCTCGGGCGCCAATCCGGCCCGGGCGCTGGCCGTGATGGTGGTGCAGGTCGGCCACAACACCACCGCCGTGGACATCATCAACAGCGCGTCGGTCTACTACCTGGTCGGCATCGCGGTCGCCATCGGGTTCAAGATGAACCTGTTCAACATCGGCGTCGAGGGCCAGTACCGGATCGGCGCGGTGTTCGCGGCGATCGTCGGCGGCGAGCTGAACCTGCCGCCGGTGCTGGGCCAGATCGTGATCATCGCGGTGGCCATGCTCGGTGGCGCGGTGTTCGCGGCGCTGCCGGCGATCCTCAAGGTCACCCGCGGCGTCAGCGAGGTGATCACGACCATCATGCTCAACGCCATCTCGCTGGGCATCATCGCGCTGCTGATCAAGCAGGGCGCGTTCGGCGTGCTGAGCAACAACAACATCGGCACCCGGCCGATCCCGGCCGCCGACTGGATCCCGGGCATCCCGCTCGGCTCGGCCGGCACGGTCTTCGGGTTCGTGGTGATCGCCGTCCTTGTCGGCGTGGGCTACTGGGTGATGCTCAACCGCACCCGGTTCGGCTTCGAGCTTCAGGCCTCCGGCGAGTCGCCGACCGCGGCCACTGCCGGCGGCGTGGACGCCAAGCGCATGATCGTGATCGCGATGCTGCTGTCCGGCGCGATCGCGGGCCTCACCGCGCTGCCGGAACTGCTCGGCCGCGACCACACGTACACGCTGATCTCCCCGCAGGGCTACGGCTTCACCGGCATCGCGGTGGCGCTGCTCGGGCGCAACAACCCCGGCGGCATCGCCTTCGGCGCGGTGCTGTGGGCCTTCCTGGACCAGGCCGCGGTGTCGCTGGACGTGATCCAGGTGCCCCGGGAGATCGTCACCATCATGCAGGGCGCGATCGTGCTGTCGGTCGTCGTGTCCTACGAGGTGATCCGCCGGCTCGAACTGGCCGCTGAGCAACGCAGGGTCGGCAGCCAGCTGGCCGCCGCGACCACCGGGAGCGCGTCGTGATCGACATGAACCCTCCGGCGTCGGTCACCCGCGCCGCCGCCCCGGTCAGGCGCAGGCTTCCCGGCTGGGCCAACGGAATTCTGTGGACGCTGGCGGCCATCGTGCTGCTCACCGTGACCGCGGACCTGACCGGCCTGCCCAACATCACCGCCACCTCCACCGTCCAGGCCGGACTCCAGCTGGCGGTGCCGCTGCTGCTGGCCGGTCTCGGCGGCCTGTGGGCGGAGCGGGCCGGTGTGGTCAACATCGGCCTCGAGGGCATGATGATCCTCGGCACCTGGGGCGCGGCCTGGGCCGGCTACCAGTGGGGCCCGTGGTCGGCGGTGGTCGGCGGCATCGTGTTCGGCGCGCTGGGCGGCCTGCTGCACGCGCTGGCCACGGTCACCTTCGGCGTCAACCACATCGTGTCCGGTGTGGCGATCAACCTGCTCGGCGCCGGTGTCGCCAAGTACCTGTCCACGCTGATCTTCGCGCCGGTGTCGCACAACCCGCGGCAGTCGCCGAAGGTGGAGGGCTTCGACACCTACTCGGCGCAGCCGGTCGCGGACTGGCTGGCCGACCTGGAGAAGCAGCAGCGGTACGTCATCTCCGACGTGGCCGGCATCCTGCACGGCGTGCTGTCCGGGGTGTCCCCGCTGACGATGATTACCATCCTGTTGGTGCCGATCAGCTTCGTGGTGCTGTGGCACACCCGGTTCGGCCTGCGGCTGCGGTCCTGCGGCGAGAACCCGGTGGCGGCGGAGTCGTTGGGCGTCAACGTGTACCTGCAGAAGTACGTGGCCGTGGTGATCTCCGGCGGCTTCGCCGGGCTCGGCGGCGCGGCGCTGGTGCTGGCCCCCGGCCAGAACGGCTACCTGGAGAACCAGACCAACGGCCGCGGCTACATCGGTCTGGCCGCCATGATCTTCGGCAACTGGCGGCCGGGCGGCCTGCTCGGCGGCGCGGCGCTGTTCGGCTACGCCGACGGCCTGCAGACGCTGACCGACGGCAAGACCGTGCTGGGCCTGTTCTACGGCATCTCGCTGCTGGTCTGGGTGATCGCGCTGGTGCAGCTGATCCGTCGCAAGTGGATCGTCGGCCTGGTGTCCGTCCTGGTCGGCGGTGCGCTGTACCTGCTGTACCTGTCGATCGAATCGCTGCCGCAGGAGCTGACCACCTACCTGCCGCACATCGTGACCATCGTGGTGTTGGCCATGTCGTCCCAACGATTGCGGATGCCGGCGGCCGATGGCCTGGTGTACCGACGAGGACAGGGAAGTTAGTTGTCCACTGTGGACTGGAAGTTGCTGCGGCGCGAAGCCGTGGCCGCGGCGGCGTCGGCCTACTGCCCCTACTCGGGGCTTCAGGTCGGGGCCGCCGCCCTGTGCGACGACGGGCGCGTCGTGACCGGCTGCAACGTCGAGAACGCCGCCTACGGCGTGGCTTTGTGCGCCGAGTGCACGATGGCCGGGCAGCTGCGGCTGACCGGCGGCGGCAAGTTCGTGGCGGTGGCGTGTCGCAGCGGCGATGGCGAGCTGCTGATGCCGTGCGGGCGCTGCCGGCAGATCATCTTCGAGCTGGGCGGCCCGGACTGCCTGGTGGACACCCCGCGCGGTGTGCTTACGATGCGGGAAGTTCTGCCAGACGCGTTCGGACCAGAGGACCTGCCGTGAAGCACTTCAACGCCGTCGAGATCATCCGCGCCAAGCGGGATCGGCGGTCCCTGACCAGCGAGCAGATCGACTGGGTCGTCGACGCCTACACCAAGGGCGTGGTCGCCGAGGAGCAGATGTCCGCGCTGGCCATGGCAATCCTGTTGAACGGCATGGATTCCGCCGAGACCGCGCGGTGGACCCGAGCGATGGTCGAATCCGGCGAGCGGCTGACGCTGCACGTGGACCGGCCGACCGTGGACAAGCACTCCACCGGCGGCGTCGGCGACAAGATCACGCTGCCGCTGGCCCCGCTGGTCGCCGCCTGCGGCGCCGCCGTGCCGCAGCTGTCCGGCCGCGGCCTCGGTCACACCGGCGGCACCCTGGACAAGCTGGAGTCCATTCCCGGCTGGCGAGCCCAACTGTCCACTGAGGACATTCGGGCCCAGCTGCGCTCGGTCGGCGCGGTCGTCTGCGCCGCCACCGAGGGGCTCGCCCCGGCCGACCGCAAGCTGTACGCGCTGCGGGACGTGACCGGGACCGTCGAGTCGGTGCCGCTGATCGCCAGCTCCATCATGAGCAAGAAGATCGCCGAGGGCGCCGGCTCGCTGGTGCTGGACGTCAAGGTCGGCTCGGGCGCGTTCATGAAGAACCTGGCCGACGCCACCGAGCTGGCCCGGGCCCTGGTGTCCATCGGCGTCGACCACGGTCTTCGGATCAGCGCGGTGCTCACCGACATGTCCGTGCCGCTGGGGCGGGCCGTCGGCAACGCCGTCGAGGTCGCCGAGTCGGTCGAGGTGCTCAAGGGCGGCGGTCCGGCCGACGTCGTGGAGCTGACCGTCGCGCTGGCCCGGGAAATGCTCTCGCTGGCCGGACTGTCCGAAGTGGACCCCGCTGGGGTGCTGGCGTCCGGCGACGCCTACGAGACCTGGTGTCGGATGATCTCCGCCCAGGGCGGCGACCCCGAGGCCCCGCTGCCCACCGCCCAGCACGTCGAGGTGGTCGAGGCGGCCGAGGACGGCGTGCTCGTCGGCCTGGACGCCTACTCCGTCGGCGTCGCCGCCTGGCGGCTCGGGGCCGGGCGGGCCCGCAAGGAGGATCCGGTGCAGCACGCCGCCGGCGTGCTGTGCCTGGCCAAGCCCGGCGACACCGTCCACAAGGGACAGCCGCTGCTCGAACTGCGCACCGACACCCCGGACCTGCTGGCCGCCGGCCGCGACGCCCTCACCGGCGGCATCCTCATCGGCGACGCCCTCACCTCACCCGCCACCCCCTTGATCATCGACACCATCCGCGGCTGACCTCCCGCCAGGAAAGGCCCGATCCTGCCGTTGGGTGCGGTGAAAGGCCCGTTGCTGGCGTTGGGCGCGGTGAAGGGACCTTTCCTCTCGCTGGATGACAGGAAGGGCCCCTTCATGACATGCGGTGAAGGGGCCCTTCCTGGCGTTCAGCGTCATGAAGGGCCCCATACTGACGTTCAACGTCAGGATCGGTCCCTTGATCTTGCGGCGTCAGCTGGTGCGCCAGTCGATGCGGCCGTCGGTGGTGGTGTCGGGGCGGCTGTGCCGGACCTTGCTGCGGTCCTCCAGCGCGGTGGCGATCTGCTCCAGCATCTCGGTGAGGCTGCGCCACTCCGGCCCGTGCGCCTCGGCCCGCTCGTGGTCCCACTCCATCACGCAGCCGCGCAGCGGGCCCGGCCGCAGGTCGACGACCAGCGCGTCGCCCAGGCCGTCGAAGGCGAACGGCACCCAGAGCGGGTGGTAGCTGTTGCCGGCCGAGCCGGCGTCCGGCCCGCACTCCGGCGTGTCCCAGGTGTCGGCCCACAGCTTTCGCTGCACCCGGAACGCGTCCAGCGCGCCCTGCGGCCCGTGCGGGGTGTAGAAGGGGGGAATGATCTCGGCGAACGCCGAGTTCCCGGTGCCACCGCACACCGACCACCACTCGTGCAGGTCGTCGGGCAGGTCGACACCGATCTCCTGCTCGAGGATCACGACATCTTCCCGGTCTGCCATCGTGCGCAGCACCGACCCGGTGGACGGTGCGTAGAAGGACAGCCAGCGCACGATCCGACCCCACGCGTCGGCCACTGCCATTCGTTCATGATCGAGTAAGAACGGCCGTATCGGTACCGCCCAACGGAGGACGGGCCGGAGTTTCCGGCTTCCGGCTGACGACATCGCGCCGATCGGGTTAACCTGCGGCCCTGACCATGGGTGAGGTGGCTGCCGTGTCCGACACCGAGACGATGTGGGCCCCGCCTGACGACGGCCGGCCGCCGCAGCGCCCGGACCGCAAGCCGATGATCGCCTTCCTGATCGTCCTGGTGATCACCCTGCTGGCCGCCGCCGCGATGGGCGGCTACCTGCTGGGCCTGCGCACCGCGCAGTCCGAACAGGCGGCCCTGCCCTCCAGCATCGCGCCGACCACCACGTCCTCGGCCCCTGCGACCACCACGACCGCGCCGACGACCACCACCGACACGACCACGACGACCACCACCATGACCGTCGCCGTCGGCACCGTCCGCAACGCCACCCCGGCCGGCTCGCCGGTCGTGCTCAACGTCGGCTACGGGGTCAACCTCGACAGCACGCAGCCCAACTGGGACGTGGTGCCGAGCAGCGACCCGACCTACTTCACCGACCTCCGGTTCGACACCCAGGACACCGTCACCAGCTCCGGCCGGGGCTTCGCGCAGACCCAGCCGAGCTCCGGCTACGCCGACTGCGCCGCCGCCACCGCGTACACGCCGCTGCTGGACATCAACCAGATCCTGGCCGGCGGGGCGTACTGCACGACCAGCCCGCAGGGCCGGTTCGCGCTGGTCGTGTTCCATCCGGCGGTGGGCGGACAGCTGACCTTCGACCTGACCGTGTGGGAGAAGACCCCCTAGTCAACTGTGATGATCGAGCGACCACGTAGGCTCTGCCCCGTTCCCGCAGACAGCGCTGGCCGTGACCGGGAGGTCTCCAGATGGCTCAGGACATCGTCCCGATCGAGCTCGGGCTCCCCCAGGGCGACCTGATCACCCTGTGGGCGCCGCGCTGGCGCGAGGAAGGCGAGGAGTGGGAGGCGTTCCTCGGGCACGAGGAGGACCTCTACGCCTTCCCGGACGCCGCGCGGCTGGCCGCCTTCGTGCGGACCGCCACCGAGCACGACCTGACCGACCACCCGGCGTGGCACGTGCTGCCGGCGCTGTCGGCCGTCGAGCTGGCGCCGGACGAGAACCACCAGTTCGACCTGGTGGGCGTGCCCGAGCTGGTGTCGGAGGACCCGGACACCTGGACCATCGGCGAGCTCGCCGACGTGGTGTCGATCCTGCGCTCGCTGGCCGACGTGTGCGAGCTGGACAAGGTCAACGAGGTGCTGGACTCGGTGGACGGCTTCGCGCTGCTGCCGCAGGGCACGTTCCCGTTCACCGGGCGGGACGGCGAGCGCCGCTGGACCGAGCTGGCCAAGGTCGTGGTCGAGCGCTGGGACGAGGTGCTCGACGCCATCGACGGCATCGTCACCGTGCCCGAGGTCGACGAGAAGGCCCTGGCCGAGGCCGAGCAGGAGCTGGCCGACGCCGAGGCCCAGGCGGCCGCCGACGCCGAGGCCGACGCGGACGCCGCCGAGCGCGAGCCCGACGACGAGCCCGAGGACCTGGGCTTCTGGGGCGAGGTCGGCATCGACCCCGTCAAGATCATCCTGGGCGACCAGGAGTACTACACGCTGCGCTGCTACGTCGACGACGAGCCGGTCTTCCTGGGCCACAGCGGCGAGATCGACGTCTTCGGCTCGGCCAAGGCGCTGGGCCGCTTCCTGGTCAACACCGGCAACGAGCTGGCCGGCAACGACATCACCGAGGTCGCCACCTGGGACGAGGTCGCCACCAAGGCCACCGCCGGCGAGCTCGAGGTCGAGGTGCACGACGACAACGTCTACGTGCTCAACGGCATCGCCGAGGACATCGCCGAGGGCGTCGACGCCGTCGACCCCGTGCAGCTGGACCTGGCGGTCGAGCTGCTGGAGGACGCCGCGGCGTGGGCCGGCGACGACTCCGTGAGCGAGGCCCTGGCCCAGTCCGAGAGCCTGGGCTGGCTGGTGTCGTTCGTGGTCCGCCCCGACCCGACCCGGATGGCGCCCAGCGCCCCGTTCGACGCCGAGGTCGAGGCCTGGAAGGCGCTCATCGAGGGCCTCGAGGCCCGCTTCCGCACCCACTGATCCCGCTCTCCCGGGCTGGTCGCTGTGTGGAAGGGGGGGGGTGGTCCCCCCCGGGGGGGGGGAACAGCCCGACACCCCAAATGTTTT
>NZ_JBIUAG010000017.1:67624-174153 GCF_044547355.1 Kutzneria sp. NPDC052558
GTGGGGGGGCCCGGCGGGCGCGCCCCCCCCCCCCCCCCCCCCCCCCCCCCCGCCGCGGCGGGGGGGGGGGGGGGTGGGGGGGGGGGCCCCCCCCCCCCCCGCGGGGCCCCCCCCCCCCCCCCTTCCACACTATTTGTTGCGGGTCGCGAGTTGTGTTGCGTCGCGGTGGATGTCCTCGGCCTTCACGGGGGTGGCGAAGATGGCCAGCAGGGGGAACAGCGCGCCGACCACGAAGGCGACGGCGTAGCCGTAGCCGCCGACGACCGCGCCGAGCAGCGGGGGAGTGAGCGCGGCGGCGATGTTCTGGGCCGTGTTCTGCGCACCCAGCGCCCGGCCCGACCACGCGGTGCCGGCCAGTTCGGCGGTCGCGGTGAAGCCCAGGCCGTTGTCCGCCACCGTGACCACCGCGCCGATCGCGATGACCGCGACCGCGAGCCACGGCGCGATCCGGTCCCCGAGAGCCAGCAGCAGCATCACCAGCATGCTGGCCACCGCGAGCTGCCGCATCGGCTTCAGGCGACTGCCGACCAGGTCGGCCCACTTGCCGGTCACGATGCGGCCCACCGCGCCGGCGCCCTGAACCACTCCCAGGAACACCCCCGCGCCGCCAGGCGTCCAGTGCTGGGCGCTGACCAGGTACTCCAGGCTGAACGCCGAGATCACGAACTGCGGCACCACCAGCAGCGAGCTCGCGCCGTGCAGACGCCACAGCGCCCACGACCCCAGGTACGGCGAGCGGGTCCGTTCCGTCTCCTTGCGTGGCGGCCGGGGCGGATCCTGCACGAGGACCGCCACCAGCACCGCCAGCAGGACGCAGAGCGCGGCCGGGAACAGCAGCGCCAGGCGGTATCCCAGGGCCTGTCCCAGAAACGGCAGCGTCAACGCCGCGATGGCCACGCCCACCGGCTGCGCGGTCTGCCGGATGCCCATGGCCAGGCCGCGTTCCCTCGGCCCGAACCAGCCCATCACCACCCGGCCGCTCGCCGCGTTCACCGACGCGCTGCCCGCGCCCGCGACCAGCAGCAGCACCTCCAGCGTCGGGACACTTCGGGTCGCCAGGCTGCCGGCCGCCAGCACCAGGCCGGCGGCCCCCAGCCCGAGCGCCATCACCACCCGCTCCCCGTACCGGTCCGCCGCCGCACCCCAGGCGATCAACGTCAGCAGCAGGCCCACCGTCGGCGCCGACACCATCACGCCCACCTGCGCCAGCGACAACCCCTCCGCCGCCCGGATGTACGGCACGAGGAACGGCAGTCCGTACACAAAGGTGCTGGCCGACGCCTGCGCCGACAGCCCCAGCGCCAGGATCAGCCACCGCCGCGGATTCTCGGCCACCGACCGCCTCCCGCCATGTGGACATCACTGCCTACATGCTGGACGCTAGCGGGGATAGTTCAACAACAGCAACAAATTCCCGGATGCTGAAACTCAGGCCATCAGGTCGGCGGCCGCCGCCACGGCGTCGACCAGACTTTGCCAACTGGACAATTTCGTCACCGGCCCTTGCGGATCGAGCCGTTGAAGCAGGTTGCGACGATGCTCATCGAAGCGCCGGGCAACTGCTCGCGACGCCGACCGGTGCATTCGGCCGCCGTGAGCAAGCACTGCCTGAGCACATGCTTGGGGTCGGCGACGGACTCCACCTCGTGCGCCTTCGGCAACTTCAGCCCGATCCGTCCGTTCGGATTGCCGGCCACACGCCGGATCGCCGCCTCGTCCAGCAGCAACCACGCTTCGGTCATGCGGACCGGCACCACCGGCACGACCTGGGCGGCTCCGGCCTCGGCGGCCACGGCCCGGCTGATCTCCTGCACCCGCGAGTCAGGGCCGGCATTGTCGGCGTCTCGGTGCACCACGACGACATCGAAATCGGTCTTGGCCAACTCGATCCCGGCGCGGACCTTCGACCGCACGTCCTTCGCGAGCTTGAGCCAGGTGAAGTCGGGTTCCTGGAGCCTGACCCGGACGCCGTGTTCCGCGAACAGATCCGTGACCAATCCGGCCAAGGGCGCGTCCGACGAGCCCTCCGCCACGAAGAGTCCGGCATGCAGCGTCATAGGGTCAGGTCCGTCGGTAGCTGAAGGTGCGCGTCTGGGGGAGCAGCCAAGTAGGGAACGAGGTCGGCCAGCGTCGCCGCCGCTTCGCCGGGCCAGGCCCGCCGGGTCCCTTGGAACGGAGTGAGCGCGAGACCCGTGGTCGCCGTGCCGTCCGGCGCCTGCTGCCGGATCCGCTCCGCGAACAACAGCTCGTCGGGGCCGCACAGCTGCACGACCGTCGGGGAATGGGTGTTCACGATCACCTGACGGAAGGGGTTGTCGTCGCCGGGTGGTCGTGACGTGTCGACGGCCAGTTCTCGAACCAGGTTGACCATGGCCGGCAGGTTCGCCGGATGGATCCCGTTCTCGGGCTCCTCCATGCACAGCAGGCCGGTGACCGTCGGGTCTTCGAGCAGCACGCACAGCGCCAGAAAGCGCAGCGTGCCTTCCGACAGCGCCCGCGCCGGCAGACGGAGGCCGGACCGCTCGGTCAGGAACAGTGTGAAGACCTCCCTGGCCTCGTCCGGATCCACGCCGATCTCGTCGACGTCGACGCCGGCGAGGTCGGAAAGTCGGTCGGCGATCCGGGCGTAGGCGGCGTCGGGGTCGCCGTCGTTGGCGATCCGGTGGAGGGTGGCCGCGAGGTGACGGCCGTCAACACCCAGCTCTCGGGGCTCGGAGAAGCTGTCGGGCGCGCGCAGTGCCGAAGGCTCCAGAGCCAGCCGGCGCCAGCTCTGCATCTCCCGCCGTGCGGCCAGCAGCGTTGGCTCGTCGCCTGACGAGATACTGCTCAACACGGTTCGAGCTGTTCGAACCGCCGCCCTTGGAAACCGGCCGCGGCTGCCCACATCTGCCTTCGAGTAGGCAAGGTTGGACTCATCCACATGGTGTGTCGACAGCAGGGGGTCTCGGCTGGGCCTGCCATGCAGGACTGAATTCATGAACTGTTCCGCCGACCAGAGTCCCAACCGGTCGACATGATCCGCCCGGAGTAGGTCTTCCTTGGTGAGCAACAGTTCTCCACGTCCGCCTGCGCTCGGCCTCAGGTAGCCCAGTTCCAGTTCATAGCGCAGGAAGGTCCACGTTGCGGCGGCGCTCTCGCCCAGGTCATCGAGGACATCGCTGGGCACAAGCATCTCCACGGCGAACCGCATAGCGCGCCCGTGGTCGCGGTAGCCGTCCCAGAACAGGTCCCGGGGATCGCCGCCGCGCTCGCCCGAGGGCCCCCGGACCCGCCTCGCGGCGTCGGCCAACGGCTCCGAGGCGAGGTGCGAGAGGAACTCGATCGCGTCGAAGACGTTCGACTTGCCGACGCCGTTGGCCCCGGCGATGCAGGTGAACGCGCCGAACTCGACCTGCACGTCCACCAGGTTCTTGAAGCCGTGGACCTCGAGGCGGGTCAACATGGGCTCACGCTACCTTCGCGCGCTCAGGCCATCAGGTCGGCGTAGCCGGGCTTGATCACCTCGTTGATCAGGGCCAGCCGCTCGTCGAAGCCGATGAAGGCGGACTTCATGGCGTTGACGGTGAACCACTGCATGTCCGACCAGCCGTAGCCGAAGGCCTCGTGCAGGGCGGCGAACTCGCTGGTCATGGTGCAGCCGCTCATGAGGCGGTTGTCGGTGTTGACGGTCACTCGGAACCGGAGCTCGGTGAGCAGGCCGATGGGGTGCTCGGCGATGGACTTGGCCGCGCCGGTCTGCACGTTGGAGGACGGGCACATCTCCAGCGGGATGCGCTTGTCCCGGACGAAGCCGGCCAGGCGTCCGATGTGGACGGAGCCGTCGGCGTCCTGGGTGATGTCGTCGACGATGCGCACGCCGTGGCCCAGCCGGTCGGTGCCGCAGTGCTGGATGGCCTCCCAGATCGACGGCAGCCCGAACGCCTCGCCGGCGTGGATGGTGAAGTGGGCGTTCTGCTGGCGCAGGTACTCGAAGGCGTCCAGGCCGCGGGTGGGCGGGAAGCCGGCCTCGGGCCCGGCGATGTCGAAGCCGACCACGGCGGCGTCGCGGTAGCGCACGGCCAGCTCGGCGATGCGCTGCCAGCCCTCGTTCTGCCGCATCGCGCACAGCAGGGTGCCGATCCGGATCTTGTTGCCGGTGGTGCGCTCGCCCTGGCGGAAGCCCTCCTGCACGGCCTCCACGATCTGCTCAAGGGACAGGCCGCTGGGCAGGAACAGCTCGGGGGCGTAGCGCACCTCGGCGTAGACGACGCCGTCGGCGGCCAGGTCCTCGGCCGCCTCGGCGGCCACCCGCACCAGGGCCTGCTCGGACTGCATCACTCCGCAGGTGTGGGCGAAGGTCTCCAGGTACCGGACCAGCGAGCCGGAGTCGGCGGCGTCTCTGAACCAGGAGCCGAGGGCTTCGGGCTCGGTGGTGGGCAGATCGGTGTAGCCGATCGTGTCGGCCAGTTCGATCACGGTCTGGGGCCGCAACCCGCCGTCCAGGTGGTCGTGCAGGAGCACCTTGGGGGCGCGGCGGATCGCCTCGGGGGTCATCGGCGTGGGCATTGCGACACGGTACCCGCACCGTGGCGCGTTCCTCGCCCGCGCGATCGTGGGGCGGTATGATCATGAACGGTGTTAGCCGTGTCGGTGAAGTGCACCCGCTCGTATGGCGGTCTCCGCTGTCGGGTGGTATCTCGACCACGGTGTGCCACCACGTCGGGGTAGAGCATCACTCAAACAGGGGATCTTTGGTTTCAGTCGGCAACTAGATGAAGATCGACTCAGTCCCACGCGGCTCTCGGCGTGCTCCGAACGACGCAAATCAGGGCACGGCTGCGTCAAGATCCGTGGGGCCGGTTCGTGTCGCCGTGAGTAGCTGGCTAGAGTCGCTGAGTCTCCCCATCCCCATGGACGAAGGCGCCAGCCGTGAACGAGAACAACAACTCCACGATGTCCTTCGATCGGATGCGCAACATGCTGACGCGCGCCGCGGAGATCCGTGAGAGCGAACAGCAGCAGATCTTCGACGCGCTCGACGAGATCCACGCGCGGATGTCCCCGCTCGAGTCGCTGGGTTCCGTTCGCAAGCGCCTGTCGGAGCTGCCGGACCGCACCGAGGTCAGCGTGCTGGCCGAGCGTCTCGACGAGGCGCTGGCCAAGCTGGAGGCGCAGGACGGCGCCATCTCCGAGCTGGGCCGCGCGCTGGAGGGTGTGGTCGACAAGCTGGCCAAGCCGTTCGCGCAGCTGGACGGCCGGCTGGACGGCGTCGGCGGCCGCTTCGAGGGCGTCGCCGGCCGGATGGACGGCCTCGAGGACAAGCTGACCCACATCCACAAGCGCCTCGACGACGTCGACGGCCACCTGGACAAGCAGGACGGCAAGGCCGACGCCCTGCCCGGTGTGCTGCACGCCCCGATCCGCGAGCGCCTCGAGGCGCTGGAGACCGCCCTGCGCAGCCGTATCGACGAGGTCGACGAGGGCGTGCACGAGCACCTCGACGGCACCAAGGAGGCCCTGCAGCGCTCCGTCGCCGAGACCGGCGACGGCATTCGCGCGGGCCTCGGCGACACCCGCGCCTCGTTCGAGAGCAAGCTGGGCGACTCGCGCGCCGCGCTGGAGAGCAGCCTGAACGACTCCCGCATCGCGCTGGAGAGCAAGCTGGCCGAGGTGCACGGCACGGTCAACGACCGGATCAGCGCCACCCACGACTCGGTGCACGCCAAGCTGGACGACCTCATGTCCCGCCCGGCCGTGGACCCGACCGACCGCCTCGAGGCCCTGGCCCGTCGCCTGGAGCAGGTCTCCACCCGGCTCGACGAGATCGACACCCGGGTCGACGCCGTCGGCGCCGCCACCGGCGAGCGCATCGGCGACCTGGCCGGCACCGTCTCCAGCGGCCTGCAGGACGTGCACGGCACCCTGTCCGCCCGTCCCGACGCCGACCGCCTGGTCTCCCTGGTCCGTGGGGCCAACGAGGAGTCCGAGCGCCGCAACGCCAGTCAGCTGGACGAGGCCATGGCCACCTTCGCCGAGCTCATCCTCGGCGGCGGCGCGCCCACCCCGCCCCCGCCGCCCACCGCCCTGCCGCGGCCGCAGCGCCGGGCCCGGGCTCCGAAGAACGCCATCGCCGGCAAGGGCGACAAGGTGGACCTCGACGGCATCGACCTGGCCGCCGAAGGCGCCTGATCCCGTGCGCTAGAACGGGCCCGAGGTGACTCCGCTCACCTCGGGCTCCTTCTTTCTCGTTACTGAGTCGTAAAATCCAACTCAGCAGGTAGGTCCCGTGCTGAGGAGGAACCATGAGGGACGCCGTCATCGTCGACGCCGTGCGGACACCGATCGGCAAGGGCAAGCCGGGCGGGGCGCTGTCCGGGGTCCATCCCGTCGACCTGCACGCGCACGCCATCCGGTCGCTGATCGAGCGCACCGGCATCGACCCGGCCGTGGTCGACGACGTGATCAGCGGGGCGGTCGGCCAGATCGGGGAGCAGAGCGGCAACACCGCCCGCTGGGCCGCGCTGTCGGCCGGGCTGCCCGAGTCGGTGCCGGCGGTCACCGTCGACCGGCAGTGCGGCAGCAGCCAGCAGGCCATCCACTTCGCCGCCCAGGGCGTCATCGCCGGCGCGTACGACGTGGTGATCGCGTCGGGCATCGAGTCCATGAGCCGGATCCCGATCGGCAGCCAGGCCGCCGGCCAGGACTTCCTCGGCCCCGGTGTCGCCGCCCGCTACCCTGAGGGGCTGGCGCCGCAGGGCATCAGCGCCGAGCTGATCGCCCAGCGCTGGAACCTGTCCCGGGAGCGGCTCGACGCCTTCGCCGCCGAGAGCCACCGCCGGGCCGCCTCCGCCTGGGCCGACGGCCGGTTCGCCGCCGAGGTCGCGCCGGTCAAGGTGGACGCCGCCGAGGTCAACTGGGACGAGACCATCCGCCCCACCACCACCCCCGAGGTGCTGGCCGGACTGCGGCCCGCCTTCAAGTCCGAGTTCTGGCAGCAGCGCTTCCCCGACCTGGACTGGCGCGTCACCGCCGGCAACTCCAGCCCGATCAACGACGGCTCCGCCGCCGTCCTGATCACCAGCAGCGAGACCGCCGCGCGGCTCGGCCTGCGGCCCCGGGCCCGGCTGCACTCCTTCGCCGTCGTCGGCGACGACCCGCTCTACATGCTCACCGGCGTCATCCCGGCCACCCGCAAGGTGCTGGACCGGGCCGGCCTCACCCTCGCCGACATCGACGCCTTCGAGGTCAACGAGGCCTTCGCCAGCGTCGTGCTGGCCTGGCAGGCCGAGACCGGCGCCGACCTGGCCAAGGTCAACGTCAACGGCGGCGCCACCGCCATCGGCCACCCCCTCGGCGCCAGCGGCGCCCGGCTGATGACCACCCTGCTCGGTGTCCTGGAGCAGACCGGCGGCCGCTACGGCCTGCAGACCATGTGCGAGGCCGGCGGCCTGGCCAACGCCACCATCATCGAACGGCTGTGACCGGGCGTCAGCGCGTCAGGTCGGTCAGCGCGATGTCGATGGCGAACGGCACCGTCGTCTTCAGCCGGTCGTGGAAGATCCCGGTCAACGAGTAGGTGCGAGTGGCGGGATCGAGCTCGTAGACGTAGGCCACCGGTCGGCCGCCGTCGTTCTCGACACGCCAGAAGTGACGAATGCCGGCCTCCGCATACCTTCGAGGCTTGGTCTCCCGGTCCCGGATCTCCGAGGACTTGGAGACCACCTCGACGACCAGCAGCACATCTTCCGGCACGTAGTAGGTGCGGCTCACCTGGGCGGCAGCAGCGGCAGACACGATGGAGACATCCGGACAGGGGCGCTGCCGCTCCCCGAGGATGATGTCCATCTCCGTGGTCGCGGTGAACTCGGCCGGAACCTGGCGTTTCAGCTCGAACCACAGACCGATGATCACTCGTTGGTGGAACTCGGTCCGCGGACTCATGACGATGAGTTCTCCGTCGATCAGCTCGATGTGCTTGAGCGCATCGAACATGCCATCGGGGCCGTCCGGGCTCAGCTGATCGAGATCAGCTGCTCTCCACCCGTCCGGCGGCACGTATGGCCACTGAACTCCGACCGTCATTGCTCCAGTATTCGCGGTTCAAGGGGGGCGTCACCTCTATCCCCCCTTGAACCGCGGTCACTCATACCCCCATCGGGTGCCAGACGGTCTTCGTTTCCAGCACGGCGCGCATGCGGCTGACGTCGGGTTCCCGCACCCAGTCCGGCTCGCCGCGGCCGGAGCGGACGAGGCGCTTGACGGTGCCGGCGGCGGCGCGCTCCAGGTCGGCCTTGACGGCGTCGGGGGCGCCGGTGAGGTCGAGGGCGTTGACGTCGGCGTGGGCGGCGAGCCAGGGGGCGATCTCGGCGGTGCGGCCGGTGAGCACGTTGACCACGCCACCGGGGACGTCGGAGGTGGCGAGCACCTCGGACAGGGTGATCGCCGGCAGCGGCCGCTCCTGGCTGGCCACGACCACGCAGGTGCTGCCGGTGGCGATCACCGGCGCGACCACGCTGACCAGGCCGAGCAGGGACGACGCCTGCGGGGCGAGCACGGCGACGACGCCGGTGGGCTCGGGCACGCTGAACGAGAAGTACGGCCCGGCGACGGGATTGGACGCGCCGAAGACGCTGGCGATCTTGTCGGTCCAGCCGGCGTACCAGACCCAGCGGTCGATGGCGGCGTCCACGATCGCCTCGCCCCGCTTGGTGCCCTCGCTGGCCGAGACCTCGGCGACGAACTGCTCGCGCCGGCCCTCCAACAGCTCGGCGACCCGGTACAGCACCTGGCCCCGGTTGTAGGCAGTCGCGCCGGACCAGCCGGGGAAGGCCTTGCGGGCGGCGGCCACGGCGTCCCGGGCGTCCTTGCGCGAGCCCTGCGCGGCGTTGGCCAGGAAGCCGCCCCGCGAGTCGCTCACCGGATAGGACCGGCCGGACTCGGAGCGCGGGAACGCGCCGCCGATGTAGAGCTTGTACGTCTTGGCGACGGAAATGCGGTCAGACATCGAGGTACGCCTCCAGCCCGGCGCGGCCGCCCTCGCGGCCGAAGCCCGACTCCTGGTAGCCGCCGAACGGCGCGGTCGGGTCGAAACGGTTGAACGTGTTGGCCCACACCACGCCGGCCCGCATGCGCTGCGCCGCCCACAGGATGCGCGAGCCCTTCTCGGTCCAGATGCCGGCGGACAGCCCGTACGGCGTGTTGTTGGCCTTGGCCACGGCCTCGTCCGGGGTGCGGAAGGTCAGCACCGACAGCACCGGCCCGAAGATCTCCTCCCGGGCGATCCGCATCGACTGCTGCACGTCGGAGAACACCGTGGGGGCGAAGAAGAAGCCCTTCTCCGGCACCGGCGCGGGGCTGGTCCAGCGCTGCGCGCCCTCGGCGTCGCCGGCCGCGGCCAGCTCCTGGATCCTCTCCAGCTGGGCCCGTGAGTTGATCGCGCCGACGTCGGTGTTCTTGTCCAGCGAGTCGCCCACGCGCAGCGTCGACACCCGGTAGCGCAGCTTCTCCAGCAGCTCGTCGGCGATCGACTCCTGCACGAGCAGCCGCGAGCCGGCACAGCAGACGTGCCCCTGGTTGAAGAAGATGCCGTTCACGATGCCCTCGACGGCCTGGTCCAGCGGCGCGTCGTCGAACACGATGTTGGCGGCCTTGCCGCCCAGCTCCAGGGTGAGCTTCTTGCCGGTGCCGGCCAGCGAGCGCTGGATCAGCTTGCCGACCTCGGTGGACCCGGTGAACGCGACCTTGTCGATGCCGGCGTGGTTGACCAGCTCCGAGCCGACGTCGCCGGCCCCGGGCAGGATGTTGACCACGCCCGGCGGCAGTTCGGCCTGCTGGCAGATCTCGGCCAGCACCAGCGCGGTCAGCGGCGTCGTCTCGGCCGGCTTGAGCACCACGGTGTTGCCGCAGGCCAGCGCGGGCGCGATCTTCCAGGCCGCCATCAGCAGCGGGAAGTTCCACGGGATGACCTGGCCGGCCACGCCCAGCGGCCGCGGGTCGGGCCCGAAGCCGGCGTAGCCGAGCTTGTCGGCCCAGCCCGCGTGGTAGAAGAAGTGCGCGGCGGCCGTCGGCACGTCGACGTCGCGCGACTCCTTGATCGGCTTGCCGTTGTCCAGGCTCTCCAGCACCGCGAGCTCCCGCGCGCGCTCCTGGATCAGCCGGGCCACCCGGAAGATGTACTTGGCCCGCTCGGCCCCGGGCATCTTGCCCCACACCCGCTCGTGGGCCCGGCGCGCGGCCTTGACCGCGGTGTCCACGTCGGCCGGCGACGCGGTGCTGACCTCGGCCAGCACCTCCTCGGTGGCCGGGTTGACCGTCTTGAGCGGCTCGCCCGAGCCCTCGACGAACTTGCCGTCGACGAACATGCGGTAGGCCGGCTTCAGGTTCGCGATGTCCCGCGACTCGGGCGCGGGCGCGTACTCCCAGTTACTCATCAGTCCACCGTCACGTAGTCCGGGCCGCTGTAGTGGCCCTCCAGCTGGGTGCGTCGCTGCATCAACAGGTCGTTGAGCAGGCTGGACGCGCCGAAACGGAACAGCTTCGGGGTCAGCCACTGCTCCCCGGCGACCTCGTGCACCGCGACCAGGTAGCGGATCGCGTCCTTGGTGGTGCGGATGCCGCCCGCGGGCTTCACGCCGCGCAGCTCGCCGGTGCGCTCGTGCCAGTCGCGGACGGCCTGCAACATCACGTGCGTGACCGGCAGCGTCGCGGCGGGGGAGACCTTGCCGGTCGAGGTCTTGATGAAGTCGCCGCCGGCCAGCAGCGCGAGCCAGGACGCCCGGCGCACGTTGTCGTACGTGGCGAGCTCGCCGGTCTCCAGGATCACCTTGAGGTGGGCGCTGCCGCAGGCCTGCTTGATCGCGACGATCTCCTCGTACACCTGGCCGTAGCGGCCGGACAGGAACGCGCCGCGGTCGATCACCATGTCGATCTCGGTGGCGCCGGCGTCGACGGCCAGCGCGGTGTCGGCCAGCTTGACCGCGCGGTTGGACCGGCCGGACGGGAAGGCCGTCGCGACGCTGGCCACGCCGACCCCGCTGTCGCCGACGCCGGCCACGGCGGTCGCCACCATGTCCGGGTAGACGCAGACCGCGCCGACGTGCGGCACGTCCGCGTACTCGGGATCGGGCCTGCGGGCCTTGGCGGCCAGGGTGCGGACCTTGCCGGGCGTGTCGGCGCCCTCCAGCGTGGTCAGGTCGACCATGGAGATCGCGGTGTCGATGGCCCACAGTTTGGCGGCCTTCTTGATGCTCCGCGTGCCGAGGCCGGCCGCGCGCTGTTCCACGCCGACCTGGTCGACCCCGGGCAGTCCGTGCAGGAAGCGCCGCAGGGACGCGTCGTCGCGCGTGACCTCCGACAACTCTGTCGTAGAAGGGGCTGACATGGGATCGAGTCTAAGTGGCCCTTGCGTGCGTATGTCCCCTATGACGTGAGGAGGCCGCCGTGACATTGACCCCCGAAGAGGTGCGTGACGTCGTGTTCAACCCGCCGCCGCCGGGGCGACGGGCCTACCACCCGGGCGAGGTGGACGACTTCGTCGACCGCATCGAGGCGACGATGCGCGGCCGGGACAAACTCACCGGCCAGGACGTCAACAAGGTCAAGTTCCACAAGCCGCCGGCCGGCGAGGAGGGCTACTTCGACCACGAGGTCGACCAGTTCCTGGCGCTGGCGGCCGAGGCGCTGGGCTGCGGCTACGACATCGACGAGGTCGACGCCTTCCTGGACCGGGTCGTCGGCGCGCTGCACGGCACCGACCGGCTCACCGTCGACGAGGTCCGGGCCGTCCGGTTCAGCCGGGCCGCCGCCGACGCCGACGGCTACAACGAGGACGGCGTCGACGCGTTCCTGCTGATCGTGGCCAAGGTGCTGGAACGACTAGGCGGCCGGCCGCGCACCCTCACCGCCGACGACATCGTCACCGTCGGCTTCCACACCGCCGCCGCCGGCACCCGCGGCTACGACGAGGACGAGGTCGACCACTTTCTGGACAAGGTCGAGGCCACCCTGCGCGGCCGCGGCCGGCTCACCGCCGCCCAGGTCCGCGAGGCCACCTTCGGGGAGGCGCTGATCGAAGGCGAGGGCTACGACCAGGACGAGGTGGACGCCTTCCTCGACCTCGTCGAGATCCAGCTCTCCGCCGCCGAACACCCCCAAGCCGTCTGATGAACCCCCGCTCAGCGACATGCCGAATGCGCGATTCAGGGCGAGGGTGTCCCTCGTTGGCGGGACAGCACGGGTGTTTCACCCGCCTGCCCGGGGGCAGTGGATCTAACCTTGGCCGAACGCTGGGACAACTCCAGGAGTCGTCATGGTGAACGTGGTGGCTTTGACGCTGGACGACGGCAACAACGTGCTGGTCGAGGTGGAGGGCGGTCTCGACCGCTCCGGCTCGCTGGTGACCGAGGCCGGCGGGGCGCTGCGCGAGGCGCTGGAGAAGGTCCGGCCGACATTGCAGGCGGCGCTGGCCAACCTGCGCAACGGCGCCGAGCCGCCCACCGACGTGACCATCCAGTTCGGGTTCACGGTCACCGGCGGGACGTCCTCGGAGGCCCGCTGCACGATCACCGCCAACTGGGCCGCCTGACCCCGCCGCTACCCCTCACGGCCTCGACCACCCCGCCCCGGTTTTTGCCACATGTGGCGCTGGGAGTCGAATGTGGCGCACATGTGGCTTTCGAAGGTGCTTGAAACCTCCATTCGGGATGTCGCTGGGCGGGACTCGCGGGGATCAGTTGGGGAGTTGGCGGCGGTCGGATTTGCGGGGCTTGCGGCGGACCTCTACCGCGCCCATCAGGGCCAGGCCGGTGATGCGCAGCACCGGGGAGCCCGGCACGCCCGGGCCGTCGGCGGCGCGCTCGAACTCGCCCATGAAGCCGAATCCGTCGATGCGCACGGTCAGCTCCGGCGGCACGATGATCTTGATCGCGGCCATCACGGCGGTCGCGGTGATGGTGCACTCGGCCGCCTCGAAGGTGGCGTCCCGCAGGTCCAGCTTGACCTCGCCCCAGAACGCCGAAGCCGTGTAGGACGCCGGCACCACCCACTGCCCGCTGCGCACCGACTGGCTCATGATGGCCACCGACGTCGACGAGGTGACCAAGCCGCCGATCGACGGCGCGTACTGGCCCGGTTGAGTCACGGCCGGCGCCGCCGGCATCGGGGTCTGCACGTCCGGCAGGTCACGGGTGAACGGCACCAGGTCGCCGAAGGTCTTGGACTGGTACAGCCCGGCCAGCCGCTCGTCGAGCTCGCTCACGGTCAGCCGGCCCTCGGACATCGCCTTGTGCAGCACTTGCGCGACCCGCTCACGGTCGGCGTCCGAGGCCCGCAGGGACATGGGGTCAGGCTGCTCGCTCACACGCAGCAGCCTAGAACCAGCGCTAGCGCCCCGCCCGGGGTTTGCCGGAAGGACCGCCCCGCGGCCGGCTCGGCGCCGGCCGTCGCAGCCGCCGCAGCGTGCACACCCAGCACCGGCACGGCACCGCGACACATCCCGAGTCAGCCATGCCGCACCGCCCAACGAGTTCGTTTCCTGACAACAAGAACATCGCCGCCGCAACCGTGAACGCTACGTGAACAGCGACTGGCCCCAGTACTGGCCGTCCGTGACCCCGGGCGGGCAGGCGAACAGGCCGCTGCCGATGTGCTGGATGTACTCGTTGAGGGCGTCCCCGGCCAGCGCCTTCTGCACGGTCACGAACTGCTGCGGATCCTTCATGAACGCGATGAAGAACAGCCCGCCCAGCAGGTTTCCGGTGCTGTCGATGCCGTCGGTGAACGAGTAGCCCCGCCGCAGCAGGTGCACGCCGCCGTTGTGTTCCGGCGAGGCGAGCCGGATGTGGGCGTCGTCGGGGATGTCGGTGCTGCCGAGGTTGGGCGGGTCGAACTCCTGGGCCCCACCCAGCGGCGCGCCGCTGGACTTGTAGCGGCCGAACACGTTCTGCTGGTCGGCCAGGTAGTCCCGGTCCCAGGTCTCGATGAACATCCGGATCCGGCGCGCCACCAGGTAGCTGCCGCCGCGCAGCCACGGCTGGTCGGTTTCGGCGCCGACCCACACGTTCTGGTCGATCAGGTCGGTCTGCTCGGCGCGCAGGTTGCGGGTGCCGTCCTTGAAGCCCATCAGGTTGCGGGGCGTGGCCTGCGCGCTCGACGTGGACGCCGTACGGCCGAAACCGAGCTGCATCCACCGCAGCACCACGATTCCCGCCCCGAGCCGGGCCAGGTTGCGCACCGCGTGGAAGGTCACCTGCGGGTCGTCCGCGCACGCCTGCACGCACAGATCCCCGCCGGTGTAGGCCGGATCCAACTGCTCCGGCACCAGCTTGGGCAGCGCAACCAGCGCCGCCGGCTTCTTCGACGCCAGCCCGAACCGGTCGTCGAACAGCGACGGGCCGAAGCCGATCGTCACGGTCAGGTTGCCGGGTTTGAGGCCGTCGGCCTCGCCGGTGTCGGCCGGCGGGGCCTGGAGGTCGGCCTCCCCGCCCGGCACCAGGTCGCCCCTGGTCATCGATTCGGCCGCGGCGGTCCACGTCTTGAGCAGCGACACCAGTTCGCTGCGGTCCTTGGTGACCACGTCGAACGCGGCGAAGGTGAGCCGGTCCTGCTGCGGCGTGATGATGCCGGCCTGGCGGTCGGCCCGGAACGGCACCACCTGCGGGGTCGCGTTCTCGGCGTTGAGCGCCGACGCCGAGGCGTCGGCGGCCACCAGACCGCCGACGCCGAGCGCGCCGATGCCGGAGAACAGGGCGCGGCGCGAGACCCGGGAGGTCACTGGGTCACCTTGGCGGCCACCTGGGACATGGCCTCGCCCAACGCGTTCACGGCCTGGGACAACACCTTCTGCTGGTCCTTGCTGACAGTCGAGTAGTCCACATATCCGGTGTCGAGGTAGCCAGGGCTCTGCTCGTACGGCTTGAGCGCCGCCTCCACCGCCGCGTCGCGGTCCTGCACGGTCTTGGCCAGGTCCGGGGCGCTCTTCTGCAGCGCCGGCAGCAGGACGGTGAACGCCTCCATCGAGCCGTCCAGGTTGGCCTTGAAGTCCAGCAGGTCGATGTGCGAGTACCGCTCCTCCTCGCCGGTGACCTTGGTCTTCTGGATCTCGTCGACCAGCTCGGTGGCGCCGTTGGCGATCTCGGCCGGCTGGTAGGCGGCCTTGGTCACCAGCTGCTGCAACGAGGTCACGTTCTTGACCAGCTCGTCGGCCACCGGGCCCATGCCGTCCAGCTTCTTGGTCTCGAAGATGGCCTGCTCGATCTTGTGGAAACCCTTGAAGTCGGCGGCGTTGTCGAAGTCGTCGAGCCGACCGTCGATGTTGAGGTCCAGGTCGCCCCAGATCTCGGCCACCGGCTCGACCTTCTCGTAGAACACGCGGGCCTGCCCGTAGGCGACGCCGGCCTTGGCGATGTCGCCGGCCTTCACCGCGTCCGCGAACGCCTGCGTGCCGGTGACCAGCTGGTTGACCTGGTCCACGATCCACTTGCCGTACTCGGTGGTCGCGGTGACCAGGGTCGGGTTGTCCTTCCACGACTTGGCGGCGTCGCCGGTCACGTGGAAGTCCCACTTCTCCTGCTTGGCCCCCGGGCAGTAGATCTGGTAGTCGCCCTTGGCCAGCTCCAGGGAGAAGCCGCCGTCCAGGCCGGGCGTGAGGTTCTCCTGCTCGCCGAGCATCTGGCCGCCGGACAGCAGCTCCGCCTCGCTGATCGCGCCCGCGTCCTTGTTGGACACCTTGAAGTTGACCGCGCCGCTGGAGATCGACGTGGGCGAGGGCTGGCAGCCGTCGGCCGTCAGCGTCACCGTGACGTCGCCACCCTGCCCGGCCGGGGCGTTCGCCGGCGGGTTCCCACTGGTGCTGCTGCCGCCGCACGCGGTGAGGGCCAGGGTCGCCGCTGCCGCGATCGCGGTCAGGCCGATGGTGGTTCTCACGAGTTGGTCGCTCCAATCAGCTTCTTCTTCGTGGCCGTCCGCGGCCACAACACGTACGCGAGCATCGGCGCCGCGTAGACCAGCCAGCCCGTCACCTCGGTGACGGTCGGATAGGGCTGCACCCCGAGCACCCCGCTGAACAGCGAGTACAGCGGCGTGCCCTGCACCACCAGCCACGACAGGTTCAGCGCCCGCTGCTGGCCGAACGAGATCCAGTGCGCCTCGAACGCCGTGTGCAGCGTGGACATCACCAGGCCGGCGGCGACGATGACCAGCACGATGCCGGTGATGCGGAAGAACCGGCTCAGGTTGAGCCGCACACCGCCCTTGTAGATGCCGTATCCGATGGCGGCGGCGACCAGGATGCCCAGAAGCGCGCCCAGAAAGGACAGCGTGGCGTTGCCGCTGGCCTGGGTCAGCGCCAGCAGGAACACCGCGGTCTCGAAGCCCTCGCGCATCACGGCCAGGAACGCCATGCCGACCAGCGCCGCCGTGGAGCCCTGGGCCAGCGCGCTGGCGGCGGCGCCCTCAAGCTCCTTGCGCAGGCCGCGGGAGTGCTTAGCCATCCAGAGCACCATGTACGTGACCATCACCACGGCCAGCGCGCCGACCACGGTCTCCAGCGCCTCCTGGCCCTGCTGGGGCAGCTCCTGGGAGACCAGGCGCAGCACGACACCGATCACGACGCACAGGGCGACGGCGATGCCCACCCCGATCCAGACCTGGCGGAGCGCGTCCTTGCGGCCCTGCTGGGCCAGGAACGCGGCGATGATCCCGACGATCAACGCGGCCTCGAGGCCCTCACGCAGTCCGATCACGAATGTGGGCAGCATCAACTCTCCCGGTCAGGCGTGCCTTACCTGCGAGTAAGGCGAGGCTATCTAAAACACCCGCCGGCGCACTGTCAACCAGATGGGGGACCTGTCACGCGGAAGCCGGACATCCGGCGGCTACCGTGACCACCCATGGACGTCCTCGTCGTCGATCACCCGCTGGCCAGGGCCCGCCTGACCACCATGCGGGACGCGCGCACCGACAGTGCCGCGTTCCGGGCCGCCCTGCACGAGCTCACCGTGATGCTCGTCTACGAGGCGACCCGGGAGGCCCCGGTGGCCACCGAACGCATCCACACCCCGGTCGCCCGCACCGACGGCTACCGGCTGAGCAACCCGCCGCTGCTGGTGCCGGTGCTGCGGGCCGGGCTGGGCATGGCCGACCAGGCGCACAAGCTGATCCCGGACGCGCAGATGGGGTTCGTCGGGCTGGCCCGCGACGAGCAGACGCTCCAGCCCACGCCGTACATGGAGTCGCTGCCGGAGAGCCTGGCCGGGCGGCCGGTGCTGGTGCTGGACCCGATGCTGGCCACCGGCGGCTCCATGGTGCACACCATCAACCTGCTCACCGAGCGTGGCGCCACCGACGTGACCGCGGTGTGCGCGCTGGCCGCGCCCGAGGGCATCCGCCGCCTGGAGGAGTCCGGGCTGCCGGTGCGGGTGGTCACCGCGAGCATCGACGAGCGGCTCAACGAGTCCGGCTTCATCGTGCCGGGCCTCGGCGACGCCGGGGACCGCCAGTACGGCTCCGTCTAGCAAACGGTTACATCTAACGGTTGCCAGTTTTTCGGCTGCGTCTTTCGAGTGTCCAGACTGGTCTAGACCTTGACGAAGGGTGGTCTGGACCACATTATTTCGAGTGCGAGGCCCGGGGAGGTCACGTGGCGGCCACTTCCCCGGGCCTCGTGTCGTCGCGGGAACCGGTGGCCCGGTCGAGCCGCCAGCCGTCGACCAGCGCCCGCACCGACCGCTCGTAGGCCGGCGTCATCTGCTCGACATCGGGCATGTTTCCCTGTAGCTCCAGCGACATCAGGCCGTGCACCAGGCCCCAGGCCGAGACGGCGATCACGTCCGGCCGCTCGTCGATGTAGACGCCGGTCTCGACGCCGCGCCGGGCCGTGTCGAACAGGATCGCGAAGGCGCTGGCCGACACCTCGGCCAGCAGCTCGTACTGCTGCACATGGGCGCGGGCCGCGTCGGTGAACAACAGCGTGTAGAGGTGCGGCTGGGCCAGCGCGTACCGGCGGTAGGCCAGTCCGAGCTGGATGAGGTCCTCGGCCGGGTCGTCCGACCCCGTGACGGCCCGCAGCTCCCGCTCGAAGCCCTCGAACGCCGCCAGGTAGACCGCTCTGATCAGGCCCGGCTTGCCGCCGAACAGCGAGTACACCGCCGTGGTCGACGTGTGCACGTCGGCGGCGAGCTTGCGCAGGCTGAGCGCGTCGACCCCGTCGGTGGCGATCAGCTCCGCCGCGCAGGCCAGTAGTCGCCCGCGCAGGGCGTCGTCGTGGGTCTTCGGTCGTGGCACTTGACGAGTGTAACCGAAACGGTGTTTTATAACGGTGTCGCGAAACTGCGGGGAGGGACCGGCGATGGTCTTCGACGGACGGTGGACGGCCCGCCTGCCCGAGCAGGGCGGCGTGGTGTTCCTGATCGGCATGCGGTTCAACAAGTGGTGGCGGGCGGACCGCTGGTGGCCGGTGGTCACGGCCATGCCGCGCATGCTGGTCCACCTCGGCCGGCATCCCGAGCTGGGCTTTCTCGGCGGCCGCTCGTGGTTCGGCCGGACCACGATCCTGGTGTCGTACTGGCGCAGCGCCGACGACCTGATCGACTTCGCCTCGGCCAGGTCCGCGCCGCACCTGGAGGCCTGGAAGGCCTACAACCGCGCCGTTGGCGCCGACGGCACTGTCGGCGTCTGGCACGAGACCTACCTGGTCGGGCCCGGCCGGTTCGAGGCCGTCTACGCCAACATGCCCGCGTTCGGGCTGGCCGAGGCGTTCAGCCACGAGGCCGTCACCAGGGCCAGCGGCAGCTCCCGCCAGCGGCTGGCCGACACTGGACCGGCCTGATACCACATTGGTACCGTGGCCGCGTGGCGATGACTCTGCGTCTGAGCGATGAGGAGAACCGCCAGCTCGACGAGCTGGCGGCCGCCGAGGGGCGCTCCAAGCAGGAGATCGTGCGCCTGGCGCTGGCCGAGCGATGGGCCCGGCTGCAGAAGGAGGAGCAGCTCGGCGAGGTGCTCGGCCGGGTGCTGCCGCGCTACCAGGGGCTGCTCGACCGCCTCGGCTCGGCCTGAGTGACCGAATACCTGGACGCCGGCGACCTGCTCGTGCTGGCCACCGCCGTCACCGGCGGCGATCTGGTGGTGCGGGACCTGGGCCTGCTCGACGCCGCCGCCTACCGGCCGCGGGCCACCGTGCTGGGCGTCGAGGCCTACTCGACGCTCTGGCTCAAGGCCGCCTCCGTGCTGCACTCCGTCGTCCGCACCCGGCCGCTGGCCGAGGGCAACTGGCGCCTCGGCTGGGTCGCCGCCGTCGCCCTGTGCGACATCAACGGCTGGTGGATCGACGCCGATGAGGACGAGGCCCTCGGTGTCGTGCGCGCCGTCGCCCACAACCGGCTCGACGTCACCGACCTGGCGACTCGCTTCGAGTCCTGGGCGCTGCCGAAGTCCTGACCGCCACCCGCTCGATCTCGGCGCGCCGGGCCGCCCAGAACGCCGCGTCCCGCTCCGGCGCCGACGTCCGGCCGTCCAGCTGCTCCCGCAGGATGTCCGCGTGGCCGGCGTGCCGGTTGGTCTCGGTCAGCACGTGGACCAACACGGTGAACAGCTTCACCTCCGGCCTCGGCCACCACGGCACATGCCCCGGCGCATCCACCGCGAGTGCCTCGATCGTCGCGTCCGAATGCGCCCACACCCGGCGATAGCGCCCGATGACCTCCTCCCGCGACTCGTCCTCGGCCGCCCACTTGTCCAGGCCGCGGGCGTCGAGGTCGTCCCACCGCGGCAGCGCCTCCGGGAACGGCCGTCCGAACACCTCGCCGAAATACCGCGACTCCCCGAGGGCCAGATGCTTGACCAGCCCCAGCAGGTTCGTCCCGGTCGAGGTGAGGGGCCGCCGCACGTCGTACTCGGACAGCCCGTCGAGCCGCTCGACCATCTCCTCGCGGACTTCCCGCAGGTCGCCGTGCAGGTACTGCTTCGCGAAGTCGTCGATCACCGCTCCAGGCTGCCAGAGTGTGACGGCAAGCGTTTGCGGCACACCAACGGGCCTCAGCGCTTGACCTGGAGTGCACTCCAGCTTCTACGGTCAACCACGTGACATACTCGATCGCCCAGGCAGCGGACCGAAGCGGGTTGTCCATCGACACCCTCCGCTACTACGAACGAATCGGGCTGGTCGATCCGCCGGCCCGGGACTCCGGGGGACGTCGCTCGTACTCCGACGACGACCTCGGCTGGCTGGAGTTCCTCACCAAACTGCGCACGACCGGCATGCCGATCCGGCTGATGCGGGAGTACGCCCAGCTGCGCCGCAAGGGGCTGGCCACGGCCGGCCGGCGCAAGCAGCTGCTCTACGACCACCGGACCGACGTCCGGCAGCGCATCGCCGAGCTCCAGGCCTGCCTGGCCATTCTCGACTACAAGATCACCAACTACGCCGAGGTCGAGGCCAAGCTGGCCGGCATGACGCTGGTGCAGGAGGCGTCGGCGTGAGCCTGGCGACCAGACGGCTCGGGGAGCTCGCGGTCGGGGCCCAGGGCCTGGGCTGCATGGGCATGAGCCAGGCCTACGGGCAGGGCGACGAGACGGAGTCGATCGCGACGATCCACCGCGCGATCGAGCTGGGCGTCACCCTGTTCGACACGGCCGACCAGTACGGCCTCGGCGCCAACGAGGAACTGCTCGGACGGGCCCTCAAGGGACGGCGTGACCAGGTGGCGATCGCGACGAAGTTCGGGTTCGTGCCTGGTGACGGCGGTGGGCTCGCGGTGCGTGGCGACGCGGCGTACGTGCATGAGGCGGTCGACAGATCGCTGGCTCGGCTCGGGGTCGACCACATCGACCTCTACTACCAGCACCGGGTCGACCCGAACGTGCCGATCGAGGAGACGGTCGGGGCGATGGCCGAGCTGGTCCGGGCGGGCAAGGTCGGTCACCTGGGCCTGTCGGAGGCCGGCGCGGACACGATCCGCCGCGCCCACGCCGTGCATCCGATCACCGCGTTGCAGAGCGAATGGTCGCTGTGGACCCGGGACATCGAGGCGGAGATCCTGCCGGCCTGCCGTGAGCTGGGAGTGGGCATCGTGCCGTTCTCCCCGCTCGGCCGCGGCTTCCTGACCGGCAGCGTGACCTCGGTGGACACCCTCGACGCCGACGACATGCGGCGCACCCTGCCGCGGTTCGCCGGCGAGAACCTCGACCGCAACCTGGCCATCGTCGACAGGCTGAGGGCGGTCGCCGCCGAGCGCGGCGTCACGCCCGGTCAGCTGGCGCTGGCCTGGGTCCAGGGGCAGGGCGAGGACGTGGTGCCGATCCCGGGCACCAAGCGGCGCAGGTACCTGGAGGAGAACGTCGCCGCCGCGCAGCTGGCGCTGACCGCGGACGACCTGGCGGCCATCGCCGGCACCGTCGAGGTGGTCGCCGGCGACCGGTACCGCCCCGAAATGCAGAAACTCGTCGGACGCTGACAAGGAGAAAGATGGAATCGCGCAAGCTCGGCGGCCTGGAGGTGTCCGCTCAGGGCCTCGGTTGCATGGGGATGAGCGAGTTCTACGGACAGGGCGACGACACGGAGTCGATCGCGACCATCCACCGCGCGATCGAGCTCGGCGTCACCTTCCTGGACACCGCCGACATGTACGGCATGGGGGCCAACGAGGAGCTGGTCGGGCGGGCCCTCAAGGACCGCAGGGACCAGGTGGTGCTGGCCACCAAGTTCGGTTTCGTCCGCGACGCCGACGACCCGAGCGTGCGGGGTGTCCGCGGCGACGCGGCGTACGTGCGCGAGGCCGTGGACAAGTCGCTGGCCCGGCTCGGGGTCGACCACATCGACCTCTACTACCAGCACCGCGTGGACCCGAACGTGCCGATCGAGGAGACGGTCGGGGCGATGGCCGAGCTGGTGCGGGCCGGCAAGGTCCGGCACATCGGCCTCTCGGAGGCCGGCGCGGCGACGATCCGCCGGGCCCACGCCGTGCACCCGATCACCGCGCTCCAGACGGAGTGGTCGCTGTGGTCGCGTGACATCGAGGACGAGATCGCCCCGACCTGCCAGGAGCTGGGCATCGGCATCGTGGCCTACTCGCCGCTGGGCCGAGGCTTCCTCACTGGCCGCTTCACCTCGACCGACAGCTTCGGCGATGGCGACTTCCGGGTGGTCGGCCAGCCGCGGTTCAGCGAGGAGAACCTGGCCAAGAACCAGGCGATCGTCGTGGCCCTGAAGGCCGTCGCCGCCGAGCGTGGCGTCACGCCGGGCCAGCTGGCGCTGGCCTGGGTGCAGCACCGCGGCAGCCACGTGGTGCCGATCCCCGGCACCAAGCGGATCAAGTATCTGGAGGAGAACGTCGCCGCGGCCGGCCTCACGCTCACCGCCGACGACCTCGCCGCCATCGAGGCCGCCGTCCCGCTCGACGCCGTGGCCGGCGAGCGCTACCCCGCGTCCAGGATGGGCTCGGTCGGCAAGTGATCTGACCCGGAGCCCGCCGGCCGTCGGGGGGCCGGCGGCTCCGTCATGTCATCAGGCCGGCGGCCACGGTCGCGCCGAGCTCCCAGCACGCCTGGAGGTCGTCCTTCGACGGCGTGGCGGTGACCAGCACGTGGTCGGCGACCCGGGTCCAGCCCAGGCCCTTGGTGATGCCCTCCACGGCACGCACGGCGCCGGACATGTCGCTGTTGCCGTGCACGTACAGCCCGTACGGGCGGCCGTGCGTCGCGTCCAGGCACGGGTAGTAGACGAGGTCGAAGAACACCTTCAACGCGCCGGACATGTAACCCAGCGAGGCCGGCGTGCCGAGGATGAGGCCGTCGGCCGCCAGCACGTCCACGGCGGTGGCGGCGAGCGCGGGGCGGCGCACGACCTCGACGCCCTCGATCTCCGGCGTTGTGGCTCCGGCCACAGTCGACTCGAACATCGCCTGGAGATTGGGCGAGGGCGTGTGGTGCACGATCAGCAGTCGGGGCACCCGCACGACGATGCCACACCCGGGACCGATCGACGGTGGGTAGCCGCGCCGGGGGCGAAAACCGTGCTGCCAGCACGATTCCGGTTCGACCGGGTGACGGAGCGTGGCGGTGAATGTGCCTACGCGTCAAGGAAAAGCGGCGCGCGACGAGGCAACCGGGACGCCACCCCACTCGTCCTCCTTAGAGGAAACGCTGGTATACATGGAAGAACTGTGGACGTCACCTCAACTCTCCTGTCCGGCAGCCGGCGCAAGCGTGTGATCTACGCGGGCTGGCTGGCCGTAGGCATCGGCCTGATCGGTGCACCGCTGGTGGTCCTGTCGCTGTGGCCCGGCATCGACCACACCCCCTACTCGGCCAACACGGTCCTGCTCGCCTTCGGACTGTGCCTGTCCTCGCTCTCCTACGCGTTCGGCCGCGCGGCCGTCGCCGGCATGACGGAGAGCCGGCCCCGACCGGTGTCGGGACCGGGCAACATCCCCTACGTGGTGGCCGGCGTCTGCCTGGCCGTCGCGGTGATCGCGCTGGTCATCGCCGCGTCGACCTGAGTCATTCGACCTGAGTCATTCGACCTGAGTCATTCGACCTGAGTCACTCGAACAGGGCCGACACCTCGCCGCGCAGCGCGGCCAGCCGTGCCACGGCACGCTGCCGCGCGGCGGCCAGACCGTCCCGGTCCGGCACCGGTTCCACGATCTCCAGGTAGGCCTTGAGCTTCGGCTCGGTGCCCGACGGCCGGATCAGCACCCGCACCCCCTCGCCGCGCAGGGCCAGCACGTCGGCCCGCGGCCGCAGGTCCTCGGCACGCACCGAACCGCCCGCCAGCGACGTCGGCGGATCGGTGCGCAGCGCGGCCATCAGCTCGCCGATCCGGCTCAGCTCGGTCACCCGCAGCGACACCTGGTCGGTCAGGTGCAGACCGTGCGTGACGGCCAGGTCGTCGAGCACGTCCAGCGGCGTCCGGCCCTCCGCCTTCAGCCCGGCGGCCAGGTCGCAGGCCAGCACCGCGGCCGAGATGCCGTCCTTGTCCCGCACGTAGTCGGGGTCGACGCAGTGGCCGAGCGCCTCCTCGTACGCGTAGACGAGACCGGTGCCGGCGCCGTCGCCCGCCCGCACGAGCCACTTGAAGCCGGTCAGCGTCTCGTCATAGCGGGCGCCGTGCGCGGCGGCGATCTTCGACAGCAGCGAGGACGACACGATCGTCGTCGCCACCAACGCCCCGGAAGCGTCCATTGTGGACAGAACGTGCTCGCCGAGCAGCACCCCGGTCTCGTCGCCGCGCAGCATGCGCCACGACCCGTCCCGCTCCCGCACGCCCAGCGCGCACCGGTCGGCGTCCGGGTCCAGCGCGACGGCCAGGTCGGCGTCGACCTCGGCGGCCAGCGCCAACAGCAGGTCCGTCGCGCCCGGCTCCTCCGGGTTCGGGAACGACACCGTCGGGAAGTCCGGGTCCGGCTCCTGCTGCCGCGCAACGAAGTGCACGTCGGTGAAGCCGGCCGCGGCCAGCACCTCGGCCAGCGTCGAGGCCCCCACGCCGTGCATCGGGGTCGCGGCCACGCGCAGCGTCCGCACCCCGCCGGTCGGCAGGCTCGCCGCCCGCGTCACGTACGCGGCGACCTCGTCGGCGGACACGGTCGTCCACGTCTGCGCGCGCGGCACTGAGACCGCCGCCGGCACCTGGGCGATCGCCGCCTCGATCTGGCGGTCGGTCGGCGGCACGATCTGCGCGCCGTGCTCTATGTAGAGCTTGTAGCCGTTGTCGGCGGGCGGGTTGTGCGACGCCGTGATCTGCACGCCGGCGACCGCGTTCAGCCGCCGCACCAGGAACGCCGTGACCGGCGTCGGCAGCGGGCCGTCCAGCACCCGCACGTCGAACCCGGCCGCGGCCAGCACCTCGGCCGCGGCCCGGTGGAACAGCTCCGAGCCGTGCCGCGCGTCCCGCCCGACGACCACGACGCCGCCGCCGTGTCCGTTGCGCCGCAACCAGTCCGCAAGGCCGGCGGTGGTCCGCACGACCACCGCCTCGTTCATGCCGTTCGCCCCGGCGCGCACCGGCCCGCGCAGCCCGGCCGTGCCGAACGTCAGCGGCCCGGCCATGCGGTCGGCCAGGTCGTCGATCGACGCCTGGTCACCGGCCATCGCCTTGGCCACGACGCCTTGCAGCTCGGCCCGGGCGTCCTGGTCGGGGTCGTCGGCGATCCACCGGAACGCGGTGTCACGCAGCGCCGGCGAAAGGGTCATACCTTCGCCACCAGGTCACGCAGCAGGGTGCCCATGTCGGTGGCGGCGAGCCGGCCGGCCTCCAGGACCTCCTCGTGGTTGAGCGGCTCGCCGGTGATGCCGGCCGCCAGGTTCGTCACCAGCGACAGGCCGAACACCTCCGCGCCGGCCGCCCGAGCGGCGATCGCCTCCAGGACCGTGGACATGCCGACCAGGTCCGCGCCCATGGTGCGCAGCATCCGGATCTCGGCCGGCGACTCGAAGTGCGGGCCGGGCATCGCCGCGTACACGCCCTCCTCCAGGTCGGGGCGGATGCCGCGGGCCACGTCGCGCAGCCGCGAGGAGTACAGGTCGGTCAGGTCCACGAACCGGGCCCCGACCAGCGGCGACTTGGCGGTCATGTTGAGGTGGTCGCTGATCAGCACCGGTTGCCCGACGCTCATGCCCTGCCGCAGCCCGCCGGCCGCGTTGGTCAGGATGATCGTGCGCACGCCGGCGGCGGTCGCGGTCCGCACGTTGTGCACGACCGGGTCGATGCCGAAGCCCTCGTACAGGTGGGTGCGGCCGAGCATGACCAGGACGCGGTTGTCGCCGACCTTCAGCGAACGGATGGTGCCCCCGTGCCCGATCGCGGTCGGGGCGCGGAAGCCCGGCAGCTCCGGCATCGGCACCTCGTGCTCGGCCTCGCCGATCACGTCGGCGGCCGGCCGCCAGCCGGAGCCGAGCACCACGGCGACGTCGTGCTGGGCGACGCCGGTGCGCTCGACGAGCGCCGCCGCGGCGGCGGTCGCCAGCGCGTCGGGGGAAATGGGGTCTTCGCTGATACCGGTCACGCGGGCGAGCCTAAATCACCCTCAGCCGGCCACCTGGAACTGCCGGTAGATCTGGTTGAACAGCACCTTGCCCATCGGGTCGTTGACCGGGGTCTTCACCCCGACCACCCACAGGTCGTTGCCCTTGACCAGCGCCATCGCGGTCGTCCCCGGCGGCGATCCGCCGGCGACGTCCTGGCTGTAGTCGAGCTGTTGGGCCTGGGTGAAGCCCGGCACGTCGATGGAGACCACCGGCCGCATGCTCACCCCCGACAGCTTCCGGATGGCGGTGATGTAGGTGGCGACGTTGGTGAACTTGGGGAAGCGCTGCACGGACAGCTCCCGTGAGCCGTCCTTGCTGATGTAGAACACCACCGCGCGCGCCGGTAGCAGGTCCGTGGCGTCGCGGGTCTGCTTGAACTGCTGCCAGTCGTTCGGCACGTCCACGGTGAAGTTGCCGCCGGTGGGGCCGGTCAGGGTCACGGCGTTGCCCTGGGTGGGCGTGGTCTGGATCGGGGTGGCGCCGGGCGAGGTCGGCAGCGAGGTCGGCGTGCCGCCGAACGCGACGGCCGGCGGCAGCAGCGCCTGGCCGCCCAGGTAGCGGGTCAGGACGAAGCCGCCGCTCATCGACAGCACCACGATTATCGCCGCGACCAGCGCCAACACCGCCGTGGCGAGCTTGCCGCGGCGCTTGCGCGGCGTCGGTGGCCGCGGTGTCGGCGCGTTGGTCACCATGAACGGCAACGGGCCCGGGTCGCTGGCCAGCGGCGTGTCCGTGGGCGCGACCGGAGCCTTCGGCGGCGCGAACTGCTTGGACAGCGAGGGACGGGTCGCCTTCGGCGGCGGCGCCACCGGCGGGGCGTCCGTGCCCGGCATCGGGAACAGCACCGTGCCCGGCTCCGCCAGCAGCGGCCGCAGCCGGCGGCGCACCTCGGCCAGCGTCATCCGGGCGCTCGGGTCCTTCACCATGAGGCCGGCGATCACCGGCTCCAGCGCACCGGCCGCCGACGGCCGCGGCACGTCGCCGTGCACCACCTCGGTGACCGTGGCCAGCGGGTCGTCGTCGGCGTCGTACGGCGGCACGCCCTCGACGACCGCGAACAGCGTCGCGCCCAGGCTCCACAGGTCGGCCGCCGGCGTGACCTCCTGGCCCGACGCCACTTCCGGCGCGATGTAGGCCGGCGAGCCCAGCATGATGCCGGTGCTGGTCATCGTGTTCTCGGCGACGTTGCGGGCGATGCCGAAGTCGGTGAGCTTGATCTGGCCGCTGTCCCCGACCAGCACGTTGCCCGGCTTCACGTCACGGTGCGTGATGCCGGCCCGGTGCGCCGCCTCCAGACCGGCCGCCACCGCGTCGGCGACCGCCGCCGTCTGCTGCGTGTTCAGCGGACCCTGCTGGCGCACCACCTCCGCGAGGCTGCGCGAGGGCACCAGCTCCATCACCACGAACGGCTCGCCGTCCTGGCGCGCGATGTCGTGCAGGGTCACCACGTTCGGGTGCGACAGCACCGCGATGGCCCGGGCCTCCCGCAGGGTGCGCTCCCGCAGCGCGTCCGCCTCGCCGGCCGGGATTCCCGGCGGCAGAAGGACTTCCTTCACCGCGACCTTGCGCTGGAGGAACTCGTCGTAGGCCGCCCACACCGTGCCCATCGACCCGTTGCCCAGCACGTGTTCGAGCCGGTAGCGACCGGCGATCACGCGGGATCGGTCGTCCTGCGGGGGTTCCGGCGTGGCCATGCGGCCATTCTCCACGAGGCGTGTCTGACCAGTGTTTCAGGCCCGCAGGCCGGCCAGGACCACCTTGGCCAGCGCGTCGTCGGCGCTCGCGCCGGGGCGGCAGACGACCATGGACAGCAGTTCGAGGACGGCCCGCGGCTCCACGTCGGCGCGGACGGAGCCCTCGTCCTGGGCTTCCTTGACGACTCGGAGCATCACCTCGTGCAGCCGTGCGACCGGCTGGGCGACCACGGGATCGTCAATGGGCACCGACTTGAGCACGGCGAACGGCTCCAGCACGGCCTCGCGCACGTAGACGAGCAGCACGTCCCAGCGGGGCAGGTCGCTGTCGGCGGCCTCGGCGACGGCCGCGGTGAGCCGGCTGACCACATCGCAGCTGATCAGGGCGAGCAGCGCCGCGCGATCGGGGAAGTGCCGGTAGAGCGTGCCGACGCCGAGCCCGGCCTCCCGCGCGATGTCCTCCATGGGCACGCACTCGCCGGCGGCCATGAAGGCCCGGGTGGCGGCCCGCACGATCAGCTCGCGGTTGCGCCGCGCGTCGGCCCGCACCAGGTCCTCCCAAGAAGTGGAATCTCGGATTCACCTTAGGCTAGCATCGGGGCCTAAACGGAATCTCTGATTCACCTTCAGGGGGAGACATGCGAATCGGACTGCACGTGGACAGCGTCGGCCGCGCGCTGGACGACCTGGTGGCCGAGACGGAGGCGGCTCGGGCCGTCGCGGACGTCGTCTACCTGAACGAGACCGTCGGCTGGGACCCGGTGACCTTGGCGGCGCTGATCGGCGCGCGGGTGCCGGCCGTCGAGGTCGGCACCGGGGTGACGCTGACCTACCCGCGTCATCCGCGGGCGTTGGCCCAGGCGGCGCTGAGCGCGCAGCAGGCGACCGGCAACCGGTTCGTCCTCGGGGTGGGGCCGGGCCACAAGGCGCCGATGGAGGAGCGCTTCGGCATCAGCTACGACAAGCCGGCGGCCCATGTCCGCGACTACCTGACCCGGCTGCGGCCGCTGCTGGACGACACCTCGGGGCTTCCGGGCGCGACCCGGCCCAAGCTGCTGCTCTCGGCGCTGGGCCCGGTCATGCTCGGCATCGCCGACGAGCTGGCCGACGGCACGATACTCGTCTGGACCACCGCCCGGGGCGTGGCCGAACTGGTCGCGCCTCGCCTGCACGACAAGGAAATCGTGCTCGTGGCCCAGGTCGGCGTCACCGATGACGCGGACGCGCTGCGGCAGCAGCTGGCCGCCGGCCTCGGTCCGGTCAAGCAACTTCCGAACTACCACCGGCACCTCGACCGCCAGGGCCTGGCCACCGTCGCCGATACGGCCATCCTCGGCGACGAAAAGGTTGTGGCACAAGAGATCCGACGGCTCGCGGACGTCGGCGTCACCGAGCTGGTGGTCAGCGTCGCCGGCGACCGCGAGCGAACCCTGGCGGCCCTGAAGGCTTAACTCCGGCCGATGCCGGCGTACACGTCGGGCTTGCGGCTGCGCAGCACCGAGCCGCGGACGAAGCCGGCCACGGCGGCCAGCAACAGGATGCCGGGCAGGATCCAGCGCAGCGGCGAGTCGCCGGCCGTGCCGAGCAGCACGTCGAAGTTCCAGATGATCAGCACCAGCACCACCAGCAGCGACACCGCGGCCAGCGCGGGCGCGACGGTGCGCCGCCACAGCGGCTCGTCGTGCTCGCGCCGGCCGAAGAAGCCGATCACCGACACCGAGACAGCGCCCAGCACGAAGACCACGCCGACCGAGGCCATCGTGCCCAGCCAGGTGAACAGCTCGGTGAACGGATCCCGGCCGGTGATCGCGAAGACCGCCACCACGACCAGGCCCAGCGCGGTCTGCAACAGCGAGCCCGCGGCCGGCGCGCCGGTGCGGCGATTGGTGCGGGCCAGCGTCTCCGGCAGCACGCCCTCGCGTCCGAGCGCGAAGAAGTAGCGGGCGATCGCGTTGTGGAAGCTCAGCAGCGAGGCGAACTGGCTCGTGAGGAACAGGACGTAGGCGAGGTCGGCGAAGGTGCTGCCGAGCCGCTGCGCGTTCAGGCCGAACAACAGGCCGGGGCCCTGCGACTGGGCGGCGCCGACGATCTGGGCCGGGCCGGTCGCGTCGGCCATCGCGAGCGCCGACACGGTGTACAGCACGGCGGTGAGCAACACCGCGAGATATGTTGCGCGGGCGACGGTCTTGCGAGGATCGCGCACTTCTTCGCTGTAGGTCGCCGCGCCCTCGAAGCCGGTGAACACGGCGATCGAGAACGCGAACACCGCGCCGACTCCGGTCGTGAACAGGCTGCTCGGCGCGAGCGGCGCCAGCGACGGCGCGCCACCACCGGCGGGGGAGCCGAGCAACGCCACGTCGGACACCACGATCACGGCGCACTCCAACAGAAGCAGCACGCCGAGCACCCGGGCGTTCAGGTCCACCCGCAGCACGCCGAGCGCGCCGACGACCAGCGCGCACACGATGCCCCACAGCCACCACGGCGTGTCCAGCCCGAGCAGCGGGTTCAGCCAGTTCGACAGCGACCAGCCGAACAGGCCGTACACGCTGATCTGGATCGCGTTGTACGCCACCAGCGCGACGAACGAGATGGCCACGCCGCTGGAGCGGCCCAGGCCGTTCGCGACGTACGGGTAGAACGCGCCGGCCCCGGTGATGTACCGGCTCATCGCGGCGTAGCCGACCGCGAACAGCAGCAGCGCGGGCGCCAGCAGCACGAACGACAGCGGCACACCGACGATGCCGGTCACCGCGTAGGTCGCGGTCACGCCGCCGGCGATCGCGTACAGCGGTCCGGACGCGCCGACGACGAAGAACAGAATTTGCACAACGCCCAGCCGCGGACGGGCGAGACCACGTTCCCGCAGCGGTGTTCCGGTAGCCACCGACTTTTCTCCCCAGGGCAGTCATACCACTGACGGCGGCCGATCGTAGCCATTCGACAGCGGTTCTCCCAGCCGCTAGTTTGGCCGCCCGTGGCGTTTACGAACTCCCGTCCGCCGCTGGTCGAGGCCCTGTTCTTCCTGGCCCACGACGAGTTCACGGGAAAGTCGCAGGTGGCGCGGCCGTCGCTGGAGATATGTTTGAGCGGCGCAATTTTTTGTGACCTATTGTTCACCGGCCGGATATCGGTCAACGACGGCTGTCCCGCGGTCACGGGAAAACGCGGCCGCGGCGATCGGGCGTCGGCGGCGGTGCTGGCCGAGATCGCCGCCGAGCCGGCCGGCCATCCGCTGCGGGAGTGGATCGACCACCTGCGGCCGTCGGTGGTGGGTCTGGTCGTGGACCAGCTCGCCGAGGCCGGACTGATCACTCCGATCAGCGAGCGGACCCTGCTCCGCCGCACGCACCGGTACCCGCCGACCGACCTGCTGGTCGCGGCGGCCGGCCGGACCGAGATCCGGGCCGCGGTGCTGGGGCCGGCCGGCCCGGACGTCTACAACGTGAGCCTCGCGCTGCTGGCCTGGCAGCTCGGCCTGGACGACGTGTGCGAGCCGCAGGCGGACCGGCGGATGCTGCGGTCATGGCTGGACCGCGCGGCCAAGCCGATGCCGCCGGCCGCGACTGAGGTGCTGACGGCCGTGGAGGCCGCGCTTGCCGCCTCGGTGTACGGCGGCGAGCGGCGCTGAGGTCTTTCCCCGCGGCAGCGGCTCCGGTTGGATCGACCAAGTGACCTTGGTGATCGGTGTCGACTCGTCAACCCAGTCGACCAAAGCGCTGGTGGTCGAGGCCGAGACGGGCCGTGTGCTGGCCGAGGGCCGGTCCTCGCACCCGGACGGCACCGAGGTGGACCCGCGCGCCTGGCAGGTGGCCTGCACGCGCGCGGTGTCGGCGGCCCGGGAGAACGCGCCGGGGCCGATCGCCGCGATCGCGGTCGCCGGCCAGCAGCACGGCATGGTCACCGTCGACGCCGAGGGCGAGCCGGTGCGGCCGGCGCTGCTGTGGAACGACACCAGGTCGGCGGCCGAGACCGAGAAGCTCGTGCACCAGCACGGCGCCGACCGGCTGGCCGAGCTGACCGGCTCGGTGCCGGTGCCCAGCTTCACCGTGACGAAGCTGGCCTGGCTGGCCGAGCACGAGCCCGAGGCCGCGAACCGGGTCGACCGCGTGCTGCTGCCGCACGACTGGGTGAGCTGGACGCTGTCCGAGCCGGGCACGCAGCCGGCGACCGACCGGGGCGACGCGTCCGGCACCGGCTACTTCTCGCCCCGAACCGGGGAGTGGCTGCCCGACCTGCTGGCCGAGGCCTTCGGCGGCCGCACACCGGGGCTGCCCCGCCTGCTGGGGCCGGCCGAGGTCGGCGGCCGCACCAAGGAAGGCGCCCTGGTGGCGGCCGGCACCGGGGACAACATGGGGGCCGCCCTCGGGCTCAACGCCGGGCCCGGGGACGTCGTCGTGTCGCTGGGCACCTCCGGCACGGTCTTCGCCGTCACCGAGCAGGGCACCGCCGACCCGACCGGCTTCGTCGCCGGCTTCTGCGACGCGACCGGCCGCTACCTCCCGCTCGTCTGCACGCTCAACGCCGCACGGGTGCTGACCACGACCGCGTCGCTGCTCGGCACCGACGTCGCCGGCCTCGACGAGTTGGCGCTGCGCGCCGAGCCGGGTTCCGGCGGCCTGGTGTTCGTGCCCTACCTGGACGGCGAGCGGACGCCCAACCTGCCCGACGCCTCGGGCACGCTGACCGGGATCCGGCGCGGCAACCTCACGCCGGAGAACGTGGCGCGGTCCGCGGTCGAGGGCATGTTGTGCGGGCTGGCCGACGGGCTCGCCGAGCTGCGCCGGGTCGGCGTGCAGGCGCGGCGGGTGCTGCTCATCGGCGGGGCGGCGCGGTCGGCGGCCGTGCAGGCGGTCGCGTCCGGGCTGTTCGACGCGCCGGTCGAGGTGCCCGAGCCCGCCGAGTACGTGGCGTTGGGCGCGGCCCGGCAGGCGGCCTGGGCGCTGTCCGGCGCGGCGGAGCCGCCGGACTGGCCGGTCCAGGGCGTGGGATTGGCGGCGACCGGGGGCGGGGCGGCGGTGCGGGCCGCCTACACGGCGGCTGTCGCCCAGATGCACGGGCCCGTAGGCTAGGTGATCAACAGGCGGAGGAGGCGTTTCATGGCCCGGGTCACCACGCTCGTCACCATGCTGATGTTCAGCGTGTGGTTCGCGGGCGCCGCCGAGGCGCAGACCGAGACACCGCCGCCCGGGCCGTCGCTGAACCCGCCGCAGAACGTGAACTTCTCCGACGACGCCCGGACGCGGCTGATCCTCGGCGTGATCGCGGTCGTGCTGGCCGCGGTGGTCTGGTACGGCCGCCGGGTGCGCAAGAAGCGGCAGAGCAGCTGATCCGATTTCCCATCATGTGGGAGCCCGGACCGCCCGCCGACGATTTCATGATCATCGGCTGGGCGACGGCTACAGCCAGGCATAACTCCTAGGGGCACGTTGCACCGTTCGTCGCAATATCGGTGCCGGCTGGCCCTGAAGGGACCAAACTTAAGCGAGTCCCTAGCACGCTTGGTGCAGGATTGTGTGGGTGAGCCACCCGAAGGCGACCTGCCGTTCATCCGTTGAGCGGTACTCGGACGCCCTGGTGAGCCTTTCCCGGAGCATTCACGCCGAGCCCGAACTGGCCTACCGCGAGCACCGCAGCGCCGCCATGGTCGCCGACCTGGCCGAGCGCGAGGGCTTCCAGGTCGAGCGGGGCGTCGCCGGCCTGGACACCGCCTTCACCGCCACCTACGGCAGCGGTGACCTGGTCATCGGCCTGTGCGCGGAGTACGACGCGCTGCCCGAGGTCGGCCACGCCTGCGGTCACAACATCATCGCCGCCTCGTCGACCGGGGCCGCCATCGCGCTGCGCGACGTGGCCGACGAGCTGGGTGTGACGATCAAGCTGGTGGGTACTCCAGCCGAGGAGTCCGGCGGCGGCAAGGTCCAGCTGCTGGAACACGGCGTGTTCGACGGCTTCGGGCTGGCCATGATGGTGCACCCGGCGCCGTACGAGGCGGTGGCGTCGCCCTCACTGGCCATCATCGACCTGGAGATCGAGTACACCGGCCGCGCCTCGCATGCGGCCGCCGCGCCCCAGCTGGGCGTGAACGCCGCCGACGCGCTGACCATCGCGCAGGTCGCGATCGGGTTGGCCCGGCAGCACCTGGAGCCGAAACAGATGATTCACGGCATCGTCACCCACGGCGGCGCGGCCCCCAATATCGTTCCCGCCACGGCCGCCGGGCAGTTCTACCTGCGCGCGGTCGACCACGAATCGTTGCAGCGCCTGGTCGACAAGATCGAGGGCTGCTTCACCGCCGGCGCCGTCGGCACCGGGTGCTCGCTCGAGATCAGGCCGATCTCGGCGGAGTACCAGGAGCTGGCGCCGGACCCCTGGCTGGCCTCGGCGTACCGCGAGGCCGTCACGGAACTCGGCCGTGCGCCGATGAGTCCGCAAGACGAGCTGCTCCGCCTGACCGGCAGCACCGACATGGGCAACGTCACCCGAGCGTTGCCCGGTATCCACCCATCAATTGCGATCGACTGCGGAGACGCGGTGAACCACCAGCCGGAGTTCGCCGCCGCCTGTGCCACCCCCAGCGGGGACCGTGCCGTGTTGGACGGCGCGCTCGCGCTGGCGTGGACAGCGGTGGCGGCGGCGACCGATCCCGCCCAGCGGGAGAGGTTGCTGACCGGCGCCGGTAGCCGCGTGGCACGCGCTGGAGGTGCGGCGTGACCGTGCTGGACTCGCGGCCGGAACTGCCCAGGGAGGGCGGCGGCCGCCGGCACGAAGAAGGGTCCGACGTGCTGATCACCGATTCCGGGGTCAGCATGTCCGACGTGGCGGACCTGGGCGCCGGGCGCGGCCCGGCCTGGCTCGACGAGTGGCTGGCATCGGGTGCGGCCGACGTCGTGGCGTGGCGACGGCACATCCACGCCCACCCCGAGGTCTCCCGGCAGGAGCACGACACCACCGAGCTGTTGGCCGGCGTGCTCAGGTCGGTCGGCCTGCACCCGACCGTGCTGCCCGGCGGCACCGGCCTGATCTGCGACATCGGCTCCGGCGAGCGCTGCGTGGCGCTGCGGGCCGACATCGACGCGCTGCCGCTGACCGAGAACACCGGCCTGCCGTTCTCCTCGGTGAACGAGGGCGCCTGCCACGCCTGCGGCCACGACGCCCACACCGCCGTGCTGCTCGGCGCGGCGCTGGCCCTGGCCTCCGCGCCCGAGCTGCCCGGCCGGGTCCGGCTGATCTTCCAGCCGGCCGAGGAGTCCATGCCCGGCGGCGCCCTGGACGTGATCGCCGCCGGCGCCCTCGACGGCGTGGACCGCATCTTCGGCCTGCACTGCGACCCGCGGCTGGAGGTCGGCCGGGTCGGCACCCGCGTCGGCGCCATCACCTCCGCCGCCGACCTGCTCGAACTCAAGCTCACCTCGCCCGGCGGGCACACCTCGCGGCCGCACCTGACCGCCGACCTCGTGCACGCCCTCGGCACCGTGATCACCGGCCTGCCGGCGCTGCTCAACCGCCGCGTCGACCCGCGGTCCGGCACCGTACTGACCTGGGGCGCCGTGCACGCCGGCCAGGCCGCCAACGCCGTGCCCCAGGACGGGCTGCTGCGGGGCACCCTGCGCACCGGCGACCACCACGTGTGGAACGAGCTGGAGCCGCTGGTCAAGGACCTCGTGCAGTCCCTGCTGTGGCCCACCGGCGTCGGCTTCGAGCTGGAGCACCGCCGCGGCGTGCCCCCCGTGGTCAACGACGCCGAGAGCACCGCTGTGCTGCGCGCCGGCATCGAGGCCGCGCTGGGCGAGGATGCCCTGGCCGGCACCGAGCAGTCCTCCGGCGGCGAGGACTTCGGCTGGTACCTGGAACACGTCTCCGGCTCCTTCGCCCGCCTGGGCGTCTGGTCCGGCGAGGGCCGCCAGTACGACCTCCACCAGCCCACCTTCATCCTCGACGAACGCGCCCTCCTCGTAGGCGTCCGCGTCCTGGTCCACGCCGCCCTAACCGCCCTCGCCTAGGGGTTAGCGGGGGCCGGGGTCGGCGCGCCAGCCGACGCCGGCGAGGACGTCGTCGGGCTTGGGGACGGGGAGGAAGATCACGAAGGTGGCGGGGCGGGCGGTCGCCAGTTGCATGCGGCCGCCGTCGGCGTCGACGAGGGCACGGGCCAGGGCGAGGCCGACGCCGGTGGAGCCGTGGCCGGACACGCCGCGTTCGAAGATGTGGCCGGCGAGTTCGTCGGGGACGCCGGAGCCGTTGTCGGTGACCTCGATGACGGCGGTGCCCTCGCTGATGCGGGCGCTCACGGTGACGGTGCCGCCGCCGTGCTGGAGGGCGTTGTCCAGCAGCACGCCGATGGCCTCGCGGAGCCGGGCGGGGGTGGCGCGGACGACGAGGGTGTCGGGCACCTTCATCCGCAGCACGCGACCGTCGGCCCGCAGCCGCTGACGCCACTCCTCGACGATGCCGGGCAGCTCGGTGGCCAGGTCGAGGGCCTCGGCCCCGAGGGCCCGGGCGGCCCGGGCGGCGGCGAGCAGCTCGTCGAGGACCTCGGCCAGCCGGTCGGCCTGTTCGAGCGCGGCGCCGGCCTCGGCGGCGGTCTCCTGCTCGGGGTGCATGGCCAGCGCCTCAAGCCGCAGCTGGAGGGCGGTCAGACGGCTGCGCAGCTGGTGGGAGACGTCGCCGACGAGTTCCCGTTCCCGGGTGATGAGCTGGGCCAGCGCGGCGGCGGAGGCGTCGAGCGCCGAGGCGAGGGCGTCGAGCTCCTGCACGCCGTGTCGACGGGGGTCGGGGCGGAAGTCGCCGTCGCCGAGCCGGGTGGCGCGCTCGGCGACCCGCTGGAGCGGCTCGGCGAGCCGGCGCGCGGTGAGGGTGGCGACAACGGTGCCGATGCTGACCGACAGCACGAGCAGGAGCATGACCAGCCCGCCCTCGCTGAGCTGGCTGCTGCGCATGTTGTCGTCGGAGATGGACAGCTCGACGGAGCCCCGCGGCACGGTGTTGGCCGACGAGGTGACGGTGCCGCCGCTGATGGGCGTGCCCAGCGAGTGGATGTTGCCGTTCTGGTCGACGACCTTCAGGTAGCCCTGGCGCGGCACGGCCGGCCGCACCGCCTCGAGGTCGAGCGTCGACCCCCGGGCGTACTGGTCGTCGATCTGGTCGGCGATGCGGCTGGCGGTCTCCTGCTGCTGGGTCCGCACGGTGTTCTCGACCAGCAGCACGGTCGTGTACACCAGCGGCCCGCCCAGCGCCAGGCCGGTGACGGCGACCGCGAGCAGGATCGCCTGCAGGATCTTCTTGCGCACGGCTTACTCGGAGTTGAAGCGGAACCCGACCCCGCGCACGGTCGCGATGCGGCGCTCGGCCGCCTTGGGCGAGCCGTCGCCGAGCTTGCGGCGCAGCCACGACATGTGCATGTCGAGGGTCTTGCTGCTCTTCAGCTCGGGGCCGCTCCACACGTCGGACAGGATGTCCTCGCGGGTCACGACCTGGCCGGCGTGCTGCATGAGCACACGCAGCAGCTCGAACTCCTTGTTGGCCAGCTGGAGCTCCCGCCCGTCCACGGTGACCCGGCGGGCGGCCAGGTCCATGCGCACGCCGTTGACCTCGACGGTGCCCGGCGCCCGGCGCCGCAGCAGCGCCCGGATCCGGGCCAGCAGCTCGGCCAGCCGGAACGGCTTGGCCACGTAGTCGTCGGCGCCGGCGTCCAGGCCGACCACGAAGTCGACCTCGTCGGCCCGGGCGGTCAGCATCAGCACCGGCACGCTGCGCCCGCCGGACCGCAGCCGGCGGCAGACCTCCAGGCCGTCCATGCCGGGCAGCCCGAGGTCCAGCACGAGCAGGTCGACGCCGCCGGCGGTGGCGGCGTCCAGGGCGGCCGGGCCGTCGCCGACCACGTGCACGGCGTAGCCCTCACGGTGCAGGGCCCGCGACAGCGGATCGGCGATCGCCGGGTCGTCCTCGGCCAGCAGTACCACGCTCACGCCCCTCAGCGTAGGCGTGACAACATCCAACCTGTGTCAACCATTGGTGCTGACTTGGCCCTGGCGTTGCGGCTGGCGGACGCGGCCGACGCGATAACACTGTCCCGGTTCCGGGCTCGTGACCTGCGGGTGGAGCGCAAACCGGACCGAACGCCGGTCACCGACGCCGATGTCGCGGTCGAGGACGCCGTGCGCGAGATCCTCGCCGCCGAGCGCCCCGACGACGCGATCCTGGGCGAGGAGCGCGGCGGAACGGCTGGACCAGGGCGAACGTGGGTGCTCGACCCGATCGACGGCACCAAGAACTTCCTGCGCGGGGTGCCGGTGTGGGGCACCCTGGTCGCGCTCGTGGTCGACGGTCAGCCCCAGGTCGGCCTGTGCAGCGCGCCGGCGCTGACCCGCCGCTGGTGGGCCGCCGCCGGCGAGGGGGCGTGGACCTGCGACCCGCTCGCCGAGCCGCGACGGATTTCCGTCTCGGGCGTGTCGGCCATGGCGGACGCCTACCTCACCACCACCGACCTGGGCGCGTGGACCGAGCACCACTCGCGCGAGGCCTACCTGCGCCTGGCCGACGCCTGCTGGGAGAGCCGGGCGTTCGGCGACTTCTGGTCGCACTGCCTGGTCGCCGAGGGCGTCATGGACATCGCCGCCGAGGCCATCGTCAACCCGTGGGACGTCGCCTTCGCGCAGATCCTGGTCACCGAGGCCGGCGGCCGCTTCACCGACCTGACCGGCAAGCCGGACTACTCCGCCGGCTCGGCGCTGAGCACCAACGGCCACCTGCACGACGAGTCGCTGCGGCTGCTGGCTCGCTAGGCGGGTGGTGTGGCCTGCGCCGGGGCAGCCGGTGCGGCCTGGGCGGGGGCGGCCGGCGCCGGTGCGGATTGGGCGGGGGCCGGGGTGTCGGCGGGCGTGGGGAGCAGGCCGACAGCGCCGCGGGCGACCTGGGCCCAGGTGAGTCGGCCGAACAGGTAGTGGCAGGCGACCTGTTCGTTGGTGAAGCGGGCCCAGTCGTAGCGGTTGCCCTGCTCCCGCCAGAACACCTCCCAGGTGACGGCGTTGTCCTCGGCGGCCGGCTCCTCGCGCAGCAGGCACCAGGCGTTGTCGGCCTCGGTGCCGACGGAGACGACCTCGGCCGGCACGCCGACGGTCTCCAGCCAGGTGGTGATGGACTCGGCGTTCATGCGACAGCCTCCAGGTAGCCGAGCGCGACGAGGTCGGCGGCGGGGTAGACGGACCGGTAGCGGACGCCGCCGCCGGACTGGCCGAACCAGGCGGCGCTGATGGTCTGCCACATGGGGAGCGGGGCCAGCACCTTGTAGCGCCGGTAGCCGGCGTCGAGGTGCTCGGGCGGCAGGGCGCGCTGGGCGTAGGGGGTGCCGTCGGAGCTGAACACCCGTCCCTCGGGGGTGCCGAAGCGGTCGATGACGGCCCCGGGTTCGAGCACGACGGCCTCGCCGGCGTCGCAACCGCCCTCGGGGAACAGCTCGCCGGGCGGCCACGCGTATTCGGCCCGGCGGTCCTCGGTGCCGGCCCGGACCAGGAAGCGGCGGTCCCAGTCGCGCTCGTTGCCACCGCCGAGAGGGTCGTAGCCCTCGGCGACCCCGCTCTCCTCGCCGGTACGGGGCGCGGGTTCTTCGGTGCCGACCGCGCTGAGCTGCTGGATCAGCCCGGACTCGGGGTGGTCGTGCGGCGCGAACCGCAGACCGGCGGCGTAGTCGACCTCGGCCGGCGGCGGCGGTAGCTGACGCGCGGGCCGCGAGCTGGGGGTCGGCATGTGGCCGATGGGGAACATGTAGACCATGAACAGGCCGGGTGCGACGGTCGGCCGCTTCACGACGGGCTTGATCTCGGGCCGTGCATGGTCGAGGAACACGCCGGCGACGTCACCGGGACCCGGTCGCCGCGTGGTGTTCACGATCGCGGCGGCACCCGCGCCCTGCGCCCCGGGCTGCTGCACGAACGCCTGCCCGGCACCGGCCTGACCAGCCCCAACACCGCCAGCCCCGACACCGCCAGCACCTGGCCCGCCGGCCAGGCCCCCGCCACCAGCCCCGCCCGCACCAGGGCCACCGGGCAGACCGCCGGCCCCGCCCGAGCCAGGGCCACCGGCAAGAAGGCCGCCGCCAGCACCAGGACCCCCAGCCCCACCGCCGCCGGCGAACACGCTGCCGGCACCGGGCTGCCCGGGAGCACCGGGAGCCCCTGGCTGCCCGAAGGTCGGCGGCACCGGACCACGCGGCCCCGGCATCCCCGCCGCGCCGCCGCCGGCCGGCGCGGAACCGACGGGTGCCGGACTATCCGTGGCCGGAGGAGTCCAGTACGTGCCACCACCGCCACCGCTGGCCGGCGGCTGGTAGACCGGAGCCTCCGGGGCGGGCGGCGGCGTGTACACGGGGGCCGCCGACTGCACGGTGGTCGACTGCGGCACATGCGGCGCGACGTGCACCGGCCCGGTCGGAGTGGGATCGGAGTAGACCGGCGGCGGCGAATAGCCACCACCACCCTGAGGCCCGTAGTTCGGCGGCGCGGCGGCGTTGATGATGTGCTGCGGGACCGGCCCGGTCGGCGCGTCGGCCCCCGGCGTGGCGCCGGCGGGACGGGCGCCGCCGACCGGGAACTGCCCGGTGGGGGAGTCGTCGCCGAGCGGACCGGGATGGCTGCCGGGCAGCATCGGCAGCCCGGTCCTGGGGTCGATCACCTGACCGGTCGTTTTGTCGACATATTGACCTGTCGTCGGGTCCAGCGCGACCTGCGGCGACGTCCCGGACATCAGGTCGTCGACGTTCGGCAGCCCGTCGGCCAGCCCGAGCAGGCCGCCGCCCGGCCCGGTGCCCTTGTGGGCGCCGGTGAAGCCGGAGGGAGCGTCGGCGCTGACGGTCGGCGAGGTCAGGGTGGACGGATTCACGTCCTCGGCCAGACCGCCGAGGATGCCGTTGATGTCGGCGCCGGCCCCGGACAACAGGGTGCCCAGCCCGGCCTTGGACTGGTCGCCGGGCACCGCGTGGGCGGCCCCGCTCTGCTGCGACACGGCCGTCAGCTTGCGCACGATCGCCACCTTGGCCGCGCCGATCTTCTGCGCGGCCTGCTCCAGCCGGTCGGCGGCGGCCAGGCAGCCCTGCACGGCCTGCGTGAACTTGGCGTTCTCGCCGTGCACGAACTTGCCCCAGAACTTGTCGGCGGCCTCGGCGGCCTGCCCGCTCATCGCGCCGAGCGCGGCGCTGGCGGTCGTGTCGGCGTCCTTGGCCAGCGTCGTCAGCTTGGCCGCGGCGGTGCGCCAGGCCTGGGCGGCGGTGTGCATGGCGGTCTCGTCGGCCTGCGGCCACTGCACGCCGACCTGCCCGGCGATCTCGGCCAGGTCGGCCGGCAGGGTGATCCCCATCGGTGGTGCTTCCCCTCAGTCCGAGTCAGTCCGGGCGTCCGGTGGCGATGACCTGGTCGGCCGACCGGTGGATGTGGGCGTGGTCGGCCAGCCGGCCGCCGACGTCCGACAACTGCCCCGGCAGGGCCTTGACCAGCTCGAACGTCGCCTCGGCGGCATCGGTGTAGCCGCTGGCGAAGCTCTGTCCCACCGAGTCGGTCCCCCAGCACTGGCCGGCGGCGGCCAGCGCGTCGGCCAGCTCCTTGGCGATCGACTGCGCGGTGTCGGACAGGCCGTCGAGCTGGCCCGCCCGATCGAGCACGAGGTCGACGTCGGTGCTGAAGCCTCCGGTGTTCACGCGTGCCTCCCGTCGGTCAGCCAGCTGCGGTTCTCGAAGCTGTCGTCCTCGCGGGACCGGCGCGAGTGCCGGCCCGGCTCCGGCTCGGGCTCGATCTCCGACTGGGTCAGGTCGGCCCGGCCGGTCAGCACGGCGTCCGGATCCGTGCCGGCCGGCAGCACCGGGGCCAGCTGATCGTGCATGCGTCTGGTCGCGCCCGCGACCGCGACGTCGGTGGTGCGGACGATCAGCTCGGCCAGCTCGGCCGGCCGCAGCCGCTGGTAGGCCCGGTCGTCGATGGTCAGGTCGACCAGCGTGCCTCTGGGCCCCACGGTCACCGTGACCAGCTCGTCGTGGCTCGTCGCGGTCTCCCGGATCGAGGCCAGGCCCCGCTGCACGGCGACCAGCTGCTCGCGGCTGCGCCGGTAGTCGGCCATGAGCTGGTCGACCTCGGCCTGGTGGTCAACTGGCACCCCGGTACCTCCAGCATGGTGGGCACGTCAGAGCTTCGGACGTCCGTTGTCCGCGTTCGGTTCCACTCTTTCGGGTAGGAATGAGCTGTGATCGCTTTCGAGGACCTGCCGGCCGGCCGCGTGGTCGAGCTGGGCAGCACCACCGTCGACCGGGACGAGATGCTCGCCTTCGCGGCCCGCTTCGACCCGCAGCCGTTCCACCTCGACGAGGAGGCCGGCAAGAACTCGGTGCTCGGCGGCCTGTGCGCGTCGGGCTGGTTCACCATGTGCCTGTGGATGCGCGCGTACGCCGACACCGTGCTGCTCGACTCCACCTCGCAGGGTTCGCCCGGCGGCAAGGACCTGCTCTGGCCGGCCCCGGTGTTCCCCGGCGACAAGCTGGACTTCTCGCTGGAGGTGTTGTCGGCGCGGTTGTCCAAGAGCCGGCCCGAACTCGGCCTGGTGGAGATCCGCGCGCAGGCCGACCGGGACGGGCAGCCGGTGCTGCGGTCCACCTTCACCGGCATGTTCGGCACAAGGGGCTGACCACGGCATGCGTTGGCTGCACCTGGCCTCGGCGGTGGCGGTCGCGGCGGGCACGGTCCTGTGTCCGCCGGACAGCACGGCCCCGCTTCGACAACTGGTCCACGACCTGATCGCCGCCGGCGCGCCCGGGGTGATCGTGCGGGTCGACGACGGCCACGGGCGTCCGGTGGAGATCGCCGAGCAGGCCGACTGGACCGCGAAGGACCACCGGCTCGCCGCCGGAGACGAGTTCCGGATGGGGTCCAACACCAAGACCATGATGGCCACGCTGGTGTTGCAGCTGGTCGCCGAAGGCCGGCTCGCGCTGACCGATCCGGTGCAGAAGTCGTTGCCGGACAAGGTGCCCAACGGCCAGGCGATCACCTTGCGCATGCTGCTCAACCACACCAGCGGCCTCGACGACTACACCAGCGTCCCCGCGATCGAGCCGGCCATCCTCGGCCTCGACCCGCACCCGTGGACGAACGAGGAGTTGCTCGCACTCGGCGCGCAACTGCCGCCGCTGTTCCCGCCGGGCGCGCAATGGTCGTACAGCAACACCAACTACGCCGCGATCGGAGCGATCCTGGAGCGGGTCACCGGCCAGAGCCTGGCCGACCTGGTGCGGGACCGGATCGCCCGGCCGCTCGGCCTGCGACACACCTTCTTCGCCACCGACGGCTCCTGGTCCGCGCCCTACGTGCGCGGCTACGAGGCGGACGCCGGTCATCTGCCGCCGCAGATGCCGACCGAGGTCGGGACCATCGCCGGGCCACGGCACGACGGTCATGTCGACGTCTCCGGCAATCCCGTGCGCTGGGGCGGGGCGGCCGGTGCGGTCGTGTCGACCGCTCAGGACTGGGCCCGGTTCTTCCAGGCGTTGATGTCGGGCCAGCTGATCCCGGCCGCGCAGCTGGCGCAGATGCGGGACACCGTAGGGGTTCCGGGTCATCCGGAGGCCGGCGCCGGACTGGGCATCGACAAGGTGGCCGGCCCGTGCGGCACGACGTGGAGCCATGACGGGGGAGTGCCCGGCTATCTGAGCGTCAACCTCACGGACAGTACTGGCGATCGCTCCGCGTCCGTGTTGATCTCGACGGAGTTGTTCAGCGAGTTCGACGCCGAGCCGCAGCTGGCCGCCGCCAGCAAGGCGATGTCGAACGCCGCGACCTGCGCCATGTTCGACCAGCCGGTCACCGTAAGCCCGAGCTGACGGCCTCGTGCACGGCTCGGGCCAGCGCCGCGCCGACGCGGGAGCGTGGCCCGCCGTAGGGCTCCACGGGGCCGAAAGTGGGGCACAGTAAGACAATCGCGTCGGTGGCGGTGCCGGTGCCGGCGACGCCGGCCTCGAACAGGGCCTGGGACTTGGCCTCGGTCACGGTGGCGACGGCGTTGACCAGCGCGGCCGGGCTGAGCCGGATCGGTAACCGGCAGACGGCGTTGATGGTGCCGATGCGCTCCCCGGCGGCGTCGGGCGCGGCGGCCCAGGTCGGGTCGCCGACGCCGGTGGTCACCTCGGCGGTGACGCCGCGCTCGGTCACCGACACGACCTTGCGCACGTCGACCGCGGTGAGCAGCCCGGTGCCGGGGCCGGTGAGCTTCAGCTCGGCGGCGATCTCGGCGACGTGCTGGTCGGGGTCGAGCCGGTCGTAGCCGTGCGGCACGGTCGCGTTGAGCACCCAGCCGCGTTCGCCGACGCCGCCGCCGTAGGGCGCGGAGGAGATGGCCAGCCGGGGCCGGTCGAACCGCCACACCAGCACGGGTGACGACTCGACGTAGGTGATGATCACCGGAGGTCTCGGCGCACCAGGGCGCGCTTGATGCCGCGCCGGCCGATCAGCTCGAACCCGGCGTCCAGGAACATGGTCAAGGTGCCGTGGTAGAGGGTGCTGACCTGCTTGCGGTCGCCTTCTGTGTCCGTTGGATAGCCCTCGATGCAGCGGGCGCCGTGCTCGGCCGCGTAGGTCACGGCGGCGCCGAGCAACGAGCGGGTGATGCCGGCGCCGCGGGCCTCGCGGTGCACGAAGAAGCAGGTCACGGACCAGACGTCGGAGAGGTCTTCCCGAGGGTCGGGCGGCGCCGCGACCGCCGACCGGTCCAGCCGGATGTGCGCGAGCCGAGGCGCGACGGCGGCCCAGCCCACGGCCCGGCCACCGGCGTCCAGCGCCAGCAGCCCCACCGGCTCTCCCGAGCTGACCAGCTCGCCCAGCGCCTGCCGGTTGGACTCGCCCTTGTTGCGCTTGAAGTCGTTGGCCGTGCGCCGAAACCACATGCACCAGCAGCCGCTGGCCCCGCCCTGTGGACCGAGCAACTCCTGCAACGCGGGCCAGGTCTGCTCGGTCAGGGCGACGACCGTGGCCTCGACTCCGGTGCCGGCACTCATCCGGCCAGGGCCCGCACGACCCGGGACGGGCTCGGCCGCCCCAGCCGCTCCGCCATCCACGCGCTGGTCGCGACCAGCTTGTCCAGGTCGACCCCGTGCTCGATGCCGAGACCGTCCAGCATCCACACCAGATCCTCGGTGGCCAGGTTGCCGGTCGCCGACTCGGCGTACGGGCAGCCGCCGAGGCCGCCGGCCGACGAGTCCACTGTGGTCACGCCGAGCCGCAGCGCGGCCAGCGTGTTGGACAGCGCCTGGCCGTAGGTGTCGTGGAAGTGCACGGCCAGGTTCTCGACGGACGGGAAGCCGCCGACGACCGCCTCCACCTGGCCCGGGGTCGCGACCCCGATGGTGTCGCCCAGCGACAGCTGCGAGCAGCCCATGTCCAGCAGCCGGGTGCCCACCGACACCACCTGCGCCGGCTCGACGTGCCCCTCCCAGGGGTCGCCGAAGCACATCGACACATACGCCCGGACGTCCAGGCCCTCCTTGCGGGCCCGGGTCACGACCGGCTCGAACATGGCGAACTGCTCGTCGAGGGTCCGGTTGAGGTTCTTGTTGGCGAACGTCTCGGTGGCGCTGCCGAAGATCGCGATGTGCCGGACGCCGGCGTCCAGCGCCCGGTCCAGCCCGCGCTCGTTGGGCACGAGCACCGGGTAGGACACGCCGGCCCGCTGCGCCAGCCCGGCCAGCAGCTGCTCGGCGTCGGCCAGCTGCGGCACCCACTTCGGGTGCACGAAGCTGGTCGCCTCCAGCACCGACAGGCCGGAGTCGGCCAGCCGGTCCAGGAACTCCAGCTTCACCGCGACGTCCACGACCGAGGACTCGTTCTGCAGGCCGTCGCGCGCGCCGACCTCCCAGATCGTGATCCGCTCCGGCAGCCCGGCGCCGGGAACGACGCTGGGCAGCCCGACCGACCGTGCGGTCATCGCTCGCTCCGGCTGTGTCCCGGATGACCGTATCCATCTTCATGGCGATCGTTGGGGTCGTCGTTGATCTCCCGGTAGAGCAGCGAGTGCACGTGCTCCACGTTCGGGATGTCGTCGAACTCCAGCGGCTCGTCCGAGGCTGACTCGATGATCAGCGTGCCCGCGCCGACCAGCCGGTCCAACAGGCCGTGCCGGAACTGCACGCTGTTGATCCGGGACATCGGGATGTCGATGCCGGTCCGGGTCAGCACGCCCTCGCGCACCATCACCCGGTGCGTGGTGAGCACGAAGTGCGTGGTCCGCCAGCGGATCAGCGGGCCGAGCACGATCCAGCAGATCACGACCAGGGCGATGGCGCCGATCGCGATCCACGCGTAGAGATGCCAGCTCTGGCTGCTGAGCAGCGCCGCGAGATAGGCGCCCGCGCCCACCGTGACCAGGAAGGTCACGATCGGCCAGAACAGCATCTTCCAGTGCGGGTGCTTGTGGATCACGACGTGCTCGTCCTGGCCGAGCAGGTCGTCTGGGTAGGCCACGGCGATTCCTCCCGAAGCTGGTGACGCCGCCACGGTACCGGTGTTCAGCCGGCGGCTGATCGCAGGTGCACCACGTCACCAGCGTGGACGCTGTGCCGGGAGCCGTCGTCGGCCCGGATCACCAGCTGGCCGTCGGCGTCGACCGCCACCGCGGTCCCCACCAGCTCGCGGTCGCCGGGCAGCTCGATCCGGATCCGCCGGCCCAGAGTCGAGCAGTGCTCGCGGTACTCGGCGTGCAGGCCGGAGGCGATCGGATCGCCGTGCTCCTGCCGCCACGCGTCGTCCAGCTCGGCCAGGTTGCGCAGCAGGCGGACGGCGATCTCGGTGCGGTCGGTGGTGGTCGCGCCCTGCTGTTCGAGGGAGGTCGCCGGCAGGCCGCCCGCGCCCGGCGGCACGTCGTCCGGCAGCGCCGCGACGTTCAGGCCCATGCCCAACACCACGCCGTCGTCGGCCTCGGCCAGCACACCCGCGCACTTGGCCGTGCCGACGAGCAGGTCGTTCGGCCACTTCAGGCCGGCGTCCACGCCGACGCTCCGTGCCGTGCGGACCAGGGCGGCGCCGGCGAGCATCGTGATCCACGGGACCCGGTGCGGCGGGACGTCCGGGCGTAGCAGCACGCTGACGTAGAGGCCGGTGTGCGGCGGCGACACCCAGGTGCGGGCCCGGCGGCCCTGGCCGGCGGTCTGCTCCTCGGCGAACAACACGGTCCGGTCCGCGGCGCCGGCCCGGGCGGCGGTGCGCAGGTCCGCGTTGGTGGAACCGGTGCTCTCGACCACGTCCACCTGCGCGTACGGGCCGGTCAGCGCGGCGCGGAGCCGGTCGGAGTCCAGGGGTTCGGGCACGGTTGCCGAGCGTAGCCTCCCGCTCCGGTCTCACCGTCGGGGTGATGTGGGCTACGTGTCAGTAACCAGGGGGGTGAGCGTGGTTAGAGTGCGGACGCATGAGCAGTGCGACCGAGCCAGTGGGTGTCGCTCCAACGGCGGAGCCGGACATCCACACCACCGCGGGCAAGCTGGCCGACCTCTATCGCCGCAACGACGAGGCGGTGCACGCCGGTTCCGAGCGTGCGATCTCCAAGCAGCACGCCAAGGGCAAGCTCACCGCCCGGGAGCGCATCGACCTGCTGCTCGACCCCGGCTCGTTCATCGAGCTGGACGAGCACGCCCGCCACCGGTCCACCAACTTCGGCCAGGAGCGCAACCGGCCCTACGGCGACGGCGTGGTCACCGGCTACGGCACCGTCGACGGCCGCCGGGTGTGCGTGTTCAGCCAGGACGTGACCATCTTCGGCGGCTCGCTGGGCGAGGTCTACGGCGAGAAGATCGTCAAGATCATGGACCTGGCCATGAAGACCGGCAGCCCGATCGTCGGCATCAACGAGGGCGGCGGCGCGCGCATCCAGGAGGGCGTGGTCTCGCTCGGCCTGTACGGCGAGATCTTCCGCCGCAACACCCACGCCTCCGGCGTGATCCCGCAGATCTCGCTGATCATGGGCTCGGCCGCCGGCGGCCACGTCTACTCGCCGGCGCTGACCGACTTCACCGTGATGGTGGACAAGACCTCGCACATGTTCATCACCGGCCCGGACGTGATCAAGACCGTCACCGGCGAGGACGTGGGCTTCGAGGAGCTGGGCGGCGGCCGCACCCACAACACCAAGTCCGGCAACGCGCACTACCTCGGCACGGACGAGCAGGACGCGATCGCCTACGTCAAGGAACTGCTGTCCTACCTGCCGTCCAACAACCTGTCCGAGCCGCCGGTGTTCCCGGGCCTGGTCGAGGACGGCTCGGTGGCCGAGACGCTCACCGACACCGACCGCGAGCTGGACACGCTCATCCCGGACTCGGCCAACCAGCCCTACGACATCCACGAGGTGATCTCCCGGGTCGTCGACGACGGCGAGTTCCTGGAGGTGCACCAGCTGTTCGCGCCGAACATCGTGGTCGGCTTCGGCCGGGTCGAGGGGCACGCGGTCGGCGTGGTGGCCAACCAGCCCACCCAGTTCGCCGGCTGCCTGGACATCGACGCCAGCGAGAAGGCGGCCCGGTTCGTGCGGACCTGCGACGCCTTCAACATCCCGGTGCTGACCTTCGTGGACGTGCCGGGCTTCCTGCCGGGCACCGACCAGGAGTGGAACGGCATCATCCGGCGCGGCGCGAAGCTGATCTACGCCTACGCCGAGGCCACGGTCCCGCTGGTCACCGTGATCACCCGCAAGGCCTACGGCGGCGCCTACGACGTGATGGGCTCCAAGCACCTGGGCGCGGACCTGAACCTGGCCTGGCCGACCGCGCAGATCGCGGTGATGGGCGCGCAGGGCGCGGCCAACATCGTGCACCGGCGCACGCTGACCGAGGCCAAGGAGCGCGGCGAGGACGTGGAAGCGTTGCGGGCCAAGCTGATCCAGGAGTACGAGGACACGCTCTGCAACCCGTACCAGGCGGCCGAGCGCGGCTACGTGGACTCGGTGATCCCGCCCTCCTACACCCGCGGCTACGTCGCCCGGGCGCTGCGCACGCTGCGGGAGAAGCGGGAAGCCCTGCCGCCCAAGAAGCATGGGAACATCCCCCTGTGAGCGGGAGCACTGTGAGCGGGGACGCCGTGAGCGGGCCGGTCCGTCCGCTGCTGCGCGTCGTCCGGGGCAATCCGGACGACGCCGAACTCGCCGCGCTGGCCGCCGTGGTCAGCGCGGTCGCCGCCGCCCCGGCTCCCGCCGAGGAGCCCGCCGCCCGATCCCGTTGGGGCATGCCGCAGTTGGGCCGACAGCTGCGGCCCGGCCCCGGCGCGTGGCAGTTCTCCGCCCGGTAACAACAGACCCGCCTATCGGCTCTACTCCCCGGGTTCGACGGGTTCCTAACGTCATTCCGGTGAAGGTGACACGGTTATCCTCCCTGCTGACCGTCCTGGTCGCCGGGCTCGGGCTGCTGCTCGTCCCGGCGGCCGCAGGCGCCGCGCCGCACGACAGCGGCAGCCAGCCGACCTACTCCTACGCCAACGCCATCCGTGAGACCGCGTGGGTCGACACCGGGTTGAAGGACCCGACCGGCAAGGCGGTCCGGGTCGCCGCGGACATCATCCGCCCGTCGGAGCTGAGCTCCGGGGTGCCGGTGATCATGGATGCCAGCCCGTACTACTCCTGCTGCGGGCGGGGCAACGAGAGCCAGCTCAAGACCTACGACTCCGCCGGCAAGCCGGTGCAGTTCCCGCTGTACTACGACAACTACTTCGTGCCCCGCGGCTACGCCATCGTGCTGGTCGACCTGGCCGGCACCAACCGGTCCAACGGCTGCGTGGACATCGGCGGCCCGTCGGACATCGGCTCGGCCAAGTCGGTGATCGACTGGCTCAACGGCCGCAAGACGGCGTACACCACGGCCACCGGCTCGACGACCGTGACGGCCACCTGGACCAGCGGCAGCGTCGGCATGATCGGCAAGTCCTGGGACGGCACCATCGCCAACGGCGTGGCCGCCACCGGGGTCGCCGGCCTGAAGACCATCGTGCCGATCTCGGCCATCTCCTCCTGGTACGACTACTACCGGGCCAACGGGGCCGACCTGACCTCCGGCCAGCCGTCCGGCCTGTCCAACCTGGTCGAGAACTCGGCCGCGCAGAGCGGGTGCGGGAGCGTGCAGTCGGCGATCGACACCGGCTCGCCGACCAACGGCAACTACACGTCCTGGTGGGACCAGCGCAACTACTACGCGCAGGCGGCCAACGTGCACGCCAGCGTGTTCGTCGCGCACGGCGTGGAGGACGACAACGTCAAGCCGATCAACTTCGGGCAGTGGTGGGACGCGCTGGCCGCGCACGGCGTCGAGCGCAAGATCTGGCTCTCGCAGACCAGCCATGTCGACCCGTTCGACTACCGCCGCGCGCAGTGGGTCGACACCCTGCACCAGTGGTTCGACCACTACCTGATGGGCATCGACAACGGCATCCAGAACGGCCCGCAGCTGTCGGTCGAGCGCACCCCCGACAACTGGGTCGACGCCGCGTCCTTCCCCGAGGCGGCCACCGCGACCGGGCTGAAGTTGAGCGCCACCAACACCAACGGCCTCGGCAAGCTCGGCAGCACCGCGCCGACCGCCGGCTCGGTGGAGTCGTTCACCGACAACCCCAGCCTGAGCGAGACCAACTGGGCCACCAGCCCGGACTCGGCCAACAGCGCCCGGGTCGTGTTCAGCAGCGGCACGCTGACCGCGCCGGTGACGGTCTCCGGCACCAGCACGATCACCGTGACGGCGTCGTCCTCGGCCAGCAGCGGGCAGGTGTCCGCGGTGCTGGTCGACCTCGGCCCGGAGACGATCCGCAACTGGTCGGGCAGCGGCGAGGGCATCACCACGCTGAGCACCAGGACCTGCTTCGGCTCCGGCACCACCGGGGACACCGGCTGCTTCCTCGACACCTCGGCCGACACCGTCAGCACCAACGCCTCGGTGATCTCCCGCGGCTGGGCCGACATCGGCCACTACGCGTCGCTGAACAGCAAGGCCACGCTGACGCCGGGCAAGGCGTACACGCTGACGTTCAAGCTGGCCCCGACCGACCACCAGGTGGCGGCCGGGCACCGGCTGGCGCTGATCGTGGGCGGCACCGACAACGGCTGGATCACCGCCGGCAGCGCCAAGCCGAAGATCACGCTGGACCTGACCAAGACCGCCATCCAGATCCCGCTGGTGGGGTCCCTTCCGTAGGTGAGGCCCTTGGGCGCGGATGGGTCTCACACACGCGAGACCCATCCGTGGCCTAGGGTTCGCAGCCGTGCGACTCGTGCTCGGCTCCCAGTCCTCCGCCCGTCTCACCGTGCTGCGCTCGGCCGGCATCGACCCGGTGGTCCGGGTCTCCGGCGTCGACGAGGACGCGGTCGCGGCGGCGCTCACCGATCCCCGCCCCGACGAGCTCGTCACGGCGCTGGCCGAGGCCAAGGCCCATGCCGTCGTCGCGGCCCTGGCCGGCGAGCCGACAGAGCTTCTGCAAGAGGCAGTCGTCGTCGGCTGCGACTCGATGCTGTCCATCAACGGCAAGATGGTCGGCAAGCCCGGCACGCCCGAGGTGGCCCGGGAGCGCTGGCGGGAGATGGCCGGCAAGACCGGCGAACTGCTCACCGGGCACGTGGTGCTGCGGCTCGTCGACGGCGTCGTGGACCGGGCCGCGCGGGGCGCGCAGGCCACCACCGTCCGCTTCGGCACGCCGAGCGACCGTGAGCTGGAGGCCTACATCGCCACCGGCGAGCCGCTGGCCGTGGCCGGCGGCTTCACCCTGGACGGCATGGGCGGCTGGTTCATCGACGGCATCGACGGCGACCACGGCAGCGTGCTCGGCATCAGCCTGCCGCTGACCCGCCGGCTGCTGGCCGAGGTCGGGGTCAGTGTGATCGACCTGTGGCCGGCTTCATGACTCATGACGGGCAGGCCGACAGCTTCGAGGCGACCGGCGCGACCTCCGGCCAGCCGGGCAGCTGCTGCGGCGTCGCGTAGGTGACGGTGCACCCGATCGGGTCGCCCATCAGCTGGAACACCGCCGCGGCGACCTTGGTGCACGAGGCGGCCGGGGTGTCGCCGCAGCGGCGCTGCGTCGTCACCACATCGGGGGTTCCGTCGCCGTCGACGTCCCGCAGCGCCAGGTAGCCGGCGTCCGAGCCGAACGGGATGGACGTCTGCCGCCACGCCCCGGCGTCGTCGGTGAAGACCTCGCCGATCAGGTCGGAGTCGTCCCCGTCCGGGCCCTGGAGCAGGCAGGCCGAGATCTTGCCCTCCTCGCAGGTGATCGAGTGCGCGTCCACGGTGGCGAGCTGCGAGCTGAAGATCACCGTGCCCCGGTCGGAGGTGACGCGCAGCCGCGCGAAGTGCCCCTTGGCGTCGGCCAGCAGCTCGACCGTCTCCTTGAACTGGGGCATCGCGACGCTGGTCAGCTTCAGGCACTCGGCCTGGCCGCACAGCTGGGCCGGTCCGGTCGACGGGTTCGGCGGGGGCGTGCTCGACGACGGCTGGGCCGACGCGGTCTCGCGCAGCTGGCGCAGCACCAGCGTCGCGCCGAGCGTGGTCGCCAGCACCAGCACCGCGACCACAACGGCGACGAACACCGGCTTGGACGTTCTCGTCACGCGCCGACACCTCCTCCGCTTCGCGCGCTCACCATGAGTCTGCACGTCAAACCGGGTTCCGCGCGCGCCGCGTCGTGAGCATGGTCTCCCCCCGCGCGGGGTTACTCGTCCGTAGACTGCTGCGAAACGCGTGCGTTCAGCTGGAAGTCGTACGAGGAGGTATGGCGTGCCAGAGTCGGCCGCAGACCTGGGTCCCATCACGCTGCACAAGGTCCTGGTCGCCAACCGTGGCGAGATCGCCGTCCGGGTGATCCGGGCCTGTCGGGACGCCGGCCTGGCCAGCGTCGCCGTCTACGCCGACCCGGACCGGGACGCGCCGTTCGCGCGGATGGCCGACGAGGCCTTCGCCCTCGGCGGCAGCACCCCCGGCGAGAGCTATCTCGTCATCGACAAGCTGCTGGACGTGGCCAAGCGGGCCGGCGCGGACGCCGTGCACCCCGGCTACGGCTTCCTGTCCGAGAACGCCGACTTCGCCCAGGCCGTGCTGGACGCCGGGCTGACCTGGATCGGCCCCTCGCCGCAGTCCATCCGCGACCTCGGCGACAAGGTCACCGCCCGGCACATCGCCATGCGCGCCGGCGCGCCCCTGGTGCCCGGCACCAAGGACCCGGTCGACGGCCCGGACGAGATCGTGGCCTTCGCCCGGGAGCACGGGCTGCCGGTGGCGATCAAGGCGGCGTTCGGCGGCGGCGGCCGGGGCCTGAAGGTGGCCCGCACGCTGGAGGAGATCCCCGAGCTGTTCGACTCCGCCGTCCGCGAGGCCGTCACGGCCTTCGGGCGCGGGGAGTGCTTCGTGGAGCGCTACCTGGACAAGCCACGGCACGTCGAGGCCCAGGTCATCGCCGACAAGCACGGCAACGTCATCGTGGTCGGCACCCGCGACTGCTCGTTGCAGCGCCGGCACCAGAAGCTGGTGGAGGAGGCCCCGGCCCCGTTCCTCACCGAGGAGCAGCGGGCCCGGATCCACTCCAGCGCCAAGGCGATCTGCGCCGAGGCCGGCTACTACGGCGCCGGCACCGTGGAGTACCTCGTCGGCCTGGACGGGTCGATCTCCTTCCTGGAGGTCAACACCCGCCTGCAGGTCGAGCACCCGGTCAGCGAGGAGACCTCCGGCATCGACCTGGTGCTGGAGCAGTTCCGCATCGCCGCCAACGAGAAGCTGCGCTTCACCGAGGACCCGACCCCGCGCGGGCACTCCATCGAGTTCCGGATCAACGGCGAGGACGCCGGCCGCAACTTCCTGCCCGCCCCGGGCGTGGTGCAGACGTTCATCGAGCCGGCGGGCCCCGGCGTGCGGGTCGACGCCGGCGTGCGGTCGGGCGACGTGATCGGCGGCCAGTTCGACTCGCTGCTGGCCAAGCTCATCGTCACCGGCGAGACCCGGCAGCAGGCGCTGGCGCGGGCCCGCCGGGCGTTGGACGAGATGGTCGTCGAGGGCATGGCCACCGTGCTGCCGTTCCACCGGGCGGTCGTGCGCGACCCGGCGTTCACCGCCGAGGACGGCTTCACCGTGCACACCCGGTGGATCGAGACCGAGTTCGACAACACCATCCCGCCCTTCACCGACCCGGCCGTGGCCGAGGAGGAGGACGGCGAGCGGCAGACCATCGTGGTCGAGGTCGGCGGTCGCCGGCTGGAGGTGTCGCTGCCCGGCACCCTGGCCGTCGGCGCCGCCGCACCGGCCGCCGCCAAGGCCAAGCCCCGCAAGCGCGCCGGCAAGAGCACAGCCGCCGTCTCCGGCGACGCGGTGGCGGCGCCGATGCAGGGCACCATCGTCAAGGTCGCCGTGGCCGACGGGCAGGCCGTCGAGGCCGGCGAGCTGCTGGTGGTGCTGGAGGCCATGAAGATGGAGAACCCGGTGACCGCGCACAAGGCCGGCACCGTGACCGGGCTCGCCGCCACACCGGGCGAAACGGTCACCCAGGGCACCGTGCTGCTGGAGATCAAGGACTGAACCTGACGGATGTCACTACAGGCCACCGTGGGTGGCCCGTACGATTGGGGTCGTGAACGACTCCCCGGACATGCGGATCGGTGACACCGAACGCGAGCAGGCGCTCGCCGCGCTCGGGGAGCACATGAGCGCCGGTCGACTGGACATCGACGAGTACGGCGAGCGCTCGGCCAAGGTGACCGCCGCGCGCACCCACCGGGAGCTCGTCGAGCTGTTCACCGACCTGCCGGATCCCAAGCCCGGATCCGTCCCGACGCCTCAGCCGGCGGCTGCCCCGCAGCCGCCGGCCGCAGTGCCGGCCGCCCCGGTGGAGAAGCGGAGCAACGCCCCGCGCATCTCCATGGCCGCCATCGCGGCGGCCAGCTGGCCGGTGGCCATCGCGGTCAGCTGGATCACTCATGACTGGGTGATCATGGCGATTCCGGTGCTGCTCAGCTGGTTCATGGGCGCGCTGTTCGGCGGCCGGGGCAACCACGACGACCGCCGTCGGGACCGGGACAAGTGGCGCGACGAGCGGCACCAGATGCGCGAGGACTTGCACCGCCGCCGGCGCGAGCTCCGTGGCCGCGACTGAGTCCACAGTGGACGGAATGCTGCTCGTGCTGCCGGACCGGGACGAGGCCGAGCGGCTGGCCGCCGAGCTGACTGCGCTGGGCTGGCGGCCGTGCGCCGTGCACAAGGAGCTGCTGGCCGGCGAGGACGACGCCGAGGACGCCGACTGGCTGGTCGAGCTGGCCACCGCGCCCGACGGCACGCCGGCGGCGGCCCACGAGGAGTTCCTGATCGAACTCGCAGACCGCGCCGAGGGGTTCGTGACCAGCATCAACTAGCGTGGCCGCCGTGGAACCGGTGGAGATCAACGCTGGTAAGTACTACCTGCGGCAGCTACGGGCCGACGACCGGATGGACGACCGGCCCTCGATTCTGGACGCGTTCACCGACCCGGTCAGCCGCCGCTGGATCAACCACCGGATCACCGACCTGGCCGGGGCCGGCGACTACGTGGCGCTGCGGGCCCGGCAGTGGGCCGACGACGAGCGCTGCTCGTGGGCGGTCGCCGACCAGAACACCGGCGAGCTGCTCGGCGAGGTCGGCCTCAAGGACCTGGACCTCACCGCGGGCTCGGCCGCGGCGGCCTGCTGGGCCGCGCCCCGGCACCGCAACCGCGGCGTGGTCAGCGACGGCCTGGCCGCCGCGCTGCGGTTCGGGGCCGGCGCGCTGGGGCTGCTCCGCGTCGACTACCTGTTCCAGGACGGCAACGAGCCGTCCCGGCGGGTGGCCGAGAAGTGCGGCTTCGGCTACCACCGCACCATCGACGAGTGCGGGGCCAAGGTGCACGTCTGGACCCGGTCGCTAGTCTGACCGGCCATGCGACTCGCGCTGCTCCTGCTGCTCGCGGCGGCGGCCCTCGCCGGCTGTTCGGTGTTCCCGGTCTCCGAGGCCAGCCAGACGCACTCCGACACCAGCTCGCCGGCCGCTCCCACGACCACCACGACCACGAAGCTCACGCTGCCGCCCCGGCCGCGGGAGATCCGGTTGGACAAGGTCAACCCGTGCACCGTGCTGACCAAGGACCAGCGGGCCGCGCTGAGCCTGGACACCACGCCCTCGCCGTACACCGACACCGAGCTCAAGGCCCGCGCCTGCACCATTCGGGGGACCTACAGCGGCCAGGTCGCCCGGCTCGCGCTGGTCACCACCGAGGGCGCGGAGCTGTGGATCTCCGACGAGGCCCAGAACACGGCCAAGGTGATCGCGGTCGTCGGCTTCCCGGCGCTGGAGGTCCGCACCCCCGGTTTGGACACGCTCTGTAACGTCGAGGTGGACGTGGCCGATGGCCAGTTCCTGGACGTGATGTTCCGCGACGGCGGCGGGGCGGCCCCCATCCCGCAAGATGATCTTTGCCTTGGCGCGCAAAGAGTCGCTGAAGCAGCCATGACTAGCCTGTCCGGCGGACACTGATGGCGGCTTGACAGGCCCAGCGGGGTGGATGTCACCCCGGCCACTCCCCATCGTCACGCACGGTCGCTAGAGTGTGGGCACCCAACCCCCGGAGGTCACTCGTGCCGCAGCGGACCACGACCCCCGACCCCGCCGCGATCGCCGCCGGCGGATTCCGGGTGGATCCGGCCGCCATCCCCGGACTGCGCAAGGTGTTCACCACCGCGCTGGTGAAGTTGGACAAGCAGATCGAGATGGCCGTCTCGGACGTGCGGATCCGGCCGTGGGCCGGCGACCCGGTCAGCCAGCAGGCCGCCACCGACTTCAACGACCACACCCTGGGCGTGGACTCCGCGCTGGACGCGCTGACCGCCTACCAGCGGCAGCTCAAGGGCGCGCTGGACGCGTTGACGCAGGTCGAGCAGGGGTACCACACCATCGAGCAGGAAAACACGACGCTGATCCAGCAGGGCGGCTGCTGATGTCCGGCGACGTGCGGTGGCGGGGCTACACCCACCAGGAGCTGTACGACGCGATCAACTCCGGGCCCGGCGCGGCCGCATCGGCCGATCCGGCCGCGCGCTGGGCCGCCATCTCCGGCGTGCTGGCCGAGATCAGCGGGGACCTGAGCAACGGCATCGGCGCCGCGCACGAGCACTGGGGCGGGGCCGCCGCCGAGTCCGCGCTGGGCGGGATCGCGCAGCTGGCACGGTGGGCCGACGCCGCGCACGCCGACGCCGCGACCGTGCGGGCCGGCGCCGAGGCCCAGGCCGACTACGTCACGCGGGCCCGGGCCGACATGCCGGCGCCGGTCAAGGCGCCCGAGCCCGGCCCGGCCGGCTGGCTCGGCGACCTGGTGTCGCTGTTCCTCGGGCAGGTCGACGCCGAGATCATCGAGGCCGCCCAGGACGCCGCCGCCACCCGGGCGTTCGAGGTGATGAGCACCTACGAGCACAACACCGCCGCCAACACCGGCTCGCTGCGTGCCTTCGACCCGGTGCCCGTCGTCACCGCCGCCCGGCCCCTGGTCCCCAGCCAGCGCGGGTACTGACTTTGCCCATCACCCTGTCCGAGCTGGAGTTCGACGTGCTCTGGGAGCACCTCCGGCTGGCCGAGATGCCGTTGGCGATCAAGGTCGCTTCCCCCGGCAAGACCCATGTCGAGCGGGAGGTCGTCGCCAAGACCGTGTGGGATTCGCTGGCCGACCGTGGGCTCGTCGGCGGGTCCCAGGGCATCGACCAGGACCTCGTCGACCTGATCGGCCTACTCGACCGGGCCGACTACGAGCTCGACGCCCGACTCTGGCTCGACGGCGGCGTTCGGGCCCTGATCGCCGCCAAGGGCCACGACGCCGTGCTGGCCCGGCTCGGCGACGGGCAGATGACCCTCAGCCCCGTCGAGATCTCCTCGCTGCCGCGGGCCGCGCTGTCCCTGCTGCCCGAGCTGGCCGCCGGTCCCGGCTACTCCATCACCGTGCCCAGCGCCGAGCTCGATGCCGCCGCCGCCGAGGCCGAGACCGCCGACGAGCTCGGCTGGATCCTGCGGGACCACGGCGTCTCACCCGACGAGGCCGACGAGCTCGCCGCCATGGTCGGCAACGTCCGCCGCCGCGGCCAGTTCGGCGCCGCCGCCCGCGACCAGCACGGCCGCCGCCACCGCCCCGACCGCGTCGTCGGCTTCTTCGACACCCCCCGCGGCCGCTACGTCCAGCTCCGCCGAGCCAAGCGCAACGCCGTCGCCTGGAGCACCATCGCCCCCGCCGACGACCGCCGCCTCGGCCAGCACATCACCGACCTCCTCAACGACGCCGTCAGCCTCACCCTCTGATTCACCCCACCACACCCACTTCCGCCGCACCACTTTTCCGCCACATGCGCTTCCCATGTGGCACCTGGGCGCAAATGGGAAGCGCATGTGGCAATCCCACCACCCTCGAAACGCCACATGCGCTTCCTACTTGGCGTCTGATGCCAAGTAGGAAGCGCATGTGGCAAAAAGCGGGGGCTAGCTGACCGGGTCGCGGAGGTCGCGGGCCTCGGGGGCGCTGATGCGGCGGGCGTCGGCGGCCTCGTCGTCGGGCTCGGACTGGGAGTCCCGCTCGGCCTGCACCCGGGCGTTGTAGACCTCGACCTCGCGGGCGATGCGGGCCTCGTCCCAGCCCAGCACGCCGGCCATCAGCCGGGCCACCTGCTCGGCGCAGTCGACGCCGCGGTGCGGGTACTCGATGGAGATCCGGGTCCGCCGGGTGAGGGCGTCCTCCAGGTGCAGGGCCCCCTCGTGGGAGGCGGCGTAGACGATCTCGACCTGGAGGTAGTCGGGGGCGGCGGGCAGCGGCCGCAGCAGGTCGGGGTCGCCGTTGGCGGCGTCGAGCACCTCGTGCACGAGCGAGCCGTAGCGGTCGAGCAGGTGCCGCACGCGGTAGGGGTGCAGCCCGTGTCGGGTGGCGAGCTGGTCGGCCTGGTTGACCAGCGCGTAGTAGCCGTCGGCCCCGAGCAGCGGGACCTTGTCGGTGATGGAGGGCTGCAACCGGCCGGTGAGGTCGGCCCCGGCGGCGTCGACGGCGTCGGCGGCCATCACGCGGTACGTCGTGTACTTGCCGCCGGCGATGGCGACCAGGCCGGGGGCGACCCGGGCGACGGCGTGCTCACGGGACAGCTTGGACGTGGACTCGTTCTCGCCGGCCAGCAGCGGCCGCAGCCCGGCGTACACGCCCTCGATGTCGTCGTGGGTGAGCGGCGTGGCCAGCACGGTGTTGACGTGGTTGAGGATGTAGTCGATGTCGGCCTTGGTGGCGGCCGGATGGGCCAGGTCGAGCTTCCAGTCGGTGTCGGTGGTGCCGACGATCCAGTGGTTGCGCCACGGGATGACGAACAGCACGGACTTCTCGGTGCGCAGGATGAGCCCGGACTCGGCGACGATCCGGTCCCGTGGCACCACGATGTGCACGCCCTTGCTGGCCCGCACCCGGAACCGGCCGCGGCTGCCGGACAGCCGCTGCAGCTCGTCGGTCCACACGCCGGTGCAGTTGATCACGACGTTGGCCTTGACCTCGGTCTCCCGGCCGTCCTCGACGTCACGCACGCGCACGCCGGAGATGCGGTCGGCCTCCCGCAGGAAGCCGGTGACCTGGGTCGAGGTCCGCACCACGGCGCCGTAGTGGGCGGCGGTGCGGCCGACGGTCATGGTGTGCCGGGCGTCGTCGGACTGCGCGTCGTAGTACCGGATGCCGCCGATGAGCGCGGACCGCTTGAGCGCCGGGAACATGCGCAGCGCGCCGGCCCGGGTCAGGTGCTTCTGCCCGGGCACCGAGCGGGCGCCGCCCATGGTGTCGTACATCAGCAGGCCGGCGGCGGTGTACGGGCGTTCCCACACCCGGTGGCTGAGCGGGTAGAGGAAGCTCACCGGCTTGACCAGGTGCGGCGCGATCCGGGTGAGCATCAGCTCCCGTTCCCGCAGCGCCTCCCGCACCAGGCCGAACTCCAACTGCTCCAGGTAGCGCAGGCCGCCGTGGAACAGCTTGCTGGACCGGCTGGACGTGCCGGACGCCAGATCCCGGGCCTCGACCAGGGCCACCCGCAGGCCGCGGGTCGCGGCGTCCAGCGCGGTGCCGGCCCCGACCACGCCGCCGCCGACCACCACGACGTCGAAGGTCTCCGAAGCCAGGCGCTGCCAGTCACGCTCCCGTTCGTCGAGACCTAGCCGCCCGGTCTCGGCCGAGGCCCGTGTCGGTGTCACTGGAGCTGCTGCTGGTTTCCGGGTGGCCACGCCACTCGCCTCCCGCCTGTTGGCTGCCTGGATCCGACGGATCATCACGCTACCTGTAACCGACCCGTGTCGGGCAGTGGAGCCGTTCGCCCATGGACAGCACTCGTACCGCTAAGTAACGTCCGATCTCCCGTTCCAACGGCGTCGACGGGCACGGAGGTGGGTATGGGCTATGGCGCGATCTTCGTCTGGGAGACGATCGGCACCGCGCTGCTGATCCTGCTGGGCACCGGGGTGGTGGCCAACGCGGTCCTGAAGAACACCAACGGCAACAGCGGCGGTGCGCTGTTCATCAATGTGGGCTGGGGTTTCGCGGTCTTCACCGGCGCGAGTGTCGCCAATCCGAGTGGTGCTCACCTGAATCCGGCGGTGACCCTGGGCCTGGCCGTGGCCGACAAGGTCAGCTGGGACAAGGTCCCCTTCTACATCGCCGGCCAGATGGTCGGCGCGATCATCGGCGCGATGCTGTGCTGGGCGACCTACAAGCTCCAGTTCGACAGGCACGACGAGCCGCAGAACACGCTCGGCATCTTCTCCACGGCCCCGCGCATCGCCGGCGCCGCGTGGAACCTGGTGACCGAGATCATCGGCACCTTCGTGCTGCTCATCTGGATCCTGGAGAGCCCGACCGTCAAGGCCGGCTCCGACGGCATCCCGCAGTTCGGCAACTCGGCGCTGGGCTACGCCGGCGTCTCGTTCGTGGTGCTGGTCATCGGCACCTCGCTCGGCGGCCCGACCGGCTACGCCATCAACCCGGCCCGCGACCTCGGCCCGCGCATCGCGTACGCGTTCCTGATGCCGATCAAGGGCAAGGGCGACGGCAACTGGGGATACTCCTGGATCCCGGTCGTCGGCCCGCTGGTCGGCGGCCTGCTCGCGGGACTGCTCGCGCTGGCCCTGCCCGCATCCTGACGTCTGCGAAAGGCGAATTCATGTCCTCCTATGTGGCCGCCATCGACCAGGGCACGACCTCGACCCGCTGCATGATCTTCGACCACTCCGGCCGGGTGGTCGCGGTCGACCAGAAGGAGCACCGGCAGATCTTCCCCCGCGCCGGCTGGGTCGAGCACGACCCCGACGAGGTGTGGACCAACACCAGAGAGGTCGCCGCCGGCGCGGTGGCCAAGGCCGACCTGCACGTCAGCGACATCGTCGCGGTGGGCATCACCAACCAGCGCGAGACCGCGGTGGTGTGGGACAAGACCACCGGCAAGCCGGTGCACAACGCGATCGTCTGGCAGGACACCCGCACCCAGGCCATCGTCGACGAGCTCGCCGGGGACGTCGGCGCGGAGCGCTACAAGGCCCGCACCGGCCTGCCGCTGGCCACCTACTTCTCCGGGCCGAAGATCCGCTGGATCCTCGACAACGTGGACGGGGCCCGGGCCAAGGCCGAGGCCGGCGACCTGCTGTTCGGCAACATGGACACCTGGGTGCTGTGGAACATGACCGGCGGCGTCGACGGCGGCGTGCACGTCACCGACCCGACCAACGCCTCCCGCACCCTGCTGATGGACCTGGACACGCTGGCCTGGGACGCCGACATCGCCAAGGACATGGGCGTGCCGCTGTCCATGCTGCCGGAGATCCGGTCCTCTTCCGAGGAGTACGGCAAGGTGCGCGAGCGGGGCGCGCTGGCCGGCGTGCCGATCGCCGGCATCCTCGGCGACCAGCAGGCGGCCACCTTCGGGCAGGCCTGCCTGTCCCCGGGCGAGGCCAAGAACACCTACGGCACCGGCAACTTCGTGCTGCTCAACACCGGCACCGAGAAGGTGCTCAGCGAGAACGGGCTGCTCACCACGGTCTGCTACAAGATCGGCACGAACGACACGGTGTACGCGCTGGAGGGCTCCATCGCCGTCACCGGCTCGCTCGTGCAGTGGATCCGCGACAACCTCGGCATGATCAGCTCGGCCGCCGAGATCGAGGAGCACGCCCGTTCGGTCGAGGACAACGGCGGCTGCTACTTCGTGCCCGCCTTCTCCGGCCTGTTCGCCCCGTACTGGCGGGCCGACGCCCGCGGCGCGATCGTCGGCCTCACCCGCTTCGTCAACCGGGGCCACCTCGCGCGGGCCGTCCTGGAGGCCACCGCCTTCCAGACCCGCGAGGTCATCGACGCCATGAACGCCGACTCCGGCGTGCCCCTGACGTCGTTGAAGGTCGACGGCGGCATGGTCGTCAACGAGCTGCTCATGCAGTTCCAGTCGGACATCCTCGGCGTGCCGGTGATCCGGCCGGTGGTCGCCGAGACCACCGCGCTCGGCGCCGCCTACGCCGCCGGCCTGGCCGTCGGCTTCTGGAAGAGCGAGGACGACATCCGCCAGAACTGGGCCAAGGACAAGGAGTGGACCCCGGCGATGGACGAGGACCGCCGGGCGTCGGAGTACGCGAACTGGAAGAAGGCCGTCACCAAGACCTTCGACTGGGTGGAGTGACCTCCCGGTGTGAGGGGCCGGCTCCGGTCCCTCACACCCTGTCCAGCGTGGCGAACACGATCACGTTGTCCACGTAGCTGTGGGCCTTGGCGTCGAACGCGCCGCCGCAGGTGATGACCCGCAGGTCGGCGGTGGTGGTGTCGCCGTAGACAGCGTCGGTCGGGAAGCTGTCCTTGCGGTCCAGCTCGACCTTCTGCACGGTGAACGTCGCGGTGTGGCCGTCCTGGCGGGCGACCGAGATCTTGTCGCCGGCGGCCAGCTCGTGCAGCCGGAAGAAGATGCCGGCCTGCTTGTTGCCGTCGACGTGGCCGAGGATGACCGCCGGCCCGATCTCGCCGGGCGTGGGGCCCTCCTTGTACCAGCCGGCCTGCATCGGCGTGCTGACCGGCGGCACCTCGATGGTCTGGTCGGCGTTGAGGCCCAGCGGCGCCAGCGACGAGTGCGCGCCGATCTTGGGGATGTCCACCGACACCGGCGTGGACGCTGGCAGCGCTGGACTCTGGGACGTGGTGGCGGTGGTGGTCGGCGCGGTGGCCGCGGCCGGCGCCGGGGCCGGCGGCTGCTGGCTGCCGCAGGCCGCCGTCAGCAGGCCCGCGGCCAGCACCAGGCCGACGAGGAACTTCTTCATCTGGCGCTCCGGGTGTTGGTCGCGCCGCCGTGGATTTCGTGCACCCCTGCAAAACGAAAGCCGCGACGGCGCGACCGCTGATGGGCGTGCCCATCGCCGAGGAGACGTAAACCGCCGGCGATGAGGTTGCCCGGGTCGTCGAAGTTCTTCGGACCGATCACTCGAAGACGGTCGCGGTGGCGCCGCCACCGGTCTGCGGAGCGCCGACCGGCTTCTTGGTCACCTGCTGGCTCGGCACCTTGAAGGTGGTGCTGATCGACTGCTTTCCGCAGGTCATCGTCAGCTTGTAGGCCCCGGCGACGATGCCCGGCTTCAGCGTCGCCTTGGCGAAGACGTTCGACGTGACGTGGTTGGTGTCGACGCCGTAGGTGTAGCCGCTGAACGTCAGCGCCGGCGAGGAGAACACGCCCTTGTCACCGGGGCAGTAGCCGAAGGCGGTGTTGCCTTCCTTGAACTGGTACACGTTCATGCGACCCGGCAGCGCGGCGGTGTCGGCGTTGAGCTGCACGGACAGCTGGTTCTGCCCGGCCGGCGGGGCCGGCGTGGTGGTCGGTGGCGCGGTCGTCGTGTCCGGCACCGTGAAGCTGACCGAGCCGGTGCCTCTGCCGTCGCAGGCCACCGACAGCGTGTAGGTGCCGGGCCCGACCCCGGGCTTCAGCGTCGCGGTGGCCGCCTGGGTGATGTAGAAGTGGTTCGACTGGTTGTAGGAGTAGTCGCTGAAGTCCAGCGCGGACGACTCGAACGTGCCGTGGCCGGCGCAGTTGCCGTAGGCCCGGTTCGTCCCGGTGAGCTGGTAGACGTTCAGCGTGGCGCCGTCGTTGAGCTGCGTCACCGTGTAGTCGGCGGCCAACGCCATGGGCGCGGCGGCGAGCACGGCGGTGGCGGCGATGGCGCCGCCGACGATGGTTTTGGCGAGCATTGTTGGGTTCCCCCCGTGATTTCCGATTCTAACGACAACAAGACGTCGCTCGATCGGGCAGAGTTGCGCCTGACCTGGGGCAACCTTTTCGGGGGGACGTGCGTTTCGCTCAGTCCAGGTCGTCGTGCCGCATCAGCTGGCGGCCCGCGTCGGTGATCGAACCGGACAGCGACGGGTACACCGAGAACGTGTGGGCCAGGTGCTCGACGGTGAGCTGGTTCTGCACGGCCAGCGCGATCGGCAGGATCAGCTCGCTGGCCGACGGGGCCACCACGACGCCGCCGATGACCACGCCGGTGGCCGGGCGGCAGAACAGCTTCACGAAGCCGCGGCGCAGGCCCTCCATCTTGGCCCGCGGGTTGGTGGCCAGCGGCAGCATGATCGTGCGGGCCGGCACCTCCCCGGAGTCGATGGCCTGCTGGCTGATGCCGACCGTGGCGATCTCCGGGTTGGTGAACACGTTCGCAGCCACCGTCTTCAGCCGGATCGGCTGCACGCCCTCGCCGAGCGCGTGCCACATCGCGATACGGCCCTGCATGGCGGCCACCGAGGCCAGCATCAGCACGCCGGTGCAGTCGCCGGCCGCGTAGACGCCGCTGACCGAGGTGCGGGACACCCGGTCCACCGGGATGAAGCCGCCCTTGGCCGGCTCGATGCCGAGCCGGTCCAGGCCGATGTCGGAGGTGTTGGGCACCGAGCCGACGGTCATCAGGGCGTGGCTTCCCTCGACCGTGCGACCGTCCTCCAGGTAGACCTTCACGCCCTTCTCGGTGCGCTCCACCCGGTCGGCGCGGGCGTGCTTGGCCATCTCGCTGCCCCGCTCGGTGAACACGTCCTCCAGCACCGCGGCCGCGTCGGCGTCCTCGTGCGGCAGCACCCGGTCCCGGCTGGACACCAGCGTGACCTTGACGCCGATCTCGGTGTAGGCCGAGGCGAACTCGGCCCCGGTGACGCCGGAGCCGATCACGATCAGGTGCTCGGGCAGCTCGGTGAGGTCGTAGATCTGCCGCCAGTCCAGGATGCGCTCGCCGTCGGGCACCGCGCCCGGCAGCACCCGGGGCGTGGCGCCGGTGGCGATCAACACGACGTCGGCCGGCAGCACCTCCGAGCCGCCGTCCGCGGTGTGGGCGACGACACGGTGCTGGGCCAGGCCGGGCGCGTCGTCGCAGAACCGGGCGGTGCCGGTGATGATGCGCACACCCTCGCGCTGGAGCTTGGCCCGCACGTCCGCCGACTGGGCAAGGGCCAGGCCCTTCACCCGCCCGTGCACCACCGGCACGTCCACCGCCGCGTCCGAGTTGTCGGTGCGAATGCCCAGCTCACCGGCGTTGCGGAAGGCCGAGCGGGCGCCGGCCGACGCGATGTAGGTCTTGGACGGGACGCAGTCGTAGAGCACGCAGGCGCCACCGAGGCCGTCCCGCTCGACCACGGTCACGTCGGCCCCGTGCGGCGCGGCGACCAGCGCCGCCTCGTAGCCGGCCGGGCCACCGCCCATGATCACGATCCGGGTCACCGGGGATCCTCCCATTACACCTGTGCGCGGGCGTCTAGAACTTACATCCTCACGCGCCGAGCGCTCGGCGTCCCGACCCCTGATCACATCGGTCGCTAGGCTGTCGGTCGTGCCGCTCTACGCCGCGTACGGGTCCAACATGGATCCGAACCAGATGATGGAGCGAGCCCCGCACTCCCCGATGGCGGGGACCGGGTGGCTCGCCGGTTGGCGCCTGTCCTTCGGCGGCGAGGACCTCGGCTGGGAGGGTTCGCTCGCGACTATCGTCGAGGAGCCCGACTCCCAGGTCTTCGTCGTGCTGTACGACGTCAGCCCCCGTGACGAGGCCAGGCTGGACCGCTGGGAGGGATCCCTCGGCCTCTACAAGAAGATCAGGCTCCGGGCCCAGACCCTCGAGGGCACCGTCGTGGCCTGGCTCTACGTGCTCGACGCCTACGAGGGCGGTCTGCCCTCCGCCCGCTACCTCGGCGTCGTCGCCGACGCCGCCGAAGCCGCCGGCGCCCCCGACGACTACGTCAACGACCTGCGCACCCGCCCCTGCCGCGGCATCACCGGCTGACCCCCGCGCTCGGACAGACCGAATGTCGGTCTCGGGCCGGGCTTGAGCGGATTGGCCCGAAAGATGCTGTCAGCTGGTCCGTTTAGCCTCATCTGGTGGCTGTAGCGCTCACGGCGTTCGCGGACGAGTCCTTCCAGGAGGACCCCGTCCGCGGCTTCTACGTGCTCGCCGCCGCCGTCTTCCCGCCCGCCATCCACGAGGAAGTGCGCGAGCTCATGCTGGACCTGCGCGGCAGTCGCCGGGTCCACAAGCTGCACTGGAACGAGATGGACCCGAGGCAGCAGGAGGACTCGGCCAAGCGCCTGGCCTCGGTGGAGGGCTTCCATATGGTTACGGTCGGCACGCCGGTTCCACAGCGGCGGCAGGAGCGTGCTCGCGCCGCGTGCCTGACGCGGATGGTCGTCGAGCTGCACGGTCTGGGCGTCGGCCGGCTGTTGATGGAGGCACGCGAGCGTGAGCTCAATCGCCGGGACGTCCGGACGGTGGCCGGCGCTCGGTACGCCCTGCCGGCGTCCGCCGACTTCCGGATCGAGCACGAGTTCGCCGTCAAGGAGCCGTTGCTGTGGGCGGCGGACCTGGTGGCCGGCGCGGTGCGGAGCCATCGCCTCGGCGTGCGCGCACCACGGGCGCTCCTGGAGGACTGTCTCTGTGAGATCGCCATCGACACCGGCTGCGGACATGCGTAGAGCCAGGCTCCCGGTCTGCCCCAGGTCACCTGGCCCTGCGTCTCGCTCGGCACCCGCGGCACCGAACTCCCGACACCAAGGTACCACCCCGAAGCTGCCAGCCCGGCACACCGCGAGGCGGCAGTGGCTCGAGTGCCGGCGGGCTGGTGATGCCGACTGTGGACATGCGTAGGGCCAGGCTCCCGGTATGCCCCAGGTCACCTGGCCCTGCGTCTCGCTCGGCGCCCGCGGCGTCGGGCTCTGATCGGCAAAGTACCACTTCCGCCCTGATCAGTCCTTGACGAGGCGGGGGCGGGCGTTGGGGTCGGGGAACACGAAGCGCTTGAAGGCCCACCAGCGGAAGGCCATGGCGAGCAGGGTGCCGACGATCTGGGCGCTGATGAAGTCGGCGACCTGGACGCCGAAGGGGCTGAGGTGGTTGTGGTCGAGCAGGAGCACGTAGCGGGAGACCCACAGGGGCACCGAGTTGAGGGCCACGCCGATGCCGCTGACCAGGAAGAACAGGGCGGCCTCGTGGGGGCGTTCGCGGCCGCCGCGGGTGCGGAAGGACCACTCGCGGTTGAGGATGTACGACACGATGGTGGCGATGAGGGTCGCGATGATCTTGGCGGTGACCGGGTGGGTCGCCAGGACCGTGGTCTTGAGCCCCAGGAAGATCACCGTGTCGATGACGAAGCACGTCCCGCCGACAACGGCGAACTTCACCAGCTCGCGGTGCTTGAGCGCGAACGACCGGAACGGCTCCGGCACGCGCCTGATGAGGTTCTCGCCTACGGACACTCCGCCGAGTGTAGGGAGGAAAACCCCAGGTGTCCGTCCGGCCGGGTCAAGCGACCTGCGACGACTGCCCGTTCTCGTCGTCCTTGACGGCGTGCAGCCGGGCGACGCTGCCGGACCGCTCGGGCCGCACGTCGGCGGCCGGGAACACGAACTTCTTCAGCGCCCACCAGCGGAACACCATGGCGATCAGGGTGCCGACGATGGAGCCGAAGAAGAAGTCGGACAGTTCCTGCACGGGCATGCTGACCGCGGGCACCTGAAGCCCGAACAGGTAGCGCGAGACCAGCGTCGGCAGCAGGTTGATGCCCACGCAGATGGCGCTGACCAGGAAGAACAGGGCGGCCTCGTGATGTCCCTCACGGCCGCCGCGGGTCTGGAACGACCACTCGCGGCTGAGTACGTAGGACACGATGGTGGCCACGACGATGCCGATGGCCTGGGCGGTGATCGGCTTGGTGTCGAGCACGGTCAGCTTCAGACCGAACCAGACCACGTTCGTGATCACGAAGGTGGTGCCGCCGACGACCGCGAAACGCACCAGTTCGCGGTGCTTGATGACCAACGCGCGCAGAGGCGCCGGGAAGAGCTTGAACACGTACCGCACAACGCTCGACACTCCGGCAGTCTACGGACCGCCGCCTGAGAGGGTTCATCCGGTCACCCACAGTGCCCGATTGACACCGTTTGGGCTGGCTGTCGCTGTGCTTGTGGCGCCGCCTTCGGCGTCGCGGCTCGGCCCCCGGGTAGCCGGTGCCTCGCCCTTGCTGGATTTAGCCCGCCGCATCGGCTCGGGTGGGTGGTTGCGTCAGGTGGCGGCGGACGAAATCCAGCAACCGGGCGAAGCACCGGCGGGGCCTCGCGCTCTCTTGTGTTGGCGGCGCCAAAACTCAGCAGAACGGCCAGCGGGGGTCGAGCAGTGGTAGGCACAGCCCGCCGCCGGGATCGCTGGGGCCGGGCGGAGGCGTGCTTGACGGCGGGCTCGTGGTCGTCGTCGGCGCAGGCGTGGTTGTGGTCGGGGTCTCGACGGGCGGCGGAGGCTCGGTGGTGGTGCGGGCCGGCGGCTCGGGAGTCGTGGTCCGTGCCGGCGGCTCCGACTTCGTCGTCGGCGGGGGCGTGGTGGACGTCGTGGTCGACGGGATCGTCGGCAGGGTGGTGGTCGGCGTGGTCACCGGCACGCCCGGCAGCGGCATCGGCGGCAGCTCGCCGGTGCCGGGGTCGCAGTCCAGCGGCACGTCGATCACCTTGTGGGCGCTGCCCAGCGAGGCGGCGACGGTCAGGGCGTCGTCACGGTGGTGCCAGCGGAACACCCACACGCCGAACCGGACGGTCTGCCCCCGGTCCAGGTCGAACTTGCAGTTGATCTGCTCGCCGTCCTGCTGGCACGGCGCGAGCGTGAACAGCCAGCCGTCGCGCGGCGCGTTCACGGTCACGGTGGCGGCGCCGGCGTGCGTGCTCCGGTTGGTGACCGACACGTCGACCCGCGGCGTCCAGTAGTCGTGCCGCCAGACCTGGGCGCTCAGGTCGAGGTCGTCGATCTGCCGCACCTGCACGTCGACGCTGGTCAGCTGGATGGCCATGCCGCCGCCGGCCACGATGGAGCCGGTGATCTGGCCGCCGGTGGCGTCCGGCCCGGCGCTCAGCTCGAACCGGAAGGTGACGGACTCGGCCGGCGCCAGCCCGATGCCGGTGGTGCAGCTGATGGTGCCGGTGCCGCCGGTGCAGCTGATGGTCTGCTTGTCGTCGGCGGCGAGCAGGTCCCGTTGGGCGAACGACTGCGTGCCACCGGGGGCGGCGGTGACGCCCGCGGGCAGGTTCAGCATGGCGGTCACCGGCTCGGACGTGCCGTTGCCGTTGTTGGTCACGGTCACCGGCAGCTCTACAGCCGGCCCGCCGGGCACGAGGCTGATCGGCTGCCCCGGCACCGAGGGGACGAGGTCCGCCTTCGGCGCGGTGGTGGTGGTTGTCGTCGTGGTCGGTGGCGGTGGCGCGGCCGGGGGCGGCGACGAAGGGCTCGTGGTGGTTGGAGTCGTCGGCGTCGTGGTCGGAGTCGGGGTCTGCGTGGGCGTGCTCGGCGTCGCGGGCGCTGTCGTGGCCGGGGGAGGAGGCGGTGGCGGCGCGGCGGTGGCGGTGACGGGCTTGGTCTGCCCGGCCGTCAACGCGAGCGCGACGACCACGGCCAGGGCGGCGGCGGAAGCGCCGACGCCGATCATCTGCCGCGGCACGGAACTCGCAGCGCCGGCCGCACCACCCGCGGCCCCGGCGGCGCTGCCGGCGGCGAGGACGGTGGCCGCCTTCGCGGTGGAGGCGCCGATGGTGGCGAGGTAGCCGGCAGCGCCGATGCCGAGCACCAGCGGGGCGACGACGGCGCGCAGCGCACCGTTCACGTCGGCGAGCTCGGCGGCCAGCGCACGGCACCGCTCGCACTCGTCCAGGTGGGTCTCGACCTGCGCCGTCTCACGCTTCGACAGGCCGCCACGCGTCCACGCGCCCAGCCGGTCGACCGTGGCGCGGCAGCGGTCGGCGGTGCTCTCCGCGAGGTGGACCTGGAGGTATGCCTGCCGCAGGCCCTCGCGGGCCCGGTACGCCAGCGCCGACACGCCGTTCGCGGTCAGCCCCAGGATCGGAGCGACGTCCGCGGGGGACATGCCCTCGATCTCGGTGTGCCACAGCACCGCCTGCCAGCGTTCGGGCAGCCGGGCGAACGCCTTCGCGGCGAGCGAGCGCTCCAGCCCGGACACGGCGGTGTCGCTGAACTGCACGCTGATGGCTTCGGGACTGGCGACCTCGGTGACGTCCTCGGCCAGCTCCAGCTTGCGGTCACGGCGCGTCTTGTCGTACGCGGTGTGCCGCAGCGCGGTCAGCAGGTAGGCGCGGAACGCCGAGTCCGGGCCGCGGCCGTCGCGCAGCGTGTCGAGCACCTTGGCGAACGCCTCGGCGACCAGGTCGTCCGCCTCGGCCGTGGACCGGGTCAACTGTCGCGCCAGGTTGTACGCCGCGCCGACGTGCCGCTCGTACAGCGAGCCGTAGGCGGCCGTGTCCCCGCCCCTGACCGAGTCGATCAGCTCCGCGTCGCTGGGACCAGGCGCATCCAGAGGAGCTGTCGCCACCGGTCCCCCCTTCCATCCCTGCTGAGGGCACACAGTCTGACGGAACACCGTGCCCGACGTCACGCCGGGAACCAGTTCGGGTGAGCGGAACGGCGTCATACCCGTGTTCGCACGCCGTCACAACATCGGGTCGGGACACGACCCGTCCGGAGTAGAGAGGAGCGCGGCGAGTGGTTGCGCACGATGCTGTCTCGTCACTGATCGGCCGAGACGATCACCGTGACGCGCTGTGCACACTGCGGGCCCGGTGGCGCTCCGCGAGCCTGGCGTCCGGGTGGCCGTTCCCCAGCGACTGGGCGTTGGCCGAGGTCGACGAGGTGTGCGCGGCGGTGGTCACCGGGGCCGACCTGGCCAAGGTGGCGCCGGCGCTCGGCCGGGCCCGTGCGGCCGCCGGCGCCGGACTGGACGAGACACTGCTCGACCTCGCCGCGCTGCACGCCGTGCTCACCTCCGGGGAGGCGCTGGTCTCCGCCGACCCCGACGCCACTCCGTCCAAGCTGATGCGGGCCACCGCGCTCGGCTGGGCTGACGCCGCCGCCGACCAGCTCGGCACGCGCGAGGCGGTGGACGCCATGACCGGCATGACTACCACCTGCTACCTGCGCACCCGGCTCGGCGAGGTGTATCGCGACGAGGCCGCCGACGACCACGTGCTGTGCCTGGTCGGCCTCGACCTGTCCGCCGTCGAGGGCTGGACCCGGTCCGTGGCGATGGTGCTGGTGGCGCAGGTGCTGCGCGAGGTGTTCCCGGGCGGCGAGACCGTCTCGCTGATCGGCCCGTCGATGGCCGGGGTGCTGGCTCGCCGTGACGAACGGATCAAGGGCCGCCTGGCCAGAGTCCGCTGGTTACTCGCCCGCCGGCTGACCGTCGACCCCCACCTGCACGAGGTCGGCACGCCGACCGTGTGGCCGGAGATGCTGCCGGAGTGCCATCTCGAGGCCTGTGAGCTGCTCGCCCACCTGGGCGGCTGAGACCCCCGCGCGGCCGGGCGTCTCGTCCCTGTCACGTCCGGCTGCGTGGCCCTGTATTTATGGCGCTGTGTTTTGCCGCGCGTTCCGCGCGGGGCTCGGCCCCCGGGTAGCCGGTGCCTCGCCCTTGCTGGATTTAGCCCGCCGCATCGGGCTTGGGTGGGTGGTTGCGTCGGGTGGCGGCGGGCGAAATCCAGCAACCGGGCGAAGCACCGGCGGGGCCTCGCGCTCTCCGCGGTCGGCGGCCGTTCCCCAGCACCCTTCCCCCATGCCACTGCCGACTCGTTGCCCGATTGTGTCACTGTGCTAGTGTCTTACTTGAGTGACACAATATCGGTCGAGGGGGCGGTCAGGTGGTCGAGTTCCGGGTGGACCGGGGCAGCGGCGTGCCGGCTTATCTCCAGCTCGCCCAGCAGGTGCGCGAGGCGCTGAGACTGGGCTGGCTGACGCCGGGCGATCGGCTGCCGACGGTGCGCGAGGTGGTCGCGACGAGCGGCGTCAACCCGAACACCGTGCTGAAGGCCTACCGCGAGCTGGAGTTCGCCGGACTGGTCGAGGCCCGGCAGGGGGCGGGCACGTTCGTGAAGGCGGGCCTGGGCACCGGCGACCGCGAGGCCCTCGGCCGGCTCTACGACGAGCTGGTCACGTGGCTGGCCGGCGCCCGGGCGGCAGGGCTGGAGGACGAGGACGTCTACGCCCTGCTGAACACCGCACTGGAGGGGGAGAAAAGCAGTGACTGAGGGGATCGCGCTCGCCGTGCAGGGGCTCGGCAAGCGCTACGGCCGCAAGACCGCGCTGCGCGACTGCTCGTTCGAGCTGCCGGTGGGCCGGGTGTCCGCACTCGTCGGCATGAACGGCGCCGGCAAGACCACGCTGCTCAGCGTGCTCGCCGGCGTGCTGCCGCCGACCGAGGGGAGTGTGCGGCTGCCCGGCCCCGACAGCCGGATCGCCTTCGTGGCCCAGGACAAGCCGCTGTACCGGCAGTTCAGCGTGCGGGACATGCTGACCATGGGCTCGAAGCTGAACCGGGTCTGGGACCAGCAGCGTGCCCTGGACTGGTTGGCCCGCTTCGACATTCCGCTGGAGCGCACGTGCGGCAAGCTGTCCGGCGGGCAGCAGGCCCAGGTGTCGTTCGCGGTGGCGATCGGTTCCCGGCCCTCGGTGCTGCTGCTGGACGAGCCGCTGTCCAACCTGGATCCGTTGGCCCGCCGCGAGGTGATCAAAGAGCTGCTGGCCGCGGTCGTGGACACCGAGATGGCCGTGCTGCTGTCCACTCACGTGGTGGCCGAGCTCGGCGGCGTCGCCGACCACCTGTTGCTGCTCGCCGACGGTCGGCTGGTGCTGTCCGGTGACGTGGACGAGATGCTGGCCGAGCACCGCAACTACGCCGGCCCGCGCTCGGAGCAGCCGCCGGTGCCCGGTGAAGTGGTGCACGCGAGCCATGCCGGGAGTCAGTCCACGTTCCTGGTTCGCGCGGCGGAACCGGTGAGCGAACCGTGGACCTCCCGTCCGGTCACGTTGGAGGACCTGGTGTTGGCCACGTTGGAGAACAGTCGGGCGGTGGCGGTGTGACCTGGTTGACGTGGCGCATCGAGCGCAGCGCGCTGCTCGGTGTGGCGGCGCTGGTCGCGGTGTTCGCGTTGGTGGCGCTGCTGCTCAACATGCGCGATCCCGGCTCCATGGGCGCCGCGAGGACGCTGTTGGAGTGGGGGCCGCCCGCGTTCGCCACCGCGGTGGCGGTTTTCTGGGGTGCGCCAACGGTTGCCCGCGAATACGAGCAACGCACGTATCTGTTGGTGTGGTCGCGGGAACGCACGGCCACGCGCTGGCTCGCGGCCCGGGTCGCGCATCTGCTGGCGCCGCTGGTTGTCCTGACCGTCGCGGTGAACCTGACCGCGAACCTGGTGCAGACCAAGATGTTGAGCACGATGCAACCGACGCCCGCGGTCGGCCCGTACGACTACGACCTGTGGCTGCCGCTCCAACTGGTCACCGTGATCGCCGGGTTCGGCATCGGCGTGCTTGTCGGCGTTCTGGTGCGGAATTCGGTGCTGGCCATGGGAATCACGCTCGCCGGCTATGTGGTTCTGCGCTTCGTGCTCGCCGTGTTCGTCCGCCCCCATCTGGTGCCGCCGGTGCGGCTGCTCGACGACACGCCGTCGCCGCCGGGATCGATCGGGGCCGGCTCCGGCTTCCTGGATCAGGCCGGCAACGTGTTGCCCATGCAGGAGTTGCCGAGCAACTGCCTGGCCAGCAAGCAACTGTGCCCGGCCCTCGGTGTCGCGCACCGGTTCCTGGACATCGAACCGGCGGACCAGATTCCGGTGGTGCGGTTGTTGGAGCTCGGCATCTACGTCGCGCTGGCGGCGGTGGTGTTCGCCGCGGCCTGGCTGCTGCTGCGCGGAAGGACGGCGTCCTGATGTTCTGGATCACCTGGCGGCAACACCGTGCCGCGCTGCTCGGCACGGCGGCGGTGACCGCGGTCGTCGGCGCGCTGATGCTGTGGATGTGGCAGGGCGTGCTTGAGCTGAACGCCGCCTGCTCCGCGTTGGACTGCTGGCTCGGCGTGGCCGGCGCCATGGGTGACCGGCTGAGGTGGGTGTACGCCCTGCTCTACCTCGGGCAGCCGCTGTTGGGGGGACTGGTCGCGGTGTTCTGGGCGGCGCCGTTGCTGGCTCGCGAGTACGAGCAGCGCACCTACCTGCTGGCGTGGTCGCAGGACGTGACGCCGATGCGTTGGCTGGTCGGCAAAGTCGCGCTGCTCGGCGCTGCGGCGGTGATGCTGTCGGTCGCGCTCGCCGTCCCCAGCTGGCAGTTGGTCGAGGAGATGAAGGTCAGCCCGGGCGGCACGTTCGGCATGACCGACTACCGCGCCCTGGAGCTGTGGCCGCCGACGCAGGTGTTGTACACGCTGTTCGGGTTCGCCCTGGGGCTGGCCGTCGGCATGGCCATGCGGCGGGTCGTGCTGGCGATGGGCGCCACGCTGCTGGTGTTCGCGGCCGTCCGGTTCCTCGTCGCCGGGACCGTGCTGCAGTGGCTGCCGCCGCTGCGACTGACGGTGGCCGGCGTCGACCACGAGGTGCCGCTGCCGCCCGGGGCGTACTACCTGAACGCCGCATTCCCCGGCAAAGACCTGCTCTACCAGCCGATCGAGCGGCTGGCGACGTTCCAGTGGCTGGAGGTGACCACCTATGCGGTGCTGACCGCGGCGTGCGCTGCGGCGGCCTGGGCGCTGATGCGGCGGGCGACCCGGTAGGCTGACCCAACCGTGGACTCTCGCACCGGTCTCCCCGTCGTCGGCATGGTGGGCGGCGGCCAGCTCGCCAGGATGACGCACCAAGCCGCGATACCGCTCGGCCAGGCGCTGCGTGTGCTCTCGGTCACAGCCGACGAGCCGGCGCCGCTGGTCACCCCGGACGTCGTGCTCGGCCATCACACCGACCTCCAGGCGCTGCGCGATTTCGCCGCCGGCTGCGACGTGCTCACCTTCGACCACGAGCACGTGCCGACCGAGCACCTGCGCACCCTGGTCGCCGAGGGCGTGAAGGTGTTCCCGGGGCCGGACGCGCTGGTGCACGCCCAGGACAAGCTGGTGATGCGCCGCAAGCTGGCCGAGCTGGAGCTGCCGATCCCGCCGTTCGCCGAGGTCAAGGCGGTCGGCGACGTGCTGGCCTTCGGCGCGGCGCACGGCTGGCCGTGCGTGCTCAAGGCCGCCCGCGGCGGCTACGACGGCCGCGGCGTGTGGATGCTCAACCAGCCGCAGAGCGCCCACAACGTGGTGCCGGAGCTGTTGGAGGCCGGCACGCCGCTGCTGGTGGAGCAGTGCGTGCCGATGCGCCGCGAGCTGGCCGCGCTGGTCGCCCGCTCCCCGTTCGGGCAGGGCGCGAGCTGGCCGCTGGTGCAGACCGTGCAGTCCGACGGCATCTGCGTCGAGGTGCTCGCCCCCGCGCCGGACGTGCCGGTCGAGGAGGCCGAGGCCGCCCAGGAGCTGGCGCTGCGGGTCGCCGACGCGCTCGGCGTGGTCGGCCTGCTGGCCGTCGAGCTGTTCGACACCAGGGACGGCGTGATCGTCAACGAGCTGGCGATGCGCCCGCACAACTCCGGGCACTGGACCATCGAGGGCGCGCGGACCTCGCAGTTCGAGCAGCACCTGCGGGCCGTGCTGGACTACCCGCTCGGCGCCACCGACAACGTCGCCCCGGCCGTGGTGATGGCCAACGTGCTCGGCGCGGCCGCCACCCCCAAGATGGGCGTCGACGAGCGGCTGCACCACCTGTTCGCCCGGTTCCGGGACGTCCACGTGCACCTGTACGGCAAGGCCGAGCGGCCGGGCCGCAAGGTCGGGCACGTGACCGTGCTCGGCGACGACATGACCGAGTGCCGGCGGCGGGCCACGCTGGCCGCCGGCTGGCTGGCCGAGGCCGAGTGGGCCGACGGGTACGACATCCACGGAGGTAGGTAGCGGTGGCGCTGGTTGGCGTGATCATGGGCAGCGACTCGGACTGGCCCGTCATGGAGGCCGCCACGCAGGCGCTGGCCGAGTTCGACGTGCCCTACGAGGTCAGCGTCGTGTCCGCGCACCGGACGCCGCAGCGCATGCTCGACTACGCCCGCGACGCCGCCGGGCGTGGCCTCCAGGTGATCATCGCCGGCGCCGGCGGGGCCGCCCACCTGCCCGGCATGGTCGCCTCGGCCACCGTGCTGCCGGTGATCGGCGTGCCGGTGCCGCTGAAGTACCTCGATGGGATGGATTCGCTGCTGTCCATCGTGCAGATGCCGGCCGGCGTGCCCGTGGCCACCGTGTCGGTGGGCGGGGCGCGCAACGCCGGGCTGCTCGCGGTGCGGATCCTGGCCGCCGGCGATCCCGCGCTCCAGGCCCGGATGGCCGCCTTCCAGGCCGCCCTGGAGCAGCTCGTGCTGGAGAAGGACGACGCGCTGCGACGCAAGGCACAGGCGCAGCTAGGTGAATGACCGCTAACATGCCGGTCAGCAACGTTGCTACTCGTTGGTAACAGGAGGCGTGCGGTGAACCCGGACTTCGGCACCTACCAGTTGGCCGAGGAGCACGAGGAGCTGCGACAGGCGATTCGGGCCCTGGCGGACAAGGAGATCGCGCCGTTCGCGGCCGAGGTCGACGACAACGAGCGGTTCCCCCGCGAGGCCCTGGACGCGCTGGTCAAGTCCGGCTTCGCGGCCGTGCACGTGCCCGAGGAGTACGACGGGCAGGGGGCTGACTCGGTCGCCACCTGCATCGTCATCGAGGAGGTCGCGCGGGTCTGCGCCTCGTCCTCGCTGATCCCGGCCGTGAACAAGCTGGGCACCATGCCGATCATCCTGGCCGCCTCCGACGAGCTCAAGCGCCAGGTGCTGCCCTCCATCGCCAGCGGCGAGGCGATGGCCTCCTACGCCCTGAGCGAGCGGGAGGCCGGCAGCGACACCGCGTCCATGAAGACGCGGGCCCGGCTGGACGGCGACCACTGGGTGCTCAACGGCACCAAGTGCTGGATCACCAACGCCGGCGAGTCGACCTGGTACACGGTCATGGCCGTGACCGACCCCGACGCCGCCAAGCCGTCCAACGGCATCTCCGCGTTCGTCGTGCACAAGGACGACCCCGGCTTCTCGGTCGGGACCAAGGAGCGCAAGCTCGGCATCAAGGGCTCGCCCACGCGGGAGATCTACTTCGAGGACTGCGCCATTCCCGCCGACCGGATCATCGGCGAGCCCGGCACCGGCCTCAAGACCGCGCTGCGGACCCTCGACCACACCCGGCCCACCATCGGGGCCCAGGCCGTGGGCATCGCCCAGGGGGCGCTCGAGGCCGCCATCGGGTACGTCAAGGAGCGCAAGCAGTTCGGCAAGGCCATCGCCGACTTCCAGGGCGTGCAGTTCATGCTGGCCGACATGGCCATGAAGATCGAGGCCGCCCGCCACATGGTCTACGTCGCCGCCGCCAAGGCCGAGCGGGGCGAGGCCAACATCGGCTTCATCACCGCCGCGGCCAAGTGCTACGCCTCCGACGTCGCCATGGAGGTCACCACCGACGCCGTCCAGCTGTTCGGCGGCGCCGGCTACACCCGTGACTTCCCCGTCGAGCGCATGATGCGCGACGCCAAGATCACCCAGATCTACGAGGGCACCAACCAGATCCAGCGCGTCGTCATGTCCCGCGCCCTCCTGCGCGGCTGACCCGTCCCTCGCGTGGCGCCCGCCCCGGTCCCGGACGACCGAGGCGGGCGTCGCCCTGTCCGATGCCGCCCGGAAGACTCTCATTGGTGATACTCTCATCGGTGAGAGTCTCGTTGGTGAGAGCCTTGGTGGTGTTGTGGACGGTTTTGTCGGCCGCGATCGAGAGCTGAAGCAGCTCGACCGCATGCTGCGTCGGACCGCCGAGGGCGGTCGTGCGGGACGTCCCGGCCGTGCCGTGTTGATGCGCGGCCGCCGGCGGGTCGGCAAGTCGCGGCTCGCCGAGGAGTTCATCGAACGAGCGGGTGTGCCTTCCCTGTTCTTCACCGCATCGGCGCAGCCGTCGGTCGACATCGATCTGGAGCTGTTCACGGCCGCCGGCGCGGCGTCGGATCTGCCGGGTGCGTCGGTCTTCGACGCCCAGACGCCGCGGACGTGGGACGCGGCGCTGCGGCTGCTGGCCACTGCCCTGCCCGATGACCAGCCGAGCGTCGTCGTGCTCGACGAGATGCCGTATCTCATCGCGCGCGACCCGGGCTTCGAAGGCACGCTGCAGAAGCTGTTCGACCGCGAGTTGTCGCGACACCCGGTGCTGCTGCTGTGCATCGGTTCGGACCTGGCCATGATGGAGGCGCTCAACGACTACGGGCGACCGTTCCACCAGCGCGCCACCGAGATGGTGGTGCCGCCGCTCAGCCCGGCCGACGTCGCGACGATGCTGGAGCTTCCCGCCGCGGAGGCGTTCGACGCGTACCTCGTGTCGGGCGGTCTTCCGCTGGTGCTTGACGAGTGGCCGCGCGGCGGATCGGTGTGGGACTACCTCTCCGAGACGGTGGGCGATCCGACCTCCGCTTTACTCGTCAGCGGCGAACGGTCGCTGGCCGCGGAGTTCCCGTCCGAGGCCAATGCCCGCCGGGTGCTCGGTGCGATCGGTTCGGGCGAACGGACCTTCACGCTGATCGCGCGGGCCTCCGGCGACATGCCGCAGGCCACGTTGGCCCGTGCGCTCCAGTTGCTGACGTCGAAACGGATGGTCGACGCCGCCACGCCGCTGTCGACGCATGCGTCGAGGGAGACCCGGTACACCGTTGTCGATCCCTACCTGCGTTTCTGGCTCACGTTTCTCGGTCCGCACCTGCCGGAGATCGAACGTGGACGGGGCGATCTGGTCCTGGCCCGGATCCAGCGGTCGTGGACGTCGTGGCGAGGCCGGGCGATCGAGCCGGTCATCCGGGAGAGCCTCCGGCGCGCCGTCGGCGGCCCCGTGCCCGAGGCAACCGCCGCGATCGGCGGCTACTGGACGCGAAACAACGACCCGGAGATCGACATCGTGGGGGCGGACCGCGAACCGGTCGCGAAGCGGATCACCTGCGTCGGTTCCGTCAAATGGTTGGAGAACCGGCCGTTCGATGTCCACGACCTGGCCAAGCTGGTGGTGCATCGGTCGCAGCTGCCGGGTGCGGACGACGGCACGCCGCTGCTCGCGGTGTCCCGCAGCGGTGGTGGCGCCGGCCCGGTGACGGTCGTGACCCCGGACGACCTCCTTGCCGTCTGGTGATCTCGGCGGACGGCTCGGTGTTCACTCAGCGCGTCCTTGAAGGTTCATCAGAGTCATCGGCCGAACGTTGCAAGGGGGTTGGTGGCACTGGTGGCATGGCTGCGAGGGGTCGTCAACTCGTAGGGAGTCCACTGTGGAACACGGGCGCAACATCGCCGGCTTGCTGGCCCGCGTGGTGGTCGGCGTGATCATGATCATGCATGGCTGGCAGAAGTTCTTCGACTACGGCATCGGCGGCGCGACGGCGGGCTTCGCGCAGATGGGAGTGCCGTTGCCGGGAGTGTCGGCGGTGTTCGCGGCGACGGTGGAGCTGGTGGGCGGCGCGGCGCTGATCGTGGGCATCGGGCTGCCGGTGGTGGGCGTGCTGATGGCGATCGACATGGCGGGCGCGTTCGTGTTCGCCAAGCTGGGGGCGCCGCTGATCGCCCCGACGGGCGGGCAGCTGGAGCTGGCGTTGCTGGCCGGTGGACTGCTGGCCGGGTTCGCGGGCGGCGCCTACAGCCTGGACCGGGTTCTGTTCCGCGCCAAGGAAAAGGGCGTGGTGGGGCAGACGGTCGCGGCCTGACGGCCGCAACCGCTGGGGAATGCTTGTTACGGGGCGGGGAGTTCGATCGTGGTGCGCTCGGACTCCCGGCGCTTGGGCAGGGCGGCGACATCGAGGTTGCTGCACTGCACCAGGGAAGCCCCGGCCGACAGCACGGCGAGCAGGCCGTCGGCGAGGCCGTCGGGAGTGGACCAGTCCAGAGTGGACAGAACGCGATCGCTGGGGCCGATGCCCAGCGCGGTGGCCCGAGAGGCGGCCAAGGCGATCAGATCGTCCACAGTGGAGCCATGGAAGGCCGGGGCGTCGCCGGGAACCTGGTCGTACGCGATGAAGTCGTCGCCGAAGATGCGGGACTCGACGAGGTAGTCGAGACCGCCGTCCGGAGCGTCGCCGGAAAGGCCGCGCCCCAAGGGATCCAGCGCCACCACGGCGACGGACTCGGCGCCGGGGGCGGAGCCGTCGGGGCCGATGAAGGCGACGGTGGCGCCAGCGGGATCGGCAACCACATGGGCTCCGCACCACCAAGCGCCGAGCAGCACGCCGAGGGTCTGCCAATGTGCCGGCAGGGCAACGGAAACGGGGCTGCCGACCTCGACGTCGAGTTCGTCCCGAAGCCAGTTGGCGGTCTTGGCGGCCCAGTTGGCCACGGTGGCCCGGGACAGCTCGATCCGGCTGCCGACGGCGTCGTCGTAGTGCGTGATCAGCGGCGTGGCCGGGGCGGACAGCAGCGGGGCGAACAGGCGGGCGGTGACGCTCATAGGCCCGAGCCTAGTTGACGCAGCGGGTCCCGTTCACGGTGATCGGATCCGACGCCGGGGCGGCGGCGTTGAGCCGCAGCGGGCCGTGCGCGGTGAAGCCGGACGAGTCGGCCAGCCCGGCGACGAAGGTCTTCACGGCGGCCGGGTCGACCACCACGATGCTCTGCCCGCGATCGTTGCGGCCGTTGGGGTTGACCACCGGAATGGTGACGAACTCGACGTTGCCGCCGGTCAGGCTCTGTGCCTGCTGCACGAAGCTGAACACGTCCCAGCCCTGGTCGATCACCACCGACTTCTGCACGGCGGCGGCCAGCGCGGACAGCCGGTCGGGGTCGAGCAGGGTGCCGGCGGACAGCACCTTCTTGGCCGCGGCGGCCAGGAACGCCTGCTGCCGCACGATCCGGTCCAGGTCGCCGTGCGGCAGGTTGTCCCGCTGCCGCACGAACGACAGCGCGCTGCCGCCGGACACGGTCTGCGGGCCGGACCGGAAGTTGGCCCCGGAGTTGGGATCGCTGGTCGCGTGCAGCAGGCACACGGGCACGCCGCCGATGGCCTGGCTGAGCAGGTAGAACCCGTACAGGCTGACCTCGGCGTAGTGGTCGACGGTCAGCCCGGTCAGGGCCTGCACGCTCGACACCAGCGCCTGCCGGCCGGCGGCGTCGGAGTCCTGTTCGATCTTGGTGTTGTCGTGTTCGCCGTTGGCCCGCAACCGTTGCGCCGTAAGGTACTTCACCGCCCCGTAGGCCGAGTTGATCTTGTCGGTGCGGTAGCCCGCGATCGGCACCTCGGTGTCCCTGGGGATCGACACCGCGTAGCTCTTGCCGCCGTCCTTGGGGATCCGCAACAGGATCAGCGTGTCGGTGCTGAAGCCGTCGTTGGCCTCGGTGCGCAGCTGGCGCAGGATCGAGGCGGGCAGCGGATTGCCCTTCAGGTCGGTCCGCCGGTCGTCGCCGACCAGCAGGATGTCGGTGGCCCCGTCGTCCTTGGGCGGCGCGTCGGGCGCGGTGGCGACCTGGGACAGCACCGGCGTGGTGGTCATCGCCTGCTGCACCTGGTCGTGCGCGTTGCGGGCGACGGCGGTCGCGGCGATGACCAGGGCGGAGGCCAGCGCGACGGACGCGCGGCCGCACACGAGTGCGAATCTGCGTCCACGGCTGCCCATCCGGTCAGCCTAATTGACGCAGGGCACGCCTCCGGCCGTAATCGACGTGCTCGTGGGGGTCGTTGTCGGGATCACGTACCGCGGAGCCATGCGGAAACCCTGCGCGCCGGGCCCGGCGTAGTCCTGGCCCAGATACACCCGGACGTGTCCGGCCGGCACCGCGGCGTCGGGCTCGGCGACGACCTTGCCGCCCAGCGCGGCGGCCACCTTGTCGGCCTGGGCGGTCGAGCCGGGGCGGTAGTGCACGGCGGTGGTGGGCTGGGTGGCGATGGTCAGGCTCTCGCCGCGCACGAAACCGTCGCGGACCAGCTCGTCCTGCACCGACGCCCCGAGATTGGGCGCACCCGAGCCGTCCCGCATGTCCACGGTGATCCGTTCGTTGCCGGGGGTCGCGGCGCCGGTGGTCGTGGTGGGGCCGGTGGTGGTGGGGCCGGTCGGGCCGATCAGGCCGGTGACGAACTCGCGCACCGAGTCCGGGTCGACCAGGGTGACCGACTGCCCCTCCGCGGACATCACGTTCTGCCCGGTGGGAATGGTCTCGAAGCGCACGCTGCCGGCGGCGATGCCCTGCAACTGCTGCATGAACGTCAGCAGGTCCCAGCCGGAGCTGATCACCACCGACTTCTTGATCGCGTCGATCAGCGCGTTCAGCTTGGACGGGCTGGTCAGCGTGTCGGCCGAGAGCACCTTCTGCGTCATGCCGGACAGGAACGCCTGCTGCCGCACGATCCGGTCCAGGTCGCCGCGCGGCAGGTCGTAGCGCTGCCGGACGAAGGCCAGCGCCTGCGCGCCGCTGATCACCTGCTGCCCGGCCGGCAGGTTGATGCCGGACTTGGGCTCCTTGGCCGCCTGGTTCAGGCACACGGTCACGCCGCCGATGGCCTGGCTGATCTCGTAGAAGCTGGCCAGGTTGACCTCGGCGTACCGGTTGATCGTGACGGCCCCGCCGGTCAGGCTCTCGATGGTCTTGATCAGGTTCTTGCGGCCGGCGACGGCGGCCTGCTGCTCCAGGTCCGTGCCTTTCACGCCCTGCCCGGACAGCGTGGAGTACGCGTCGTTGCGGGCGTAGGCGTATGCGGAGTTGAGCTTGTGCTTGCCGTAGCCGCCGGCGATCTGCACGTACGAGTCGCGGGGGAAGGAGATCGCCACCGCGCTGCGGCCGTCGGACGGGATGTGCAGCAGGATCATGGTGTCGGTGTTCAGCTCGCCGTCGTTGGAACCGGCGTGCAGCTGGTCGAGCACCGCCTGCGGCAGCGGGTTGCCCTGGGCGTCGGTGCGGCTGTCCAGGCCGACGACCAGGATGTCCTGCGGCCCGTCGAGGCCGGGCGCCGGCGTGGTGGTGGGGGTGGTGTCGGGCGTCGCCGCGTGGCTCTCGATCACGTCGGTGGTGGTGATGCCGTTGCGGACCTTGTTGATCTCGACCCAGCCGTAGCCGCTGGTCGCGAGCACGACCGCCGACAACAGCGCGGCGAGCGCCCGGCCGGTGACCGTGCCGGCCACTGCCGCCCGAGATCTACCAGCCGGTTCGCGCATCCCGACCCTCCCCAGTGCCGGAGATCGACAGTAGCCGGACCTGCGTCGGCTCGCCGTGAACCGCCCACGTACGGGTGGATGTGTCGCAGACGCAAAGACTCTCAGCTCGTGAGATGTACCTAGTAATGCCCCTCGAACGGCCCCTTGTACTGTGGTCGGCATGCGAATCCTGGTCACAGGCGGGGCCGGCTTCATCGGGTCCAACTACGTGCGCAAGGTGCTCGGCGGTCACTACCCGGCCTACGCCGACGCCGAGGTCGTCGTGCTGGACAAGCTGACCTACGCCGGCAACGAGGCGAACCTCGCCCCCGTCGCCGACAGCCCGCGACTGCGCTTCGTCCGCGGCGACATCTGCGACGCGGAGCTGGTCGGCAAGCTCATGGCCGGCACCGACCTGGTCGTGCACTTCGCGGCCGAGTCGCACGTCGACCGGTCCATCCTGGGCTCGGCCGACTTCGTGCTGACCAACGTGCTGGGCACCCAGACCCTGTTGCAGGGGGCGCTGGAGGCCGGCGTCGGCAAGTTCGTGCACATCTCCACCGACGAGGTCTACGGGACCATCGACGAGGGCTCCTGGCCCGAGACGTTCCCGCTGGAGCCGAACTCGCCGTACTCGGCGGCCAAGGCCGGCTCGGACCTGATCGCCCGCTCCTACTTCCGCACCCACGGCCTGCCGGTGTGCATCACCCGCTGCTCCAACAACTACGGGACCTACCACTTCCCGGAGAAGGTCATCCCGCTGTTCGTCACCAACCTGATCGACGGCAAGAAGGTCCCGCTGTACGGCGACGGCCTCAACGTGCGCGACTGGCTGCACGTCGACGACCACTGCCGTGGCATCCAGCTGGTGGCCGAGAAGGGCCGTCCGGGCGAGATCTACAACATCGGCGGCGGCACCGAGCTGACCAACAAGGAGCTCACCGAGAAGCTGCTCGAGGCCACCGGCCGCGACTGGAGCTTTGTGGAGAAGGTCGCCGACCGCAAGGGCCACGACCGCCGCTACTCGGTGGACATCACCAAGATCTCCACCGAGCTCGGCTACGCCCCGCAGGTGCCGTTCGAGCAGGGCCTGGCCGACACTGTGGCCTGGTACAAGGAGAACCGCGACTGGTGGGAGCCGCTCAAGGCCCGTGCCGCCCTGTCGGCGGGCTGACCCGGTGACCTGTCTCGCACTGCTGGTGCCCGGCGGCCGTGGCCAGCTGGGCAGCGATCTCGCCGCGCTGGCCGACCGGGTCGGGCTGCTGCACGCCCCCGGCTCGGCCGAGCTCGACGTGACCGATGTCGGCGCGGTCGACGACGCCCTGTCGTCCTTCGCGCTGGCCGCCCGCGACGCCGGCCTGCGGCCGGTGCTGGTCAACGCCTCCGCGCACACCGCCGTGGACGCCGCCGAGAGCGAGCCCGACCGGGCGTTCGCGATCAACGCCACCGGGGCCGGGCAGCTGGCCAAGGCGGCGGTGGCCAACGCCGTGCCGATGCTGCACGTGTCCACCGACTACGTGTTCCCCGGCGATGGCACGCGGCCGTACGAGCCGGGCGATCCGACCGGGCCGAAGTCGGTGTACGGCAAGAGCAAGCTCGCCGGCGAGCAGGAAGTGCTGGGGGCCGGCGAGCAGACGTGGGTGGTCCGCACCGCGTGGGTGTACGGCGCGACCGGCGGCAACTTCGTCAAGACCATGGCCAAGCTGGAGGGGCAGCGGGAGACGCTGTCCGTGGTCGACGACCAGCGCGGCTCGCCGACCTGGTCGGCCGACCTGGCCGCCGGGCTGCTGGAGTTGGCGCACGCCGTCGTCGGCGACACCCCGCCGGCGCAGCGCGTGCTGCACGGCACCAACGCCGGCGAGACCACCTGGTACGGCTTCACCCGGGCCATCTTCGAGGAGCTTGGCGCCGACCCGGACCGGCTGACCCCGTGCACCACGGCCGACTTCCCGCGGCCCGCGCCGCGTCCGGCCTACTCGGTGCTGTCCGGCGCGGCCTGGGCCGAGGCCGGCCTCACCCCGCTGCGCCCGTGGCGGGAGGCCCTCTCCGCCGCCTTCGCCACCATCGGCAACCAGCTCCGCCCCTGATTCATCGCTTGGAAGGGGGCTTTCCTCCACTCCGAGTGGAGGAAAGCCCCCTTCCAAGCGGTTGAGGGTGGGTTATGGGGCGGCAGCGGCGGCTTGGCGGTAGGCGTCCAGGGTGCGTTCGGCGCAGTTGCGCCAGGTGAAGGACGAGGCGTGGGCGCGGCGGGCGGCGAAGACGTCGGCGGTGGGAGGGTCCTCCAGGGCCGAAAGCAGGGCCGCGGCGAGGGCTTCGGAGTCGCCGACCGGGACCAGGTGGGCGAGGTCGCCGGCGACCTCGCGCAGCGCCGGCACGTCGGAGCAGACCACGGGAACGTTGCACGCCAAGGCTTCCAGCACCGGCAGCCCGAAGCCCTCGTCCCGGGAGGGCAGCACCAGCGCGGCCGCGCCGGCCACCACGCTGCGAAGGTCCACATCGGACAGATAGCCGGCGGTGCGGACCCGGTCGCCGTCGGCGTGGTGCCCCGGCCCGACCAGCAGCAGCGGCGGCAGCGACGGGGTGGCGGCGTGCGCCTCCAGCAGGGTCGGCAGGCCCTTGCGGGGGCCGTCGGCGCCGACGAACAGCAGGTACTCGGACGGCAGTTTCAGTCGTGCGGCCAGGGAATCGCTCGGCGGCCGGGCGGCGAACCAGGCCGGGTCGACGCCGAGCGGGGTCACCACGATCCGGTCGGCCGGCACCCCGAGCCGCTCGGTCACCACGGCCGCGACGGCCTGCGTCGGCGTGCACACGACGGCCGCCCGCCGGGCGCATTTCCTCACCAGCTCGGGAAGTTCGCGGTCGCTGGGCGGCAGTTCCCCGACGGCGTCGAGGAAATCCAGGTCGTGCACGGTCATCACGCCGCCGGCGAACAGGGCCGGCGGCAGCACGAAGTTGGTGCCGTGCACCACGTCCGCGAGGCCGGCGTAGATCTCCACCGGCGGGAACGAGGAGGAGAGCCAGGACTTGCGCAGCAGCCGCGCCGGCACCGGCATGCCCCGGGCCCGAACCCCGTGCGGCAGCACGGAACGCAGCCCGCGCCAGCCGCGGAAGGTGTACGCCACGGCGCGCACGTCCACCTCGTCCGGCATGGAGGCCAGCTCCTCGGCCAGCGCCGCGGTGTAGCGGCCGATTCCCGTGCGCTGCCCGAGCAGCGGCGTGCCGTCCAGCAGCACCTTGATCCGGTCAGCCACGCGGCTTCCCCATGGTCAGCCGCCTGACCCGGCCGGCCGCCCGTTTGGCCAGCTCGGCGGGGCCGCCGGCGTCGAGATACTCCCGCACCAGCCCGAGGTCCCGGCGCAGCGTGCCGACGGTGCCCAGCGGCTCCTCGCGCACCAGCGGACCGGCGGCGACCAGCCGGTCGGCGGCCGGGCGCGGCGAGCGGCAGAACTCCACCAGCGGGGCCAGCACGACGTCCCAGGTGAACCGTTCCCGCACCACCGCTATCCGCTCCCGGCAACCGTCCGCGAAATCCTGGTCGAACAGCACACGCTCGAGGGCCTCGGACAGTTCACCGGGATCCTCGGGCGACACCACCACGCCGAGCCGCTCCCGGCGGATCAGGTCGGCGAACGAGTCGCCGTCGGTGGTCACGATCGGCAGCCCGGCCCACAGGTAGTCCAGCACCCGGGTGCGGAAGGCGAAGGTGGTCTCCACGTGCTCGAAGTGCGTGGTGACGCCGCAGTCGGCGTCCAGCAGCCAGTTCTGCCGGTCGGCGTAGGGCACCCAGCGCTCGTTGAAGAACACGTGCGTGCCGGCCAGGCCGAGTCGGGCGGCGAGGCTGCGGGTGCGGCCGGCGATGCCCATGTCGGGCACGTCCGGGTTGGGGTGGCGCATGCCCATGAAGAGCAGCCGGACGTCGTCGTGCCGGGCCCGCAGCCGGTCCACGGCGTGCACCAGGGTCAGCGGGTCGAACCAGTTGTAGACGCCGCCACCCCAGACGATCACCTTGTCCCGCTGGGAGATCCCGTCGACCACGCCCTTGATCGCCGGCGCGGTGCGCTGCGCCGGCTTGACCGGCAGCCCGAACGGGACCTCGGCGATCAGCGAGCGCACGGTCGGGTCGGCGTCGTAGACCTGCGGCGTGAGCCGGCCCAGCGCGGCCAGGTGGCCGAGCCAGAAGTGGCGCTGCCGGTCGGAGGCGCACAGGAAGAAGTCGCCCCGCTTGAGCTGGTTGTTGAGCACGGTGGTGACGCCGATGACGTCCTTGACCCGCTTCTCGTCGTTGCCGCCCTTGGCCTGCTCCAGCAGTTCCAGGTGCATCGGGTCGTAGACGTCGCAGACCACGATCTTGGTCGAGCGGGCGTTCTTGAGGCTCTGCACCATCTCCAGCACGTGGCCCTGCAACACGATCACGTCGGCCCAGTCGACGTGGTCGAGCAGGCCCCGAACCGTCGACTGGGCGACCGGGAAGGGCGCGGCCGGCGGATCGCAGCGCTTGTTCATGGAGACCAGTCGCACGTCGTGCTCGCCGGCCAGGGTCTCGGCCATGTGCCAGGCCCGGATGGCCGGGCCGGCCATCTGCTCGGACAGCGCGTCGCCGGTGATCACCAGGATCCGCCGCGGCCGGCCGAACGGCTCGTCCAGGCCGAACGCGTCGACCAGCGCCTCGTGCGCGGCCAGGTAGCGGGGCAGCGGGTAGGCCGGCTCCATCGCCTTGCGCATCAACGGAACCAGGTCGGCGTCGGTGCGGACCCGGGCCGCCTGCTCGGCCTTGCGGGACTCGGCCAGCGACGGCAGCAGCTCGACGAACTGGTCGATGGCCAGCAGCCCGGCCAGGGTTTCCCGAGGCACGGCAACGGGTTGCGCGTCGTCCCGGCGATCGGCCGGCCGCTTGGTGATCTCCAGCTGGGTGGCGTCGATGTCGCCCCGCGCGGTGGCCCGGCGCACCGCCAGCGCCATCGCCGCCGGCATCGCCCTGGCCAGGGTCTCGTCGGAGAGGTTCTTGTACATCGAGGCGAGCGCGTTGCGCTCCAACAGGTAGTGCTCGCGCGAGGTGTCCACATCGGACATCGAGGCGTGGTGGCGGTGGTAGGCCAGCGACCGCGGCTCGTAGCGCACCCGCCAGCCGCGCAGGTTCAGCCGCCAGCCCAGGTCCACGTCCTCGTAGAACATGAAGAAGCGCTCGTCGAAGCCGCCCAGCGCGCGGAACAGGTCGGCCCGCACGAACAGCGCCGAGCCGGTGCCGAACAGCACGTCCCGGGCCACGTCGTGGCTGCCGTCGTCGGGCTGGCCGGCGTGCCGCTTGTAGCCCATGCCGAACCAGGTCAGGCCGCCGTCCACGAAGTCGATCAGCTTGCCGTCCCAGTCCAGCACCTTGCTGGCCACCGCGCCGACGGTCGGCTGCGCCCGCAGCGTCTCGACGGCGGCGGCGACCCAGTCGGCGTGCGGCCGGGCGTCGTTGTTGAGGAAGGCCAGCACCTCGCCGGTCGCGTGCTGGACGCCCAGGTTGCAGCCGCCGGCGAAGCCGAGGTTGTCGGGGGCCTCGACGAAGGTCACGCCCGGCTCGGCGCGCAGCCGCTGGGCGCTGCCGTCGCCGGAGTTGTTGTCGACGCAGACCAGTTGCAGCCGTTCGGGTGGGTAGTCCAGCTCCGTGCGCAGCGCGCGCAGACAGGTCAGGGTGTCCTCGAGGCCGCGGTAGTTGACGACGACGACCGACACCGAGGGCTGGGTTACCCCCTCCGACACGCTGGTCTCCCTCCCGTACTGAAGCCACCAGCCTGCACTACGGACCTGTGCGCGCCGAGATCAGGGTAAACCCCGATGGCCCGACGTGCTTGAACGAGCTATGTTTTGCTCAGTCGAGCAAAAAGCGGCTCGATCAAGCAAAGGAGGGGCCATGACCAGGGTGATCAACCTGCTGTACGCCAACCTCGGGCTCGCGCTGGCGCAGGCGGCGCTGACCTTCGTGTTCTACGGGTCACTGGTCGCCTACCAGGCGCACGGCGACCCGGCGGCCTACGGCGTGTTCGAGAACACAACTTGGATCCGACCGGTGGCGGTGTCCCTGATCTCGCTGATCTACGTCGGCATCGCCCGCAAGCTGCGCTCCGGCAGCCGGGCCACCTACATCCGCGTGGTGGTCATCGCCGTGGTCGGCTCGCTGGGCCTGGTGTGGGGCATCAGCACCGGCCAGTTCCCGATCTGGATGGAGGCGCTGATGGGCGCGCAGGCGGCGGTGCTGGTCGCGCTGTTCGTCGCGGCGATGCAGCCGTCGGTGCGGGCTCAGATCGGCAAGAAGGCGGCGGCGTGAACCGCCGGCAGCTGCTCGGCCTGGCCGCCGCGGGCGCGACCGCGGCGGCCGCCGCGGTCGGCACCGGCTTCGTGGACTCGGCACCGGCTTCGGCCGCGACGGATCGCCGGCCGCCGCTGCTGATCGTGCACGGCTCGCACGGCAGCGGTGGCGCCTACCTCCAGCTGGTGAACGAGCTCATCCAGCGTGGTCGCACCGCGATGGCCGTGGACTTACCCGGCCACGGCGCCGAGGGCTGCTTTCCAACTTGGTTCCAGGCCCCGCAGGACCTGCGCGCGATGACGGCCGAGGTGTCGCCGATCGCGGAGATCTCGTTGCAGGACAACGTGAACCGAGTTGTGTCGGTGCTGCGTCGGATCGGGCCGGCGATCCTGGTCGGACACAGTCTCGGCGGGGCGACCGTGAGCGCGGTGTGCAACGCGGCCCCGGAATTGGTGCGGCGAGCGGTGTACGTGTCCGCCTACTGCTGCACGGTGTTGAAGTCGGTCGTAGAGGCGTTCCAGTGCAAGGAGAACGCCGACAGCCTGCTGTTGAAGTTCCCGCCGACCGCGGACGGCTCGGTGGTGCTGGCCAACCGATTCAACTGGCGTGCCAACGATCCTGACACGTTGGCGCTGCTGCGTGAGGCATACCTGGCCGACGGCACGCAGGCGCAGCTGCGGGCGGTGATCGGCGGGTTGCAGCCGGATGAGCCGTACGGGGTGAGCCTGTCCGACTGCTCGCTCCAGCCGGCGACCGGCGGCCGGGTGCCGCGCACCTACGTGCGATTCACGCAGGACCGGGCGATGCCGTTGGCGTTGCAGAACCGGATGATCAGCGACGCCGGCCGGTTCGACGTGCATGACGTGGCCGCGTCCCACTTCGGCGTGATGACCAAGGCTGTTGAGGTGGCGGAGATCCTGGATTCGCTGCGCTAGCGACCGGCCCACGTGCGCCACAACGCCCGCCGGCGCACGCGAGCCGTGGCCGTGATCCGGGCCCGGGCGACGAGCGCCGAAGGCAGTCGCCAGAGCACGTCGGCGAGCACGGCCAGCCGCAGGGACACCCGGAAGTTCGCCCCCGGCGCGGACTTCCGGAACGGCAACACGGCCGTGAGCGCCGTGAACCGCGCGAGCTGTTCGAGCGCCACCAGCAGCGGCGCGCAGCGCACGAGCATCAGCAAGCGATTGCGCTCGTTCCAGTGGTGGAACTTCGACGACCCGAGCCGACTGCTCGCGCCGTGCCGGTGCACCACGCGTGCCGGCACGGAAATCACCCGCCAGCCGCGCAGGCGCAGTCGCCACGACGTGTCGGTGTCCTCGTAGTAGCAGAAGAACCCGGCCGGCACGCCGCCCACCGACCGCAGCGCCGCCGTGCGCATCAGCACCGCCCCGCCGCAGAAGCCGAACACCTCACGGCCGGCCAACGCCGTGTCGGCCCCGTGCCCGTCGGCGGTCAACCGCACGCCGACCGACTGCACGGAGCCGTCCGGCAGCTCCAACGACGAGGTGACCGCCGCCGCGTCGCCGTGGCGGTCCAGGGAATCCTCCAGCGTGGCGATCCACGACGGGTTCGGCGCGGCGTCGTCGTTGAGCCACGCCACGAACTCCGTCTCGACGCGCGGCAGCGCCGCCGCCAGGGCGCCCGCGTAGCCGCGGTTGCGGGGCAGCCGCAGGACATCGTGGCCGGCGAGCAGCTCGGCGGTGCCGTCGTCGGAGGCGTTGTCCACGACCAGGACCCGTAGTTCGCGGTCCTGCGCGGCGAGGGCGTCCAGGCACTCACGGATGTGCGCCCGGCCGCGCCAGGTCACCACCACGACGGTCGAACGGGCTTCAGCCACGGCCGCAGACGGTACATGTCACCCTTGGGCGTGCCCGAACTCGTGGTGCTGACCGATCAGCTGCTCGCCCCCGTGCCCGGCGGCACCGGCCGCTACACCAGGGAACTCGCCCGCGCGCTGGCCGCGACCGCGCCGAGCGGTTGGACCGTCACGGGCGTCGTGGCGCGGTGCGCGGACCCTTCGGCGGCCCAGATCGACGGCGTCGAGGGGCCACGCATGCTGCCGGTGCCGCGACCGGTTCTGGCGCGGCTGTGGCAGCGAGGGGTGCCGCTGTGGCCCGGCGGCGACGCCGTGCACGCGCCGACGCCGCTGTCGCCGACCGTCGTCAAGCGCGGGCGCACGCTAGTCGCCACGGTCCATGACGCCGTGCCGTGGACGCACCCGGAGACGCTCACGCCGCACGGTGCGCAATGGCACCGCACGATGGTGTCGAGGCTCATGCGCAGGGCCGGCGGGATTGTGGTGCCGACCGAGGCCGTGGCCAAGGAGCTCGCCGAGCACGTCGCCGGCTCCGCGCCCGTGCACGTGGTCGGTCACGGCGTGCCCGAGGCGCTGACCGAGGAGCCGGCCGATGCCGACGCCGTGGCCCGGCGGCTGGAGCTGCCGCCGCGGTACGTGCTGGCGGTCGGCACGCTCGAACCCCGCAAGGGCATCGACGTCCTGATCGCCGCCATGGACCTGCCCGAAGCGCCGGATCTGCCCGTTCTGCTGGTCGGCGTGACCGGCTGGGGCCGGGTCGACGTGTCCTCCGAACGAGTGAGATCTCTCGGGTCGCTGACCGACGCCGAGCTGGCCGTCGTCCTCCATCGGGCGACCCTGCTGGCCCTGCCGAGCCGGGCCGAGGGCTTCGGACTGCCCCTGCTTGAGGCCATGGCGGCGGGGGTGCCGGTGGTCCACTCGGATGCGCCGGCGCTGGTCGAAGTGGCCGGCGGCGCTGGTTTCACCAGTCGCCGCGGCGACCCGAAATCGCTGGTCGCGGCGTTGCGCACGGTAGTCGACGAGCCGGCGGTCGCCCGCGAGGCGGTCGCCCGCGGGCGGACCCGCGCCGCCGAATTCACCTGGCGCGGGGCGGCGGAGTCGGTCTGGGCAGTGCACCTCGGCCTGGGCACTCACAGTTAGGCCATTCGTCGGTAATGATCATCACGGTCGCCGTACTCTGCTCCGGTGCACCATCTCGACCCCAGCGTGTTGATCGATGCCACGGCCGTGCCGGCCGACCGCGGTGGCGTCGGGCGTTACGTCGACTCGCTGACGGCCGCGCTTGATGCCGACGGGGCCCGGCTCAGCGTGGTCTGCCAGCCGCGTGACGCCGCCCTGTACGCGCAGCTGGCGCCCAACGCGCGGATCGTGCCCGCCCCCGAGTCGGTCGCCGCGCGCACCGCACGGCTGATGTGGGAGCAGGGCGCGCTGCCGCGGCTCGTGCGGGCCCTCGGCGTCGACGTCGTGCACTCGCCGCACTACACGATGCCGCTGGCCAGCCCCGTGGGCTCCGTGGTCACGCTGCACGACGCCACCTTCTTCACCGACCCCGTGCTGCACTCCTCGGTCAAGGCCCGGTTCTTCCGCACGTGGACGCGGCTGTCGCTGGCCCGTGCGACCGTGTGCGTCGTGCCCAGCCGGGCCACGGCGAACGAGCTCACGCGCGTGGCCAACGCCGACCGTCGTGTGCTCCAGGTCGCGCACCACGGCGTCGAAGGCGACCGCTTCCACCCGCCGTCGCCGGAGGAGGTGCGGACCGTGCGCACGGCCCTCGACCTCCAGGACACCCCGTACGTGGCGTTCCTCGGCGCGCTGGAGCCGCGCAAGAACGTGCCCGCGCTCATCCGTGGCTTCGCGCGCGCCTGCCAGGGCCGCACCGACCCGCCCGCGCTCGTGCTCGCCGGGCAACCCGGCTGGGACACGCAGGTGGAGAGCGCCCTGGACGCCGTGCCGCACCGCATCCGCGTGATCCGCGCCGGCTACCTGCCGTTCGAGCAGCTGTCCGGGTTCCTCGGCGGCGCCGTCGTGGTGGCCTACCCCAGCCTCGGCGAGGGCTTCGGGCTGCCGGTGCTGGAGGCCATGGCCAGCGGCGCGTGCGTGCTCACCACGCGGCGGCTCAGCCTGCCGGAGGTCGGCGGCGACACCGTGGCGTACTGCGGCGTCGGGGCCGGCGACATCGCCGCCGGGCTCACCGAGCTGCTCGACGACCCCGCGCGCCGGTCGTCCCTGGCCGCGGCCGCGCAGCTGCGGGCCAAGGAGTTCTCGTGGGCGGCCTCCGCCACCCGGCACCGGGAGGCCTACGGGCGGGCGGCTGTCCTGGCCCACCGCGCCCGCCACTAGTCTCATCCGGCGTGACGCAGCCCGAGCCGAAGACCTATGGCGACGATCTCGCGGTCGTGACCATCACCTACTCCCCGGGTGAGGTGCTCGACCGGTTCCTCGACACGCTGGCCAAGGCCACCACGCGACCCGTCACCGTGATCCTCGCGGACAACGGCTCCACCGACGGCGCGCCCGAGAAGGCCGCCGCCGAGCGGGACGAGGTCCGCCTCGTGCGCACCGGCGGCAACCTCGGCTACGGCGGCGCCGCCAACCGCGGTGTGGCCGCCCTGTCCGACGACGTCGGCTGGATCGTCGTCGTCAACCCCGACATCGAGTGGGGCGCCGGCTCGCTGGACGTGCTCATCGAGGCCGCCTCGCGGTGGCCGCGCGGTGGCTCGTTCGGGCCGCTCATCCGTGAACCCGACGGCCGCGTCTACCCGTCCGCGCGGCTGCTGCCGTCGCTCGGGCGCGGGCTCGGGCACGCCGTGTTCGCGCGGCTGTGGCCCAACAACCCGTGGAGCCGCGAGTACCGGCAGCTCGACACCTCCGTGACCGAGCGCCCGGCCGGGTGGCTGTCCGGCTCGTGCCTGCTGCTGCGCCGGGACGCCTTCGACTCTGTCGACGGCTTCGACTCCAGCTACTTCATGTACTTCGAGGACGTCGACCTCGGCGACCGGCTCGGCCGGGCCGGCTGGCTGAACGTGTATGTGCCGTCGGCCGAGGTCGTGCACCTGGGCGGGCACGCCACCGCGCGGGCGTCCGAGCGGATGCTGGCCGCGCACCACACCAGCGCGTACAAGTACATGTCCGAGCGCAACCGCGGGCCGTGGGCCGCGCCGCTGCGGCTGGCCATCAAGGCCGGGCTGGCGCTGCGGCTGAAGATGGAGCTCAGGGCTGGTCGTTCTCCGGCAGCGCCCCGCTGAGGCGATCGGTCAGCGAGATGCGGCGGCCCGGGGTCTGCTGGGTCGTCGGGATGATGCCCGGCAGCTGCTTGGTCTGCTGGTCCGGGTCCGGCCCCTGCTGGGGCTGCTGCTGACGCTGGGGCTGCTGCACGTGGGGCAGCGGCTGCGACCGCTGCACGTGCGGCAGCGGCTGGGACTGCTGGGCGGCCGGGATCTGCTGCGTCGGCTGCGTCTGCGGGAGCGGCTTGCCCTGCGGTAGCTGCTGAGTCTGGCCCTGCGGCAGCTGCTGGGTCTGAGGCTGCGGCAGCTGCTGGGTCTGGGGCTGGGGCAGTTGCTGGGTCTGCGGCAGGGGCTGGCCCTGGGGCTGGGGGAGCTGCTGGGTCTGACCCTGTTGGGGCGGCACGGGCACCTGGCCGGCGGCCACCGAGCCCGGCAGCACCACCGTGGTGTCCGGATCCTGCTCACGCGGATCGGCCGCGTCCACCACGACGCGCGGGATCTGCACCGTGGGCTTGGCGTCCATCGGCGACGTCGCGTTGTTCGGCGTCACCGCCCACCGGTTGCGGGCACTGGCGCGGGCGAGTGCTGCGTCGGCCCGGTCGCGGGGGTCCATCTCCCGACATCTCCTACCTTCGGCGTGCCGGCCCACCGGGTCCGATGCCCGATCGATCCGCCACGTGCAAGAGTATTCCCTCGGTCGCGCCCGCGTCAGTGGAGGAGGAAACCCGGCATGTCGTCCAGCCTCGGACAGCAGGTCAGCAGGGTCGACGCCGTCGTTCTCGTCGGCGGGAAGGGCACCAGACTCCGCCCGCTGACCCTGTCGGCGCCCAAGCCCATGCTGCCCACCGCGGGGGTGCCGTTCCTCACGCACCTGCTGTCGCGGATCCGTGCCGTCGGCATCACCCACGTCGTGCTCGGGACCTCGTACAAGGCCGAGGTGTTCAGCGAGTACTTCGGCGACGGTTCCCGGCTCGGGCTGGAGCTGGAGTACGTCGTCGAGCAGGAGCCGCTCGACACCGGCGGCGGCATCCGCAACGTCGGCGACCGGCTGCGCGAGGACGACGTCATGGTCTTCAACGGCGACATCCTCTCCGGCGTCGACCTGGCCGGCGTGGTCGGGACGCACCGTGACAACAACGCCGACGTCACCCTGCACCTGGTGAAGGTGCCCGACCCGCGGGCGTTCGGCTGCGTGCCCACCGACGCCGAGGGCCGGGTGACCGCGTTCCTGGAGAAGACCGACAACCCGCCGACCGACCAGATCAACGCCGGCTGCTACGTCTTCCGCCGCGAGACCCTGATGACCATCCCCACCGGCCGCCGGGTCTCCGTCGAACGCGAGACCTTCCCCGGCCTGCTGGCCTCCGGGCGCCGGCTCCAGGGGCACGTCGACACCTCGTACTGGCTCGACCTCGGCACCCCCGGCGCTTTCGTGCAGGGCTCCGCCGACCTCGTCCGCGGCATCGCCCCGTCGGCCGCCCTCCCCGGCGAGCCCGGCGAGGCCGTCATCCTCCCCGGCGCCACCGTCGACCCCTCCGCCGTCGTCCGCGGCGGCTCCACCATCGGCGCCGGCTGCGTCGTCGAGGCCGGCGCCACCGTCGACGGCTCCGTCCTGTTCGACGGCTCCGTCATCCGCTCCGGCGCCACCGTCGCCAGCTCCCTCGTCGGCGCTCGCGCCGTCGTCGGCGCCGGCACCGTCCTGCGCGACGTCGTCATCGGCGACGACGCCGTCGTCGGCTCCCACAACGAGCTCCTCGCCGGCGCCCGCGTCTGGCCCGGCATCCACCTCCCCGACACCTCCGTCCGCTTCTCCACGGACGCGTAAGCCATGGCCCCCACAGTGCGGACCTGCTGGACGTGCCCGGCGTCGACTGCGTCGAGATCGTCGCGGCCCGGCGTGGGGTTGTCGGTGTGACGGCGAAGGCGTTGCGGGACCCTGAGGTCTCTGCGGGCGAGTTGCTGAGGGCTGATCACTTCCAGCCGGCAGGTGTTGGGTGACCGCTGCCGTGGAGGGGCTCACCCGCCGTTGGAAGCCCGACTACCCGCTGGACATCGGCGCGGTGGTGGGGCCGCTGCGGCGTGGGGCGGGGGATCCGGCGTTCCAGAGTGGGCCGGACGGGGCGTTGTGGCTGACGGCCAACGCGGCGTCGGGGGCGGGGTCGCTGAGGCTGGCCCGGCGGGACGGCGAGGTGGTGGCGAAGGCCTGGGGAGCGGGGGCGGAGGAGCTGCTGGAGGGGGTGCCGAGGCTGCTGGGGGCGGAGGATGAGCCGGAGGGGTTCCGGGCGCACCACCCGCTGATCGAGGAGACGAGGCGAAGGCTGCCGGGGTTGCGGCTGGGGGCGACGGATCGGGTGTGGGACAGCCTGGTGCCGGCGATCCTGGAGCAGAAGGTGACGGGGTACGAAGCCCGGCGGTCATGGCGGGATCTGTGTCGCAGGCACGGGGAACCGGCGCCGGGACCGGCGCCGTTGGGGATGAGGGTGCCGCCGACGCCGAGGGCGATCCTGGGGATCAGGGACTGGGAGTGGCACAAGGCCGGGGTAGACGGCCAGCGACGCAGGACGTTGCTGAACGCGGCGGCGGCCGCGCATGCGTTGACCAGCAAGGAGAAGCTGCGGCTGATCCCGGGGATCGGGGTGTGGACGACGGCGGAGGTGGCCCAGCGCGCCTGGGGAGACCCGGACGAGGTGAGCGTGGGCGACTTCCACATCCCGAGCGTCGTCGGCTGGGCGCTGGTGGGCCGCCCGCTGGACGACGACGGCATGCTGGAGGTGCTGGAGCCGTACCGGCCACAGCGGCAGCGGGCGGTCCGGTACATCGAGGCGTCGGGGTTCAGAAAACCCCGATTCGCCCCGAGGTACGCGGCGAGGGACTACCGAGCGATCTAGCGGTAGCGGGACAGCGCGAGGTCGACGAGCTCGGGCACGGTGTCGACGTTGGACGGCAGCGCCTCGACGGGCCACCACTGGAGGTCGACGGACTCGGCGCTGCGCACGGGCTTGGCTCCGACGGGGGCCCGGACCAGGAACCGGACGTCGAAGTGCCGGGTGGGCAGCCCGAGCGAGCAGGTGATGCCGTGCACGTCGACGTGCAGGGGCGTGGGCTCGATGCGAAGCCCGCGGATGCCGGACTCCTCGGTGGCCTCCCGGAGGGCGGCGTCCACCAGCGAAAGATCCTCGGGCTCGCAGTGGCCGCCGAGCTGGAGCCAGCGCCCGACCCGAGGGTGCAGGGTCAGCAGCACGTTCTCGGCGGTGGCGTCGAGCACCAGCGCGGACGCGGTGATGTGCCCGGGCTCGCACGAGCGCTGGCAGGCGTCCTCACGAGCGGCCAGGAAGCCCAGGAACGCCTGCCGAAGCGCCTCCTGCGGCTCGGAGTCGGGCTTCCAGCCGGTCAGCGTCGACACGGCGTCGGCATGCAAACTCACAGCTCCACCAATCCCAGTTCGGTCGGCGCGGGCGGCCGAGGCCCGGCGACGCCGTCGGCGGGATGGCCGACGGCGACGGCGCCGAGCGGCGACCAGTCGGCCGGCAGGTCCAGCACCGCGCGCACGATGTCGGGGCAGAAGATGGTCGACGACACCCAGCACGAGGCCAGGTCCTCGGCGGCCAGCGCGACCAGCAGGCCCTGCACGGCGGCCCCACCGGCCACGGTGAACATGGTGCGCTCGGCGGCCTGGCGCGCGGCGTCGGGGTAGTCGTGGGCGCCGTCCATGACCATGAACGGCAGCACCAGCTCGGTCGCGCCCCACAACAGGTCGCCACGGGCCACGCGCCGCTCGATGCGGGCCTCGTCCCAGCCGTCGGCACGAAGATCGGCGCGCCACTGGTCGCGCATGGCTTCCAGCAGCTTGGTCCGCCGCGCCCGGTCCCGCACCCACACGAACCGCACCGGATGGGTGTGGTGCGGCGCGGGGGCGGTCAGCGCGACGCCGATCGCTTGGCGCAGAACGTCTTCGTCCACGGGATCGCCGGAGAAGCTGCGCACGGAGCGCCGCAGCAGCACGGCCTCCCGCCGGCCCTGGGCAATGGATTCGTTGGTGCCCAGGCGGAACAGGTCTTGGTCGACCGGGCGGTTCAGGTCCCGCGCGGTGGATCCGTTGTCCGCCAGGGACAACCCCCGCACCACGGCCACCGGCACCGCGCCGAGCTTGCCCTTGACCAGGTCCCCGGCGGCGGCGATCTCGTCGGCGACGGCGACCTCGGTGACCACGAGCTCGTTGCCCTGGCGGTCGACTTCGCCGGCATAGCTGCGGATCACGGTCAGCCCGGACGCGCCGATGGCGGCGTCGGTCTGCCCGACCCGCCAGGCCCGGCCCATGGTGTCGGTGATGACCACGGCCACCTCGACGCCGAGCCGCTCGCGCAGGTCCGTGCGCAGCTTCAGGGCGGAGGCGTCCGGATCCAGCGGCAGCAGGGCGATCTCGGACTGGGACACGTTGGAGTTGTCCACGCCGGACGCGGCCTGCACGATGCCGAGCCGGTTCTGGGTGATCAGCGTGTTCTTGACCCGGGCCAGCACCCGCACCGACTCGGCGACCACCAGCTCCCGCCGGCGGGCGTCGCGTTCCGCCGGGTCGTCCGGGGCCGGCACCAGCTGACCCTCCACTTTGGACACGATCTTGCTGGTGACCACCAGCACGTCGCCGTCGCGCAGCCACGGCGCGGCCTCGGCGATGGCGGCCGACAGGTCGTCGCCGGGCCGGAACTCGGGCAGCCCCGGCACCGGCAGCAGCTCCACGGACCCCTGGGCGTGATCGGTCAACGTCGGCCCCCGGCTCGGTGCTCGTGCGAAACGCCAGCGATGCTCACGGCCGGTATCCTGCCACGCCGCCACGCGTCCCTCCGCTGCGGCGCTGACCACATCGGAACGGGGAATAAGGTGATCGACTCCGTCGCATGATACGCGCCGGATCTGGCCGCCGCCATAAAAGACTCCGATAGTGTGAATAGTGCCGCCATCTGCATCCCGGGGGCGCCGTCGAACGTCTTCAAGGGTGTCGGGGGATGAGGGGGAAGTCGACGGGGCGCTGATCGGGACTTCGAATTCCGGGGTCGTCGGCGCGGCGTGAGAAGGCGGACAACCGGCTGGGGAGGTCGGGTTTTCCGCTGCTCCACGCCGCGCCGGCGATGATGATCTTCGCCCATGGGCTTTTTCGGCGTCGGTCCGGCACAGGACCTGGCGCGGCCGGGACATATCGGCTCGCCGTTATGACGTGTGGGGGTAGTGACAATGGAATCCGTATTTCGCGCAAGCGCGCCCGTGGCCGATCCCGGCCCGGAGCTGGGCCCGTTGCTGGAACTGCCGGGCACCTGGGTCGGCGACGGCTTCAGCCTGATCTCGCGTCCTGACCAGCACAACAACAAGCCGTTCTTCCTTGAGCTCAACGCGACCCGGGAGACGCTGTCGTTCACCTCGATCGGCGGCCCGATCCCGAACCGCGGCAGCGGCCAGGACGACATCTTCTTCAAGGGCGTGCACTATCTCCAGCAGATCAGCGACGCGGCCACCAACGGGGCGCTGCACCTGGAGCCGGGCATGTGGCTGAACGTGCCGGCGACCACCGATCCGGCCGCGCCGGCCAGTGTGGTGCGGATGGCCACCATCCCGCACGGCGACGCGCTGCTGGCCCAGGGCACGTCGACGATCGTGGCGGGGCCGCCGCAGATCAACGCCGCCGACTCGACGCCGACCTTCTCCACCGGCCCCAACGCCGGCCAGAAGCTGACCGGCGCCTATCTCGACCCGTTCACCAGGACCCGGCCGCCGCACGGGATCCCGCGCGCGGCGATCGCCAACCCGAACGTGGTGCTGACCGAGGCGATCGCCAAGCAGAAGATCCTGGAGACCACGGTGTTGATCGTCGACACCACCTTCCCGGTCGGCGGCCTCGCCGGCGGCATCCAGAACATCCCGTTCGTGGTCAAGAACGCCAACGCCACCAGCATGAGCGCGATCTTCTGGGTCGAGAAGGTGGAGAACCCGGACGGCACCGGCACGTTCATGCAGCTCCAGTACACCCAGCAGGTCAACCTGGACTTCCTGGGCATCAACTGGCCGCACATCCAGGTGGCCACGCTGGTCAAGCAGTAGCGGACGGGTGCGGCGGCCCGCCGGGCCGCCGCACCGAGACATCAGCCGAGCGAGACGCCGGCCAGGTCAAGGGCCGCGCGCACCATGGCCGCGGTCGCGTCCACATCGGACATCAGCAGCGGCACGTTGCGCACGGTCACGCCGTCCACGACGGCCTTGTCCTCGGGGGCGACCAGCCAGCCGTCCAGCACGCCGTCGGCCTTGCGCGAGCCGTAGTGCCGGCCGACGGCCTCGGCGCTGGTCGCCACGCCGATCGCGGTCAGGCAGGCGTCGGCCATGCCGCGCACCGGCTTGTCGCCGATGATGGGCGAGATGCCGACGACGCCGGCCGAGGTCTGGCGAACCGCTTCGCGCACACCGGGAATCGACAGCACGGTGCCCACGCTGACCACCGGGTTGGACGGCGCCAGCAGCACCGCGTCGGCCTCGGCGATCGCCTCCAGCACGCCCGGGGCCGGCTTGGCCTCGTCCGCGCCGACCGGCACGATCGAGTGCGCCGGCAGTTCGGCGTGGTACCGGATCCACCACTCCTGGAAGTGGATCGCCCGCCGCTCGTCCTCGGAGCCGGGCACGTCCACCACGACGTGGGTCTCCACCGGCTGGTCGGTCATCGGCAGCAGCCGCACGCCGGGCTGCCAGCGCGCGCACAGCGCCTCGGTGACCGCCGACAGCGGATATCCCGCGCGCAGCATGCGAGTCCGCACCAGATGGGTGGCGATGTCGCGGTCGCCCAGCCCGAACCACGGCGCCTCCGCGCCGTAGGCGGCCAGCTCTTCCTTGACCCGCCAGGTCTCCCCGGACAGCCCCCAGCCGCGCTCGGTGTCGATGCCGCCGCCCAGGGTGTACATGCAGGTGTCCAGGTCCGGGCAGATGCGCAGCCCGTGCAGCCACACGTCGTCCCCGGTGTTCACCAGCGCGGTGATCTCTGCCCCTTCGGGCAGCGCCGCCTTCACGCCGGTCAGGAACCTGGCCCCGCCGACGCCGCCGACCACTACAACGACCTTCACAGGGCGCAATCCTTTCACGCGTGCGGGTGACAGGCTCAGCGGAGCCAGAAGCGGAACAGCGCGCCGCCGATGTCGGAGAGCGTCTCGTTGCCGCCGATCAGTCCGAACAGCCAGTAACCGATGTTCAGGAACACCGCGCTGACCTGGCGGACACCGAACAACAGCAGGAACAGCACCAGCGGCGCCCACGGCCGCACCTTCAGCGCGACCGCCTGGGCCTCGCGCGACAGCCACGGCGAGATCACGCCGAAGCCGTCGAAGCCCGGCACCGGCAGGATGTTGAAGAAGAAGGTCAGCACCTGCAGGAAGGCCAGGTACGAGAAGGCCAGCTGTAGTCCGGTCGGCAGCGGCGCGAGCAGCACGGCGGTGTTGAGCACCAGGCCGATCACCAGATTGGACAGCGGGCCGGCCAGCGAGACCAGAGACTCGACAGGTTTCGAGCGCAGCGCCCAGTGATTGATGAGCACGGCCCCGCCGGGCAGCGGCAGACCTCCGATGATCAGGAAGATCAGCGGCAGCACGATGCTCAGCACCGGATCGGTGTAGCGGCGCGGGTCCAGCGTCAGGTACCCCCGGTGCGCGACCTCGTGGTCGCCGCCGCGGTAGGCCACGATCGCGTGGCCGAACTCGTGCAGGCACAGGGAAACGACCCAGCCGCCGATGACGAACAGCACGATGCCGGCGGTCAGCAGCGCGCGGCTGCCGCCGAACGGGTCGGCCGCCGGCAGCGCGCACAGCACCGCACCGATGACTGTGACGCCCAGCAGGCCGAGGAACAGGGGGCTCGGTCGCACCGATGATCGGTTCACACCGACCAGTGTGCCCGGTGGCCGAGGGTGACGGTTTCCGGTATGACCAGGTGGCAACCGCTGTTCGCCCTCTGTGACGGTGTCCCCCGACGTAAGTACTTCGCTTGACCCCTTGCAACGACACGGGTGTAATCACATTGGTGTCATTCACCGTCGAGGGGGCGGTGGGTGGTGTCCGCCAACCGGGGAGCGGAAGGCGAGGAGGCGGACGGACATGGAAATAGAAGGAGGCCGCGTCGTGGAAGCGGCCGAGATCGTCGGCATCGGCGCGCCCGCGCGCGAGTTCGGCGTGGTGGAATCCGGTGAGAGGGATTTCACGGTGCTGGACGGGGTGTTCGACGGCGACGACGAAGAGCAGGAGTGGCAGGAGCGCGCCCTGTGCGCGCAGACCGACCCCGAGGCGTTCTTCCCGGAGAAGGGCGGATCCACCCGGGAGGCCAAGCGGATCTGTCAGGGCTGCGAGGTGCGCTCGGAGTGCCTCGAGTACGCGCTGGCCCATGACGAGCGCTTCGGCATCTGGGGCGGGCTGTCCGAACGGGAACGCCGGAAACTGAAGAAGAGGCCCGCGTAGCAGGCTCAACCCTCCGGGCAACTGGCCCGATGATCAGTCGTACGGTGTGCTCGACGCGCCGACGATGGGAGTGGCCAGTTGCCCGGTAAGGCCCAGCCGGTCCTGCGCACCGCGCCGGTGCTGGCCGTGCTCGTGTGTCACGACGGCGAGCCGTGGTTGCGGCTGGCGCTGTCGGCGCTGCGGCGTTCGATGCCGCGGCCCCGACACGTGATCGCGGTGGACACCGGCTCCCGCGACCGGACGCCGAAGTTGTTGGCGGAGGCCGCATCCGGCGACAAGCCGGTGCTGGACGGCGTGGTGACCCTGCCCAGGGGAACCGGGTTCGCGGACGCGGTGCGGGCGGCCGTCGAGCACGCCGTGCAGCGGTGGGGCGATCCCGGCCGCTGGCTGTGGCTGCTGCACGACGACAGCGCGCCGGAGCCGGACTGCCTGGCCGCGCTGCTGGCGGCGGCCGAGATGTCGCCGGCCGCCGGAGTGTTGGGGCCGCTCGGCCTGGACTGGAACGACCCCGATCTGGTGGTGTCGGCCGGCGTGTCCACGGACTCGTCCGGTCATCGGCAGACCGGGCTGTCCGCGCTGGAGAGCGCCCAGGCCCGGTTTTTCGAGCAGAGCACCGAATCCCTGGCCGTGAGCTCGGCCGGCGCACTGGTTTCCCGTGAGCTGTGGGACGCCGTCGGCGGCTACGACCCGGTGCTGCCGATGTTCGCCGACGACCTGGATTTCGGTTGGCGGGCAAACAAAGCCGGCAGCCTGGTGTTGTCGGTGCCGACGGCCCGGCTGCGGCACGCCCGCGCGGCCAGCGTCGGCGAGCGTAGGCTGGACGCGTTGGCCGCGCCGCCGGGACCGTTCCTGCGCGGTGTGGTGCGCGCGCACGGCGTGCGGACCTTCCTGGTCAACTGCGCGCCGCTGTCCTTCCTGATTGGACTGCCGCGTCTAATACTGCTGTGTCTGTTGCGCGCCTTGGGTTTCCTGGTGCTGCGCCGGACCTCGGACGCCCGGGCCGAACTCGGCGCGATCCGCTATCTGCTCAGCGGACGCGGCCGGCTGCTGGCCGGGCGGGCCGAGCGGCGGCGGATTTCTGTCGCAGGGCAAAGAAGTGTGCGCGGACTGTTCACCAGCCGCCTGACCCGTTTGCGCAACGCCTTCCGTAGCGGCTTGGCCGTGCTGGTCCGTCGAAGGGTGCAGGCCGACGCCGTGCTCGGGCGGCTGCCCGCGACCGACACCCCGCGCACGGAATGGCTCGATCCCGACGACAGCCGCAACACCAGGCTTCCCATCGGTCCGCAGGCGCTGCCGGCCGGTGCGCTGCGCGGGCAACGCCGTAGCCCGGCCGGACTGCGTCGCCCGCCGACGGTGATGGTGCCGGTGGCCGCGCAGGCGCCGCCGGGCCTGCGGCCGAGCCCCCGGCCGCGGCCGTCACCACGGCGGCGCGGCGAGGAGGCGCCCAATCCGCTGGCCGATCTTCTGCTGGTCGAGGTCGACCGCGGCGCGGTGATCCGTCAACTGTTGTTGTCGCCGGCGCTGTGGATGTTCGTGGCGCTGTCGTTGCTGGGCGTGATCGTCAACCTCGATCGGCTCGGCTTCGATCTGGTCGGCGGCCGGCTGCTGCCGGTCCGCGACCTGGCCGCGACGTGGTCGGGATACCTGGCGACGTGGCATCCGGTGGCCGGCGGCACCGCCGCGCCCGCGCCGGCTGCCTTGGCAGTGCTGGGAAGTCTCGGCGCGGTGCTGGGCGGGCCGCAGTCTGCGGTGGCCGTGCTGCTGTTCGGCGACCTGCCGCTGGCCGGCGTCTCGGCGTACCTGGCGACGCGGCGAATGCGGGTCGCCCGGCCGATTCGCGCGTTGATCGCCGCCGTGTACGCGCTGTTGCCGGCGGCCGCGACCGCGGTGTCGCAAGGGCGGCTGGACGTTGTCGTGGTCCATCTGATTCTGCCGCTCGTGCTGGCCGGGGCGGCAACTTTGTTGCGTGGCAACGCCCCCGGCGCCTGGGTGGCCACGGTGGCCAGCACGTCCATCGGCCTCGCGGTGATCGGCGCGTTCTCGCCGCTGACCCACCTGCTGATCCTGGTCGGCGTGCTGATCGGCTTCGTGGCCGTGCCCGGGCACCGACGGGTGCTCGCGTTGTTCGGGATCGTGTTGCTGCCGTTGGCTTTGCTGCTGCCGTGGCCGGCGGTCGTGTTGCAGCATCCCGATGTGCTGCTGCACGGCGTCGGCGCGCGGCTGCCCGACGACCCGGAGGCGTTGACCCGGTTGGTCACCCTTGACCCGGGCGGGCCAGGGGCCCTGCCGGTGGTCGGCGTGTTCGTCGTCGTGGCGGCGATCAGCGCGGCGGTGCTGCGGGCCAACCGGAACGTGCTGCCCGGCCTGGTGATCGCGTTCGGCGGCGCGGTGGTCGTCGGGTACCTGTGGAACCAGCAGGTGTGGACCGGCGCGCCGATGCTCGTGGTCGGGGCCGGGCTGCTGCTGGTCGTGCTGGGCGCGTGCGTGCCGGCCACGGTCGTGTGGGTGATCCCGCACCTGCGCTTCGCCTCGGTCAGCGCCGCCGTGGTGGTGGTCGGGCTGCTGGCCGCCAGCGCGCTGATCGCCGGCCGGCAGGGGCCGCTGCACGCCGGCGGCGACCCGCGGTTCGTGCCGGCGATCGCCAACGAGCTGGCGACGGCCAACGAGTCCGTGCTGGAGCTGGCCCACGGCGGCCGGCCGACCCGGCTGACCGCTGGCGGCCTTGCCGGCTACGGCGACGACGACCTGGAGCCGGTGCCGGGGGCAGCCGAGCGGCTGGCCAAACTCGGCGCGGACCTCATCGGCGCCGACCACGACGCCGCCAAGGCCGCCGTCGCCCAGCTGGCCGTCGACGGCGTGAGCTACCTCGTGCTGCCCGACGCCGCGGCCGCCGGGCGGTTGCACGACTCCGTGGGCGACCTCGCGACCGCCTCGCCGCCGATGTCCGACGGCCGTCCCGTGGCCCGCGTGCAGCTGGGCAACGGTCACGTGGTGCTGCTGGCCCCGCAGCAGGCGCAGAAGGCCGTCACCGGGGGCACGCCCCCGACGGAGCTCGGCGCGCCCGGCATCGCGCCCGTGGACGCCGCCCCGCCGGACATCGCCGTGCGGGTGTCGGACGGGCCGAGCGGCCGGCTGCTGGTGCTGGCCGCCGAGGACGAGCCGGGCTGGCGGGCCACCGTCGACGGCCGCCCCGTGGCCACCGTGCGGGCCTGGGGGCACCTGATCGCCGTCCCGGTGCCGACCGCCGCCGCCGACGTCACCGTCGACCAGCCCGGCACCCTGCGCAGCTTCCTGCTCCTGGTCCAGGCCGCCTTCCTGCTCTTCACCGTCCTCACCGCCATTCCCAGTCGCAAACCAACGTCATGAAGGGCCCCTTACTGACGTTGAACGGCGTGAAGGGGCCCTTCAGGCGTGGTCGGGAAACTCGATGTAGGCCTCGTTTCAGTCGCGGGCGAGGGA
>NZ_JBIUAG010000017.1:174163-187672 GCF_044547355.1 Kutzneria sp. NPDC052558
GCCTCACGGACGCTGGCAGGGCTGCTACCTGCGGGTTCCTGAGGTGTCACGCCTTAAGAACCTAAGAACGAAGACCGCATTCCTGACGTTCAACGTCAGGAAGGGGCCCTTCATGACACCGCGGACCACGCGAGGAAGGGCCCGTTACTGGCGCTGGACGCAGTGAAAGGGCCTTCCTGGCGTTTTCAGGAAACTCTTAGTCGCCGTCGATGACGTCCGGGTCGAGGCCGAGGTAGCTGGCGATCTGCTCGACCAGGACATCGTGCACGAGATCGGCCAGATCGGCGCCGTCCTTGGCCCGGGCCTCCAGCGGCCGCCGGTAGAGCACGATGCGTGCCCGGGTCGGCACGCCGCGTCGATCGACCCCGGCCGGCACCAGCCGGGCCAGCGGCACGTTGCCGTCGTCGACGACGCCGTCCTCCCAGCTCAGCTCGTCGTCCGGCCCGACGTGCACCTCCGGCACGTCGTCCACGGCCACGTCGAGCTGGGTCAGCTCGGTCCGCCAGCGGGCCTCGATCGGCTCCAGCGCCTCGATCACGAGCGCGTCGAACCGCTCGGCCCGGCTGCGGGCCGCCGGCAGGGTCGCCGGGTACAGCGGTCCGCGCAGGCCACGGCCGTGCCGGTCGCGACTGCGGCGTCCCCGACGCCTGGATCCTCGAGCCATCACCACGGCCAGTCAGCGTACGCGGGCGCGTGTCACCCGCGTGCCTGCACGCCGCCAAGAGTGGGAAGCGCTATCGTCAGCGATCGTGCGGAGCGTGAGGCGGTGCTCGCGAACCGGGTGCACCAACCCGGCAGTCGCCACGCTCACCTACGCCTATGCGGACTCCACCGCGGTCGTCGGACCCCTGGCCACCTACTCCGAACCGCACAGTTACGACCTGTGCGAGGAGCACGCCATGCGGCTCACGGTGCCCCGCGGCTGGGAGGTCGTCAGGCATGAGGGTGAGTTCGCCGCTCCCGAGCCGTCGGTCGACGACCTGACGGCCCTGGCGGAGGCGGTGCGGGAGGCCGGCCGGGTGGACCGGCCGGTGGACCGGGTCGACCCGAACCGGATCGACCCCATGGGGGCTCAGCGGCGGGGTCACCTGCGGGTGTTGCCCGACCCGATCGAGGACTGAACACGCCGGTAGGCTGGCAGCGACCCATCCGAGCTACCCGGGAGAAGGCGTGCCGGACCTGTCTGCGATCGTCAAGGCCTACGACATCCGTGGGGTGGTCGGCGAGCAGTGGGACGCCGCCGTCGCGCGTGAGCTGGGCGCCGCGTTCGCCAAGCTCGTCGGCGGGCCGTCGGTGGTCATCGGCCACGACATGCGCGACTCCTCGCCGGAGCTGTCGGCCGCGTTCGCCGAGGGCGTGACCAGCCAGGGCGTCGACGTCGTGTCCATCGGCCTGGCCAGCACCGACATGCTGTACTTCGCCTCCGGCCGGCTCCAGCTGCCCGGCGCGATGTTCACCGCCAGCCACAACCCGGCCAAGTACAACGGCATCAAGCTGTGCCGGGCCGGCGCGGCCCCGGTCGGACAGGACAGCGGCCTGGCCGAGATCCGGGACTCGGCCCAGCAAGGCGTGCCGGCGGCCGAGGGTCGCCACGGCAGCGTCACCCGGCGCGACATGCTCGCCGACTACGCCGCCTATCTGCGGGAACTGGTCGACCTGAGCGGGATCCGGCCGTTGAAGATCGCGGTGGACGCCGGCAACGGCATGGGCGGCCACACGGTGCCCGAGGTGTTCGCCGGGCTGCCGATCGAGGTCGTGCCGATGTACTTCGAGCTGGACGGCAACTTCCCCAACCACGAGGCCAATCCGCTGGACCCGGCCAACCTGGTCGACCTGCAGCGCAAGGTCGTCGAGGTGGGCGCGGACGCCGGCCTGGCCTTCGACGGCGACGCCGACCGCTGCTTCGTGGTGGACGCCGAGGGCAACCCGGTCTCGCCGAGCGCGGTGACGGCGCTGGTCGCCTCCCGCGAGCTGGCCAAGGAGCCGGGGGCCACGGTCATCCACAACCTGATCACCTCCCGCTGCGTGCCGGAGATCGTGCTTGAGCGCGGCGGCAAGCCGGTGCGCACCCGCGTCGGGCACTCGTTCATCAAGCAGCGCATGGCCGAGACCGACGCCATCTTCGGCGGCGAGCACTCGGCCCACTACTACTTCCGCGACTTCTGGCGGGCCGACACCGGCATGCTGGCCGCGATGCACGTGCTGGCCGCGCTGGGCGAGCAGGACCGGCCCCTGGCCGAGCTGACCGCCGAGTTCTGCCGCTACGACGCGTCCGGCGAGATCAACTCCACCGTGGCCGACCAGGTCGCCTCCACCGAGGCGGTGCGGGCCGCGTTCGCCGGCCGCGAAGGCGTGACCTTCGACGAGATGGACGGGCTTACCGTCGATCTCGGCGACGGCCGCTGGTTCAACCTGCGCGCGTCCAACACGGAGCCGCTGCTGCGGCTGAACGTGGAGGCACCCGACGCCGACGCGGTCGCCGCGCTGCGCGACGAGGTGCTGGCCATCGTCCGGCGCTGAGACTTTCCCCAGGGAGGAACCCGATGGCCGTCCAGCTCGACCCGCAGCTGCTGGAGATCCTGCGCTGCCCGTCGCCCGACCACGCCCCGCTGCGCCCCGGCACGGCGCAGGACGCCGACGCCGACATGCTCACCTGCACCGAGTGCGGCCGTGGCTACCCCGTCCAGGACGGCATCCCGGTGTTGCTGCTGGACGAGGCGGTGCCGCCGCCGGGCGGCCTGGCCGGGTGAGCTGACGTGCTCGACGACACCCTGCTCGACGATCCGTCGCGACTGGCCGACATCGACAGCGGCGGGCTGCTGCGCGCGGCGGCGATGGCCGGCGCGCAGGTGCGGGCCATCGCCGAGGCCGCCGAGGAGGCGGGCGTCGACCGGCTGGCCGAGGAGCGGCCGCGGGCCCTGGTGCTGGTCACCAGGCCGGGCATCGGCGTGGCCGCCTCCCAGCTGCTGGCCGCGCTGCTGACCACGGCCTGCCCGGTGCCGGTGGTGCTGGCCGAGGCGGTGCCGAGCTGGATCGGCGCGCTGGACCTGGTCATCGCCCACACCGACGACCCCGGCGACGTGGTGCTGGCCGAGTCCCTGGACCGGGCCACCCGGCGCGGGGCCCGCGTGATCGTCACCGCCCCGCCGGACGGCCCGGTGGCCGCCGCGGCCGCCGGCCGCGGCCTGCTGCTGCCGCCCCGGGTGCCGGTGCCGACCGGGTTCGGCTTCGCCCGCGCCCTGGCCGCCGGCCTGGCCGTGGCCCAGGCCCTCGGGCTGCTGCGGGCCGATCTCGGCGAGCTGGCCGACGAGCTGGACCGCGAGGCCGAGCGGGACCACCCCATGCACGAGTCCTTCGTCAATCCGGCCAAGAGCCTGGCGCTGCGCGTCGCCGACCGCACGCCGCTGCTGTGGGGGCTGGACCAGGCGGCCACCGCCGTGGCCTGGCACGCCGCGTTCGTGCTGGCCAGCCACGCCGGCGTGGTCAGCGACGTGGCCGGCTACCAGCAGGCCATCGGCCGCGCGGCCCTGCACCGCGCCGCCGTGCAGTCCAGTTCCGGCAGCGACCTGTTCGCCGACCCGGACGACGAGCAGCCGACCCAGCCCCGGGTGCTGCTGCTGGCCGTCGGCCGCGGCGACGCCGCCGAGGCCACCCGCCGCGCGGCCGAGGCCACGCTGGCCGGCGCGGACGTGATCCGGCTGGACGAGGTCACCGGTGGCGACGCCACCTGCGCCGCCGTGCTTGCCCTGCGTTTCGAGCTGGCCGCCCTCTATCTGGGGCTCGCGGCCGGCACCATCGGCGGCCCCGGGTACTACGCCCCGGCCGCCGTATGAGGGAGTGACGACGAGTGGAGTTGCTGCACAACGCGGTGCGCCCCTATGCCTGGGGCTCGCGCACCGCGATCGCCGAGCTGCTCGGCAAGCCCGTGCCGGCGCCGCACCCCGAGGCCGAGCTGTGGATGGGGGCGCATCCCGGCGGGCCCTCGCTGCTCGTCGACGCCGACGGTGACGAGCGTTCCCTGCTCGACGTGCTGGCCGCCGACCCGGACGGCCAGCTCGGCCAGCCGCTGGCCGCGCGCTGGGGCGGCCGGCTGCCGTTCCTGCTCAAGGTGCTGGCCGCCGACGAGCCGCTGAGCCTGCAGGCCCACCCGTCGGCCGAGCAGGCCGCCGAGGGCTACGCCCGCGAGGAGGCCGCCGGCATCCCGCGCGACGCCAAGAACCGCAACTACCCGGACCCGACGGCCAAGCCCGAGCTGATCTGCGCGCTGACCGAGTTCCACGCCCTGGCCGGGTTCGCCGATCCGGAACGCACCGTGCGCCTGCTGCGCGGGCTGGACGCGCCGGGCCTGGACCACTACACCGAGCTGCTCGGCGGCCAGCCCGACTCCGACGGCCTGCGGGCGCTGTTCACCACCTGGATCACGCTGCCGCAGCAGGCCCTGGACCAGCTGCTGCCGCAGGTGCTGGACGCCTGCGTGCGGCAGGTCAAGGAGCACGGCGAGTTCGACCTGGAGTGCCGGACCATCCTGGAGCTGGGCGAGGCCTATCCGGGCGACGCCGGCGTGCTGGCCGCGGTGCTGCTCAACCGGATCGTGCTGCGGCCGGGCGAGGCGGTCTTCCTGCCGGCCGGCAACCCGCACGCCTACCTGCGCGGCACCGGCATCGAGATCCTGGCCAACTCCGACAACGTGCTGCGCTGTGGCCTGACCCCCAAGCACGTGGACGTGCCGGAGCTGCTGCGCGTGCTGGACTTCTCCTACGGGCGGATGCCGGTGCAGACCGGCGACGTCGTCGCCCCGCACTACTTCCTCTACCCGACCCCGGCCCCGGAGTTCGAGCTGTCCCGGCTGGAGTGGGACGCCGGTTCGGACGAGCCGGTGCGGGTCGACCACCCGGGGCCGCAGATCCTGATCTGCGTCGAGGGATCGGTCACGCTGCGCCGGGCCGACGGCGTCGAGCTGCCGCTGGGCAAGGGCGAGTCGGCCTGGCTGGCCGCCGCCGACCCGGCCGTGGACGTCGTGCCTACAGGCCGGCCGGCCTCGGTGTTCCGGGCCACTGCCGGGGTCGATTCGTCCAACAACTAGGGTTTTGTCCCATGTCAGCAGGGGGCGGTACCAAAGCCATTGTCGCCGCGCTGAGCGCCAACGCCGGCATCGCGGTCGCCAAGTTCGTCGGATTCGCGGTCACGGGGTCGTCGTCGATGCTGGCCGAGGCCGTGCACTCGGTGGCCGACACGGCCAACCAGGGGCTGCTGCTGCTCGGCAAGCGGACCTCGCAGCGCAAGGCCGACGCCGAGCACCCGTTCGGCTACGGCCGCGACCGGTACTTCTACTCGTTCGTGGTGGCGCTGCTGCTGTTCACCCTGGGCGCGCTGTTCGCCGTCTACGAGGGCATCCACAAGGTGGAGGAGCCCGAGCCGCTGGCCTACCCGCTGGTCGCGGTGGTCATCCTCGTGGTGGCCGTGCTGCTGGAGGGCTACAGCTTCCGCACCGCCATGGCCGAGTCGCGGGAGCTCAAGGGCGGCGCCAGCTGGTGGCAGTTCATCCGCCAGGCCAAGGTGCCGGAGCTGCCGGTGGTGCTGCTTGAGGACACCGGCGCCCTGTTCGGCCTGGTGTTCGCGCTGCTGGGCATCGTGCTGTCGCTGGTCACCGGCGACCCGGTGTGGGACGGCGTGGCCACCATCGCCATCGGCGTGCTGCTGGGGCTGATCGCCGTCGTGCTGATCGTGGAGATGAAGAGCCTGCTCATCGGCGAGGGGGCCGGCCCCGAGGTGCTGGCCGCCATCGTGCGCGAGCTGGAGGGCGGCAATGTGGAGCGGGTGATCCACATCCGCACCCAGTACCTGGGGCCGGAGGAGATCCTGGTCGCCGCCAAGATCGCGTTTTCCGGGGCCGCGACCGTGGCGGAGGTGGCCCGGTCCATCGACGAGGCGGAGATTCGGGTGCGATCCGCGGTGCCGGCGGCCCGACTCATCTACCTGGAGCCCGATCTTGATAGGACCGCTCGGTAGGGTCTGAATCCGACAAAGTCGTCGGGCGCACTGGGAGGGCGTATGGCGGGCACTGGCCTGTTTCGGACCAAGTCGATCGAGCAGTCGATCGCCGACACCGATGAGCCGGACACCAAGCTCCGCAAGGATCTCACCGCCTGGGATCTGACCGTGTTCGGCGTGGCCGTGGTGATCGGCGCGGGCATCTTCACCGTCACCGCCAGCACCGCCGGCAACGTCGCCGGGCCGTCCGTGGTGATCGCCTTCATCATCGCCGCCATCGCCTGCGGCCTGGCCGCCCTGTGCTACGCCGAGTTCGCCTCGACCGTGCCGGTGGCCGGGTCCGCGTACACGTTCTCGTACGCCACCTTCGGCGAGTTCGTGGCCTGGATCATCGGCTGGGACCTGGTGCTGGAGTTCGCGCTGGCCGCGGCCGTGGTGGCCAAGGGCTGGTCGGCCTACCTGTCGCAGGTGTTCTCCCTGTTCGGCCTGGACGTGCCGACCATCGTCCCGCTCGGGCCGGTGGACTTCGACTGGGGCACCGTGCTGATCGTGCTGGTGCTGGGCACCCTGCTGGCCGTGGGCACCAAGCTGTCGTCCCGGTTCAGCCAGGTCATCACCGCCATCAAGGTGGCCGTGGTGCTGCTGGTGATCATCGTCGGCATCGGCTACGTCAAGGCCTCGAACTACGTGCCGTTCATCCCGCCCTCGCAGCCCTCGCCCTCGGGCTCCTCGCTCAACCAGTCGCTGTTCTCGCTGATCGCCGGCGGCCAGTCCAGCTCCTTCGGCGTGTTCGGCCTGCTCGCCGCCGCCTCGGTGTTGTTCTTCGCCTTCATCGGCTTCGACATCGTGGCCACCACCGCCGAGGAGACGCGCAACCCGCAGCGCAACGTCCCGCGCGGCATCCTCGGCTCGCTGGGCATCGTCACCGTGCTGTACGTCGCGGTCTCGCTGGTGGTGACCGGCATGGAGCCGTACACCAAGCTGGCCACCGGGGCCGACGGCGTGAAGAAGACCCTGGCCACCGCCTTCGCCGACAACGGCGTGCACTGGGCCGCCGCCGTCATCGCCATCGGGGCCCTGGCCGGCCTCACCACCGTGGTCATGGTGCTGCTGCTGGGTCAGACCCGAGTGCTGTTCGCGATGGGCCGGGACGGGCTCATCCCGCGGGGCCTGGCCAGGACCGGCCGCCACGGCACCCCGGTGCGGGCCACGATCCTGGTCGTCATCGCGGTGGTCATCGCCGGCGGCTTCTTCCCCTCCGGCGACCTGGAGGAGATGGTCAACGTCGGCACGCTGTTCGCCTTCGTGCTGGTCTCCATCGGCGTGATCGTCCTGCGCCGCACCCGGCCCGACCTGCCGCGCGGCTTCCGCACGCCGCTGGTGCCGGTGGTGCCGATCCTGGCCGTGATCGCCTGCCTGTGGCTGATGCTGAACCTGGCCGTGTTCACCTGGGTCCGGTTCCTGATCTGGATGGCGCTGGGCGTGCTGGTCTACTTCGCCTACGGCTACCGCAAGTCGACGCTGGCCTCGTTCCTCGACACCAAGGCATGACGAAGTGGCCGGCCGACTCCGGTCGGCCGGCCACTGGCAGGGTCGGTCAGGCGATCTCCCGCAGCACGGGCCGCAGCGCCCAGCTGAACGCGGCGGTGTTGTCGATGAGCGCGGGGGAGGCCAGCACCTGGTTGAACCCGCGCCGCATCCAGAACTGCCCGCGCACCGGCAGCTCGGTGATCATCAGGTGGAACGGCCGCACGGCCCGTTCCAGCTCGGTTCCCACGTCGGCGACCAGGTCGGTGATCCACATCCGGGAGCTGTCCCGGTGCCGGCCGTGGCGCAGCTCGTGCCGGGTCAGCTGGGCGTCCCACTGGCGGATCGGCTCGATGAGCGCGCCCAGCGCCCGGCACACGGCCGGCCACCGGGCCATCCAGCGGTCGTCGCTGATGGACATGCCGTCCAGCACGCCGTCGAACCAGTGCAGCCATTCGGACTCGACGGCGGCGCGGTCCACCCCGGGCGCGGGCAGCACCGGCACCCACGGGTCGGTCGGCGGGTAGGGGTCGTCGGGCACGCTCAACGCGAGCGCGTCCCGGAGGAATAGGGCGGTGCGGACGTCCGGTCGGACCCCGATCTGCAACGTCCAGGTGGGCTGGCGTTCGGCGAGCATGGCTGACCTCCCTCGGGCGGGGAAGGTGATCTTCCACACACAGAATGAGGCAGCGACCGCTTTCACGCCAGTGCGCGGGCACAACGTAGCTTGTCTGTTATGAGCACGCTGCTGTGCCTGGACATCGGGTCGACCTGGACCAAGGGCGCTGTGGTCGCCGCCGACGGCACTTTGCTGGGCACGGCCCAACATCCGACCACTCCGCCGGAAGTGCTGGATGGAATTGCATCCGTCACCACCCTTTTGGACGCTCAAGGTGACGCTGTGCTGGCCTGTTCCAGTGCTGGCGGGGGTTTGCGGCTGGCGGTGGTGGGCCAGGAGCGGTTGGTGAGCGCCGAAGCCGGTTACCGGGTGGCGTTGTCGGCGGGGGCCAAGATCGTGCATGTCGTTGCGGGGCAACTGGATGGCGCGGCTATTCGTGAACTTCGCGCCACCCAACCGGATCTGGTGCTGCTGGCCGGCGGCACCGACGGTGGCGACCGCAGCGTGCTGCTGCACAACGCGAAGCGCATCGCCGCCAACCGGCTGCGGCCGCCGATCGTGTTGGCCGGCAACGCCGATGCCAGGGCCGAGGCGGAGGCGCTGTTGCACGCGACCGGCCGCACCGTGGTGGCGACCGACAACGTGCTGCCGGATGTCGGCGAGCTGGCCCCGGGCCCGGCGCGGGCGGCGATCCGGGAACTGTTCCTGCGGCACGTGATCGGCGGCAAGGGACTGTCCAAAGGCAACGCCTTCCGCGACCTGGTGCGCGCGGTGACGCCCGACGCCGTCCTCATCGGGGTTTCCCGACTGGCGGCGATCCTGGCCAAGCGGGAGGCCGGGGCGGTGCTGGTGGTCGACGTGGGCGGCGCGACGACCGACGTCTACTCGGCGGTGTCCACTGTGGACGAGAACGCGATGGAGCGCACGGTCGCGCTGCCGGCCGACCGTCGCACGGTCGAGGGCGACCTGGGCATGCGCTGGTCGGCCCCGGGCATCGTGGCCGAGGCCGAGGTCGAACGTCTTGACCCGCCGGCGGATCTCTTGGCCGAGGCCCAGCGTCGGGCGTCCACTGTGGACTGGATTCCCGACGACGATCACGGCCGGGACGTGGACGCCACGCTGGCCGGGTTGGCGGCCATCCTCGCCATCCGGCGGCACCTGCGGTTGGTCGACGGGCAGCTCGGCCCGAAGGGTGCGGGCCTGCTCGTCCTGTCCGGCGGCGTGTTCCGGCACGCGACCCCCGAGCGCCTACAGGCCATCGAGGACCGGCTGCGGGCGGATCCGGTGCTCCGGCCGGTGTTGCGCAACGCCGAGATCACCGTCGACCGCCGCTACGTGCTGGCGCCGGCCGGGCTGCTGGCCGACGCCGGCCACGGTGAGACGGCAGATGCCTTGCTGGGCAACCATTTCAGCGCTTGAAGTTCCACAGCGTCAGCGGCTCCTCGGCCACGTCAAGGCCGGCGGCGGCCGCGATCGCGCGGTCCCACTCCGGATCGGACGTGTAGTCGTTGTGCCCCAGCACCCCTGGACGCCAACGACGTCCGGAGATCGGGCCGTGCTGCGGATCGGGCAGCCAGTGATCGCCGCCGAGCACCAGCGCGCCGTGCTCGCTGTGCTCGGCCGCCGGCAGCGCGCCTTCGAAGCCGACGCCGAGCAGTTGCCCGTCGAACGACTGCCGCTCCCAGGTCGTCACGCCGCCGCCGATGGCGTCGGTGCCCCGGCACACCGCGCGCCAGCGGCCGCCCATCGCCCGTGACAGCTCCACCAGCGAATCGTGGGACACGACCGCCGGAAACGCCCGCTGGTACGCCCATTGCAGCGGCGATCCCGCGGTGACCAGCCCGACCCGTTCGCGTTCGTGCGCCGGCAGCGAGTCCAGCAGCCGGGCCGCCGCGACGGCCGCGAGCAGGCTGCCCTGGCTGAAGCCGGCCAGCACCACGCGGGCCCCCGGCTCGGCCAGGTGCTCCCGGGCCCGGGCCACGAGTTCGGGAATCGCCTTCAACGCGTAGCACGGCGGCACCAGCGGATGCGCCTCACGAGGCCAGAATCCGGCGATGTCGTTGAGCAGACCCAGCTGCCGGGCCGCCTGCGGCGACGTCGTGGCCACGTAGACCTGCCGCAGCGCGCCGATGGCGAACGCGCCGAGCGCCGTGATTCCAATGCCCGGCAGGGGTTGTGCCCACCACGCCAGGTCGACGCCCCGTACCTGCATCAGGAACGACGCCAGCGAGCCGGCCGACAGCACGCCCGCGCTGGCCAGGACGATGTGCTGGACGTGATTGCGCTTGAACCGGGCGATCCGCCAGGCCTGGCCCGCCCGCGCCGCGTCCTCCGGCTTCCCCGGATGCAACAGGTCGATCTCCACCGGGTTGGCCCCGCGCCGCAGCGACACCGCGGCCGCCGCCGCGGCGACCAGCGCCACCACCGCGGCGAGCACCGCCGCCACGCCCCACAGCGTTGTCACGTAACGATATCCGGGCGGCAGCTGCAAAGCGCTGTCCCGCAACGCCTGCTGCACGGTGATGCCGACACCCGCGCCGAATCCGCCGCCCAGCAGCGACGCGATCACCAGCATCGGCGCGGCCATCCAGCCGCCGGCCCACGGCCGTTGCGAGGGCGGCAGCGCCGACCAGCACCCGCGCGCGAGCAGGGCCGCCGGAATCAGCACCAGCCCGAACACGATGCACGTCAAGGCGAGCACCACCGCGATCGACTCGACGGTCGGGTTGCTGCCGGGCAGGTGCCGGCCGCCGCTGGGCATCGGCACGAGCGCCGCGACGGCGGCGAACTCCAGCACCGTCAGCACGACCAGGAGCCGCCGTGGCCACTTCTTGAACCAACGCCCCTCGGTCGGCGCGTCCAACGCCAACGTGATCAGCACGCTGGCCGCGATCAGCACCCAGGCCGCCACCCACAGCGGAGCCACCCGATCCGATGACGCCGCGAACGGGCCGCCGGCCGCGAGCAGCGCCGCGCAGGACAGCCCGGCTGTGGCGTGCAACACATGCAGCGCGGGCGCGTCCGGATCGGCGGCGATCTGCGCCCCCGGCAACAGGTCGCGACGCGGCGCCGGCTGCGTCCCGGACACCTTCCAGTCGACGGCCGACAGCTTGTGCAGCACCGCCACCACGATCAGCACCGGGGCCAGCCCGATCGGCCCGCGCCACGGCCTGAGCTGCTCGAACTGGTCCAGCCACTGCCCGGCCACCAGGTCCAGGCTCACCACCGTCAACTGCGACAACAGCAGCATCGTCAGCACCAGCGCCGCCAGCCGCACCAGCGAGCGCAGTGTGCCGCCGAGCACTCGGCCGGTCGGCGGCAGCATCCAGTGGCACATGTTGGCCAGCGAGAACGGCAGCAGCAGGGCCCAGGCCGCCTTGGCCCACCCGCCCGAGGTCATGGCGCTCCACATGTAGCCCTCGACCGTGCGCGGCACCGGCCGGCCGCCGGCCTGCAACACCGGCCCCGGCGCCGGTCTGCGCAGCCGGTCGGCCGGGCGCACGAGGCGGCCGACGCCGTCGCCCGCGACGTCCACGGCGACGACCGCGTCGACCAGTGACTCAGGTGTGGTCCCCATAACACCGTGCACCCGCAATTCGATGACACGGGTGTCGGGTCCTGCTATCAGCACCGGGCCATACTGGGCCATTCATCAGTCAATGGCCCGTGACCCAGTTCCCGGGCGTGGCGGACCGACTAGTGTGCATGGCCGACGACCCACTGGTTCTGGAGGACTCCACGATGACGGCGATCGCCCCGCCGAAGCTGCAAACCCGCAATGGCGTCGACTTCGCCGTCGCGGACCTGTCGCTGGCCGAGTTCGGCCGCAAGGAGATCCGCCTCGCCGAGCACGAGATGCCCGGCCTGATGGCGCTGCGCCGCGAGTACTCGGAGGTCTACCCGCTCAAGGGCGCGCGGATCTCGGGCTCGCTGCACATGACCGTGCAGACCGCGGTCCTGATCGAGACGCTGGTGTCGCTGGGCGCCGAGGTGCGCTGGGCCTCCTGCAACATCTTCTCCACCCAGGACCACGCCGCCTCGGCCATCGTGGTCGGCCCGCACGGCACCGAGGAGGAGCCCAAGGGCGTCCCGGTGTTCGCGTGGAAGGGTGAGACGCTGCCGGAGTACTGGTGGTGCACCGAGCAGATGCTGACCTGGCCGGACGGCCAGGGTCCGAACATGCTGCTCGACGACGGCGGCGACGCCACGCTGCTGGTGCACAAGGGCACCCAGTACGAGGCGGCCGGCGTGGTGCCGCAGCCCGAGGAGGACGACGCCGAGGAGTGGAAGGTCATCCTCGACGTGCTGCGCAACAGCCTCGACGCTGACGCCCAGAAGTGGACGAAGATCGGCAAGAGCATCCGCGGCGTGACCGAGGAGACCACCACCGGCGTGCTGCGGCTGACCCAGATGGCCGCCGCCGGCGAGCTGCTGTTCCCGGCCATCAACGTCAACGACTCGGTGACCAAGTCGAAGTTCGACAACAAGTACGGCATCCGCCACTCGTTGATCGACGGCATCAACCGCGGCACCGACGTGCTCATCGGCGGCAAGGTCGCGGTCGTCTGCGGCTACGGCGACGTGGGCAAGGGCGCGGCCGAGTCCCTCGCGGGCCAGGGCGCGCGGGTGATCGTCACCGAGATCGACCCGATCTGCGCGCTGCAGGCGGCCATGGACGGCTACCAGGTGGCCAAGCTGGAGACCGTGCTGCCGATCGCCGACATCGTGATCACCACGACCGGCAACAAGGACGTGGTGATGGCCCACCACATGTCCGACATGAAGCACCTGGCCATCCTGGGCAACATCGGCCACTTCGACAACGAGCTGGACATGGCCGGCCTGGCCAAGGTCCCGGGCATCCGCAAGATCAACATCAAGCCGCAGGTCGACGAGTGGGTCTTCCCCAACGGCAAGTCGATCATCGTGCTGTCCGAGGGCCGCCTGCTCAACCTGGGCAACGCCACCGGCCACCCCAGCTTCGTGATGTCCAACTCCTTCTCCAACCAGACGATCGCCCAGGTCGAGCTGTTCACGAAGTACAAGGAGTACGACAACGAGGTCTACGTCCTGCCCAAGAACCTCGACGAGAAGGTGGCCAAGATCCACCTGGAGGCCCTGGGCGGCGAGCTGACCAAGCTCACCAAGGAGCAGGCCGAGTACATCGGCGTCGACGTCGAGGGCCCCTTCAAGCCCAACGCCTACAGGTATTGAGTCTCTGCCGCGGGGCTCGGCCCCCAGTAGCCGTTTTTGAGTGCGGAAGGGGGGGGGGGGGGGCGGGGGGGGGGGGGGGGGGCGCCCCCCCCCCCGGGGGGGGGGGGGGGGGGGGGGGGCGCGGGGGGGGGGGGGGGGGGGGGGGGGGGGGGCGCGGG
>NZ_JBIUAG010000017.1:187682-208516 GCF_044547355.1 Kutzneria sp. NPDC052558
GCCCCTCACGCCGGTCTTGGTTTGGGCGGGGCGGGGGGGGGGGGGGGCGCCGCCGGTGTGGGGTGGTGGGGGGGGGGGGGGGTCCGGCGGGGTGGGGGGGGCCCCCCCCCCCCCCTTCCGCACTTTTTCGTGACTGTCAGCTGCTGGACCAGTGGACGGTGATGCCGGCGCGGTCGCAGCTGACGGGCTCGAAGTAGGCGCTCACCACGCCGTCGAGGCCGTAGCTGAGCTCCTCGTGCACGAAGGCGTCGCCATGCTGCTCACGGAAGCAGCGCACCGGCAGCACGCCACGGTGGAAGCGCAGCTGGAGCAGGTAGTTGCCGGCGGGCGCGGGGAAGCGGCGCAGGTGGCCGCCGGTCTGGCCGACGGCGGTGTCGATCACGGTGTAGCTGAACACGTGCATCTCGCCGGCCCGCAGCCGGCGGTCGAACAGCAGCTCGAACGCCACCGAGCCGTCGGGCCCGCGCTTGCGCATGCGGCCGGCGCGGCAGCCCTCGCCGGTGTGCACGGCGGAGTGCTCGACGCGCCCCTGCTCGTCGGCCGGGTGCAGCGCCAGGTAGCGGTCGGCGCCGTCGGCGCTGCCGCGCACCACGAGCCGGCTCAGCACCGACCGCCGGGTCCGCGCGGCGTTGACCGTGACGACCTCGTGCAGCGCGAGCACGTCGAGCAGCCCGTTGCGCAGATCGGCCTCGAACTCCTCGGCGGCCAGGCTGGTGGACCGCCCGGAGTGCTCGCCCATCGGCTCGATCAGCCCCAGCAGCGAGTTGGACGGCAGGTCCAGCACCTGCTCCAGGGCCAGCACCGCCTCGGTGGCGCGGGGCATCTCGGGCCGGCGCAGCCCGCGCTGCCAGTAGCTGAGGGTGGACTGCCCGATGTGGGTGCCGGCCTCGTCCAGCGCCGCCCGCAGCCGGGCCAGCGGCAGGCCCCGATGGGTGATCGCCTGGTGCAGGGCCTGATGAAACGGCCCATCACGCAGCGCAGTCGCTAGCGCGGGCGGCAGTCCGCCAGTCGGGTGCACTTTTTCACTCGGCGCGTCCAGGCTTTCCCCGGCCAACGCGGCACCACCCATCTCCCGGCCTGCCGTGTCTCAAGTGGACGCTAGAGTAGTCACTCGTTTTGGTGATTGATAGCGACCCCTCCGAGTGACCTGTCCGGTGCGCCTCTTGCGGGTTCCGACACCGGTTTTTGACGATCACTTGTCGGGTTCACGGCAGGGCCGGACACTGCTGAGGACGCTGTCAACGTTGTCACCGTCTTGGGGGTCAGATGCGCCCATTGGTCGTCACCCTGCTCGCGCTGGTGGTGCTCGCACAGGTTTCTCTCGCGCCGCCCGCGGTCGCCGGCCAACCACCTCTCGCCGATCCCGTCGCGCTGACCGACCCGATGATCGGGACCGGGTCCGCGGGCGCGGCCGTCGGCGAGATCAACAACTTCCCCGGTCCGAGCACACCCTTCGGCATGCTCCAGTGGAGCCCGGACACCGCCGACCACTACGCCGGCTACTCCTACGAGGACAAGACCATCAAGGGCTTCAGCCTCACGCACGCCTCGGTGGGCTGCCGCCAGTTCGGCGACGTGCCGATCCTGCCGGTCAGCGGCGACGTCGGCGCGACGCCCTGGTCGTTGCAGGAGCCGTTCACGCACACGGGTGAGCAGGCCTCACCCGGCTACTACACCGTCACCGCCGGCGGGGTGAAGACCGAGCTGACCACCGCCCAGCGGGCCGGCCAGGGCCGGTTCACCTTCCCGGCCGGCGCCCCGGCGCACGTGCTGGTCAAGGCCGGCGGCAGCCTCAACGGCGACACCGACGCCAGTGTCGCCTTCCCCGACGACCGCACCGTCACCGGCTCGGCCACCTCGGGCGGATTCTGCGGCCAGGGCAACAAGTACACCGTCCACTACATGATCACCTTCGACCGGCCGTTCACCGCCAAGAGCTCGTGGAGCGGCAACTCGGTGGCCGTGCCCAACGTCGTGCCGCCGGACGAGAAGGCCCGCGGCCTGGCCGGTCCGCAGATCGCCGGGCCGCAGGTCGGAGCGACCCTCGACTTCGACGTCAGCAAGGACGCCACGCTCAAGGCCAAGGTGGCCATCTCGTTCGTCTCGGTTGACGGCGCGGCCAAGAACCTGGCCGCCGACGCGCCGGCATGGGACTTCGCCGGCATGCAGGCCGCCACCAAGGCCCGCTGGGCGTCCTACCTCGGCCGGATCGCCATCGGCGGCGGGCAGACCGACCAGCTCAAGACGTTCTACGCGGCCCTCTACCACTCGCTCCAGTACCCGGTGACCTTCAACGACGTCGACGGCAGCTACGCCGGCTTCGACGGCAAGGTGCACAACACCGGCGGCCGCACCCAGTACGCCAACTTCTCCGGCTGGGACATCTACCGCTGCGAGATCCCGCTGCTGGCCACGCTGGCCCCGGACGAGACATCGGACATGATGCAGTCCCTGGTCAACGACGCCGACCAGTACGGCTGGCTGCCCAAGTGGCCGGTCTACAACGACGAGTCCGGGGTGATGAACGGGGACTCGGTCGCGCCGATCATCGCCGGCGCCTACGCCTTCGGGGCCAGGGACTTCGACGCCGGCAAGGCGCTGGCCCAGCTGGTCAAGGGCGCGACCACGGCCGGCAAGGTGGGCTGGGGCTACGAGGAACGGCCCAACGTCGAGGCCTACCAGCAGCTGGGCTACGTGCCCTCGGCCGACAACGAGAACGTGTCGATGACCGAGGAGTACGCCATCGACGACTTCGCCATCGGCCGGTTCGCCTCGGCGCTGGGCGACGAGGAGACGGCGGCGACGTTCGCGACCCGGGGCCAGAACTGGCAGCACGTGTTCGACCCGACCACCGGCTACGTCCGGCCGCACGACGCCGACGGCGCCTACCCGGCCGGGCCGGTGCTCGTGCCGCCGCCGCCCGGCCAGTTCGCGCCGACCGGCTTCGCCGAGGGCAACGCCGCCCAGTACACGTGGATGGTGCCGCAGAACCTGGCTGGGCTCATCGGCGCGATCGGCGGCCGCGACGCCGCGATCAAGCGCCTGGACGACCTGTTCACCAAGCTCAACGTCGGCCCGGTCGAGCCGTACTACTGGGCCGGCAACGAGCCCATGTTCAGCGTGCCGTGGACGTACGACTACCTGGGCCAGCCGTGGAAGACCCAGGACGTGGTGCGGCGGGTGCAGTCGCAGCTGTTCGCGGCGACGCCCGACGGCGAGCCCGGCAACGACGACCTCGGCGCGCAGTCGGCCTGGTACGTGTGGTCGGCGCTCGGCCTCTACCCGGTCACGCCCGGCGCCACCGACCTGGCCGTGAACACGCCGCTGTTCCCGCACGTGGAGATCCGTACCGGCTCCGGCCGCCGGATCGTGATCGACACTCAGGGCGCCGGGCCGCACATCCAGGGCCTGTCGGTCAACGGCATCCCGTGGAACCGGACCGGTCTGCCGTCGGACCTGCTGGCCTGGGGCGGGCGCGTGCAGTATCGGCTCGGCGACGGCACCGGCTGGAACGCCGCGCCGCCGAAGTCCTATCGGGACGGTGAAGCCCCGGCGCTGGGCTACGTGACGCCGCTCGGGGCCTCGACCGGCAACACGTTCCAGGTCGGCGCACGCAACCAGACCGACCAGCCGGTGACCGTGCCATGGACGCTGACCGTCGCCAAGGGTGCGACGGCATCGTTGACGCATGGGCAACTTCTGGTGCCGCCCAACGGGACCAAGAGCGTGCCCGTCACGATTCAAGGCACCGCCAACGGCATCTACCCGGTGACCGCCGACTTCGGCCACCAGCAACGGGCCACGGCCTACTTCGCCGTCGCCGGAACCGACCACACCACCACCGGGTGCAGCACCCTCGGCGCGACCAACACCGACTGCGGGCTCACCCAGATCGAGTACGCCAACGACGGCGCGACCGCGCCCGTCACCGTGGACGGGGTGTCGGGCCGGCGCATGGTGCACGCCAACGACTGGGGCGACTACCGGTACATGTACTTCCAGGCCGACCAGCGGGCCATCCCCGGCACCGGCCCGTACAACGCCACGATCACCGTGCGGTACCTGGACTCCGGCACCGACACCTTCGTGCTCCAGTACGACTCGGTGAACCAGTCCTATGTCGACGCCAAGCGGGTCACCAAGACCGGCACCGGCACGTGGAAGGAGGTGACCGTCACGGTCGCCGACGCCAAGTTCGCGCACCGGGAGAACGGCCAGTCCGACTTCCGGATCTCCTCCGACGGCTCCGGCGACGCCGGCGCCGAAACCATCGCCGCGGTGAATCTCACCGCGGTCGGGGCGGACGTGCTGGCGGTCCGCCAATGCCCAGTCGCCACGCCTTAACCGCCGCCACCACGGGAAGTTGCAGTGGCTTGGAGGGGGCCGAGCCGCGACGCCGGAGGCGGCGCCATGTCACGCCTTGACCTGATCCAACAACGTCAGGAACACGTCACGCTCGATCACGGCCGGCTCGTTCGCGAGCCGGCCGCCGACGTGGCAGACGAACGTCTCGGGGCTGACGACCTCCAGCGGCATCGTCTCCGGCATCCGGCAGGTCACCAGGCCCGGCTCGGGGGTGTGCACCAGCACGATGCCCTCGACCTGGACCTTCGGCAGCAGCATCTGGTACGCGGCGACGGTGCGGTTCAGCCGCAGCGAGCCGCCGTCGAAGCTCTCGCCGTCGCGCAGCAGGCCGCCGTCGCCGTCGCTGGTGTAGTGCCCGGCCGGCCACATCTTCGACTCGATCAGCAGCAGCTTGCGCCCGCACAGCACGGCGTGGTCGACCTCGGCCCGGGACGAGCCGGGCCAGGCCAGGCCGTGGAAGATGCGCGCGGCCGGGATCTGGCCCAGGTAGCCGGACAGCAGGTCCAGCGTCATCCACTCGCTGCGGGTGCAGTCCTTGACCGGCTCGTCCTCCGAGGGCAGCAGCCGGGTGCCCGGCGCGCCGAACAGGTTGAACGTCCGGAACTCGTGGGTGAAGATCCGCTCGGTCACCCGGGAGGACAGGTACCAGCGGCCCAGTGGCGGCAGCGCGAACACGCCCGCGGCCAGCAGCAGCACCGCGATCCCGGACAGCGCGCCGGAGGCCAGGGCGTAGACGCCCAGCGCGGCCATGCCGGCGGCCCAGATGTAGGTGATCACGGCCAGGAACTTCGGGGTCGCCTTGCCGGCGATGGTCACCGCCACGTAGGCGACGGGCACGATCATCACCACTGCGACCAGGGAGAAGCCGCCGGCCAGCATCGGCACCACGGTGGCGGCCAGCAGCGCCGTCCACACCGCGGCCACGGTGAAGAACCAGCGCTGGGCCCAGCCGAACCCGGGCCGCCAGTGCACCTTCGAGTCCGGGTTGACCCGCTGCCACCACGGGATCGAGTCGGTCGGGATGGCCCGCAGCCCGGACGGGAAGCCGGCCGGTTCGGGCGGTGGTTCGGGCGGCCGCTCCTCCCGCTCGGCGCGGGCGGCCTCCTCCTGGAACTCCTCCCAGGCCTCCCACTCCGGCGGGGTCGGCGGCCGCGGCCGCCGCTGCTCGGGCACGCCGAGGGAGCGCCGCCGGTCGTAGGCCGCGCGCTTGGCCGGGTCGGACAGCGTCTCGTACGCCTCCTGGACCAGCCGGAACATGATCTGGCTGCCGCCGGCGTCCGGGTGCAGCACCTTCACCAGCGAACGGTGGGCAGACTTGATCTCCGCCTGGGAGGCGCCAGGCTTCACTTCCAACAACTCGTAGTAGTCGACTCCGCCCACGGCCCTTCCCATCTGCGGCTACGTCTGGCGCGGGTACGAACACGATAGGTTGCCTCGGCGTCAGAGTCCCGTCCAACCTGGGCCGTTTCATCACCCGATCGGTTAAGTCCGTAGGGTGGACACCCGTGGCGAGGCTGGTCGTGATCGAGGGACTTGACGGCGCGGGCAAGCGGACGCTGTCCGACGCGCTGACCGCCGAACTGGACAAGCGGGGGGCCAGCGCGACGCGGATCGCCTTCCCACGCTACGGCGAGGACGTGCACGCCGATCTGGTCCGCGACGCCATGTACCTGCGGCTGGGCGACCTGGTGAAGTCCGTGCACGGCATGGCCGTGCTGTTCGCCCTGGACCGCCAGGCCGCGAAGCCGCGGATCACCGCCGCGCTGGCCGCGCACGACGTCGTGCTGCTGGACCGGTACATCGCGTCGAACGCGGCGTACGGGGCGGCGCGGCTGCATGAGGATGTAAACGGCGATTTCGTGCGCTGGGTTCACGACCTCGAGGTCGAGCGCTTCGCGCTGCCGCTGCCCGACCGCCAGCTGCTGCTGCGGGTGCCGGTCGAGGTCGCCGCCCAGCGCGCCGCCGGCCGCGAGCAGACCGAGCGCGAGCGGGACAGCTACGAGACCGACGACGGCCTCCAGTCCCGCTGCGCCGTGGTCTACGACCAGTTCGTCGATGCCGGCTGGCTCGCCCCGTGGACCGTGGTCGACGGGGTCGGCGGCGCCGACTTCGGCGCGCTGGCCGACCAGCTGCTGGGCTAGCTAGAGCGCCCCGACCAGGTCGCCGCCCCAGCGCTCGATCTCGGCGCCGATGTCCAGCGGGCCGGTGCCGGCGGCCTGCCGCTTCGCCTCGGCGACCCGGTCCAGCGGCACCAGCCAGGACACCTCGAACTCGATGCCGTCGGGGTCCTTGGCGTACAACGCCTTGGTCGTCCCGTGATCGGACGCGCCGACCAGCGCGCCGGCCGCGCGCAGCCGGTCGGCGTGCTCGGCCAGGTCGGTCAGCGTGGTCACCGACCAGGCCAGGTGGTAGAGGCCGACGGTGTCGCGGCCCGCGCCGGACGGCTTGGCGTCCGGGCCGACCTGGAACAGGCCCAGGTCGTGGTCGTTGTCGGAGTCGGGGGCCTGCAGGAACGCGGCGCCCGGGAACTGGTGCACCACCCGGAACCCGAGCAGCCCGGTGTAGAAGGCGACGCTGCGTTCGGTGTCGCGCACGTAGAGCACCGCGTGGTTGAGCCGGCGGATCGCCATCGCTGCCTCCCTTGTTCAATATTCAACTATAACGTCGGTAACGAACCGTGAGCGTTACACGCTGTAGCTCGTGAACCCGACGGGGACAAGGGTGGTGGTGGCTCATGAGCGAGCGCTGGAGCAGCGCGGCGGAGCGCAACGGACCGATCGCAGCCGGTGGCGACCGGAGTGTTGATCGCTGGGGTGCGCGCGGCCGCCCGGCCAGCAGTGCGACGATGGTAGGCATGAAGGCACGCGTCCTGGTGGTCGATGACGACCCGGCCCTGGCGGAGATGCTCACCATCGTGCTGCGCGGTGAGGGGTTCGACACCGCAGTCGTCGCCGACGGCGCGCGGGCGCTGCCGGCGCTGCGTGAGCTCAAACCCGACCTGGTGCTGCTCGACCTCATGCTGCCCGGGATGAACGGCATCGACGTGTGCAAGGCGATCAGGGCCGAGTCCGGCGTGCCGATCGTGATGCTCACGGCCAAGAGCGACACCGTGGACATCGTGCTGGGCCTGGAGTCCGGCGCCGATGACTACGTGGTCAAGCCGTTCAAGCCCAAGGAGCTGGTCGCGCGCATCCGCACCCGGCTGCGGCGCACCGAGTCCGAGCCGGCCGAGGTGCTGGCCATCGGCGACCTGGCCATCGACGTGCCCGGGCACGAGGTCACCCGCGAGGGGCAGGCCATCCAGCTCACCCCGCTGGAGTTCGACCTGCTGGTCGCGCTGGCCCGCAAGCCGCGCCAGGTGTTCACCCGCGAGGTGCTGCTGGAGCAGGTGTGGGGCTACCGGCACGCGGCCGACACCCGGCTGGTGAACGTGCACGTCCAGCGGCTGCGGTCCAAGGTCGAGAAGGACCCGGAGCACCCCGAGGTGGTGCTCACCGTGCGTGGCGTCGGGTACAAGGCCGGTCCTCCGTGACCGGGGCCTGACCGATGCGGGTGGACACCAGGCCGGTGACCCGGTGGGTGCAGGACGCGCCGGCCCTGGTGCGGGAGCGCTGGCAACAGGCCAGCGAGCTGTGGCGGCGGTCGTTGCAGCTGCGGGTGGTGGTCAGCACGCTCGCGCTGTCCTCGGCCGTCGTCTTCGTGCTGGGAATGGTGCTCCAGTCGCAGATCACCGACCAGATGCTGAGCAGCAAGACGACCGCCGCGACCGCCCAGATCAAGGCCAGCGTGACGGCCGTGCAGCACCAGCTGGTCGGCGTCAGCCCCGGGCCGGACAGCCTGATCACCCGCTTCAACGCCGCGCTCAACTCGCTGACCAGCAGCGGGGCCCCGAACATCGACGGCTCCTCGGCCGGCGCGTTCGAGCCGATCCTGGCCGACGCGCTGACCAAGGACTCGGCCGGCAACGCCACCGCGACCGCGCACTACGGGGACATCCCCGACGATCTCAAGCGGTTCGTGCAGAACGACGAGATCGCCACCCGGATCCACACCGTGAGCCGGGACGGCGTGCCGACCACGATGCTCATGGTCGGCGCCCAGGTGCCCAGCGCCAACCACCCGGTGCAGCTGTACCTGCTGTTCCCGCTGACCGCCGAGCAGCACACCACCGAGGTCGTGCAGAACACCCTGATCGTGGCCGGCATCGTGCTGCTGCTGTTGCTGGCCGGCATCACCAACCTGGTCACCCGGCAGGTGGTCCGCCCGGTGCGGCAGGCCGCCGAGGTGGCCGAGCGCTTCGCCGACGGCAAGCTCGACGACCGGATGCCGGTCGTCGGCGAGGACGACGTGGCCCGGCTGGCCGAGTCGTACAACGAGATGGCCGAGAGCATCCAGGCCCAGATCCGGCAGCTGGAGGAGTTCGGCCTGCTCCAGCGGCGGTTCACCTCCGACGTCTCGCACGAGCTGCGCACCCCGCTGACCACCGTGCGGATGGCCGCCGACGTGCTGCACGCCTCCCGGGAGCAGTTCCCCGCCGGCCTGGCCCGCTCCACCGAGCTGCTGGTCGACGAACTGGACCGGTTCGAGGCGCTGCTCGGCGACCTGCTGGAGATCAGCCGCCTGGACGCCGGCGTCGACGAGCTCACCGCCGACCTGGTCGACGTGCGGGGCGTCGTGGAGCGTGCCGTCGCCGCCGTCGGGCCGGTCGCCGCCAGCTCCGGCAGCGTCGTCGAGACCTACATGCCCGACGCCGAGGTCCCGGCCGAGATCGACGCCCGCCGGGTCGAACGCGTGCTGCGCAACCTGCTCAACAACGCCGTCGACCACGGCGAGGGCCTGCCCGTGCGGGTCCGCGTCGCCGCCGACGAGCACGCCGTGGCCATCGTCGTCCGGGACTTCGGCGTCGGCCTGCGCGAGGGCGAGGCCGAGCTGGTGTTCAACCGCTTCTGGCGGGCCGACCCCTCCCGCAACCGCCGCACCGGCGGCACCGGCCTCGGCCTGGCTATCAGCGTCGAGGACGCCCGGCTGCACGGCGGCTGGCTGGAGGCCTGGGGCGACCGCGGCCAGGGCGCCTGCTTCCGGCTCACGCTGCCCCGCCGCCAGGGCCATGAGCTCACCGACAGTCCGCTGGCGCTGCCCCCCGACGAGGACCCGCCCGTCCGCGAGCTCGACGAAGCCGAGGTCAGCCCCCTGGTCGTGGCCGAGGTCGAGGCCGACTCCGAGGTCGAGGAGATCGCCTGGCAGCCGGCCGAGTCCGTGGCCCTGGACGAGCCGGCCGCCGGCCCGGACACCGCCGGGGAGCTGGGCGACGAGCCCGTCGCCTCCCCGACCTTGACCTGGGAATCCGGCCATGAGCCGGCCGCCGCACCCCCTTTGACCTGGGAGCCCGCCGCCACACCGGCCCTGACCTGGGAGCCCGGCGACGAGCCGGCCGGCGAGACCGGCGTGATCGGCCACGATCCCGAGCTGGACGGCGTGCCCAACACGCCGGCGTCCCCGTTCCCGTCGCGGGCCTCGGAATCTCGGCTCTACCCGCTGCCGCCCAAGCCCGACGCCGCGCCCCCGGCCGCCGCGCGCGGCTCGGACGAGCCGGCCGACCCGAGCGGGCCCACGTTCGCGAACTCGAAGTCCGCTGGGGAGGCCCGGTGATCCGGCGGTCCCGCCCGGCGCTGTTGCTGATCGCGCTGCTGACCGCGCTGGCCGCCGTCGCCGGCTGCGCGGCCATCCCGGACGAGACGCCGGCGCAGGGCGTCGCCGCCGGCGACGGCGGTGGCAAGCCGCCGTCGGCCCCGGAGCCGCCGAAGGACCTCCAGCCGGCCGACCTGGTGCGGGCGTTCCTGAACGCCGACGCCGACCCGAACTCCAACTACGCCGCCGGCCGGGCCTACCTGACCAGGGCCGCGCAGCCCAAGTGGCAGCCCGGCTCGTCGATCACGATCATCCAGGACACCTTCAACACGCTGCCCGAGCAGTCCAAGCCCGATCACGCCACGGTCCAGGTGACCATGCAGATCATCGGCCGCCTTGGCGCCGACGCGGCGTTCGTGCCCCAGTCCATGGCGAACACGCTGCCGCTGACCGTGGACAAGCAGGACGGCCAGTGGCGGATCAGCGCGCCGCCGTCGGGCGCCTACATGACGCTGGACCGGTTCAACGAGGTGTACCGCCAGGTCAAGGTGTACTTCCTGGACCCGCAGAAGCGGGTGCTGGTGCCCGACCTGCGCTACATCGTGTCCCAGCCCAGCAACGGCCTGCCGGCACGCGTGATCGACCGGCTGCTGGCCGGCCCGTCCGACGCCATGCAGGGCGCGCTGACCAGCGCCCTTGGCCCCGACGCCGTGCTGCACTCCGGTGGCGTCGAGACCGGCGACGGGGCGGTGCTGGTCAACCTCAGCCGGGTCGGCGACCTGTCGCCGGCCAACGTGAAGCTGGTCATCGCCCAGGTCGTGCAGTCGCTGGCCGTGGTCACCAACAGCCGGATCCGCATCGAGCAGGACGGCACCGCCCTGTCCCCGGACCGCCTGGACTGGCGCATCGGCGACCTGCCGGCCTACGACATCGGCACCAGCCCCGGCCCCGACCTGACCGGCCTGATCGTGCAGGACGGACGCATCAAGCAGCTCGACGGCAAGCCGCTGAACGGGCCGGCCGGCAACGGCTCCTACGAGGTGCAGACCGCCGCCCAGTCCATCGACGGCAGCGAACTGGCCACCGTCAGCAAGGACGCCCGGCTGCGGGTCGGCGGCCTCACCCAGGTCGCGCCGGTGGTCGACCTGACCGCGAGCACGCTGACCAGACCCACCTGGGTCTCCGCCGACTCCGCCACCGACGCCAGCAACGAGGTGTGGACCGTCGCCGACGGCAGCCGGGTGGCGCGCGTGGTCAAGTCGGCCGACGGCGCCTGGGTGCCGCACCCGGTCAACACCAACGACCTGAGCGGGTTCGGCGCGATCACCGACCTGCGGCTGTCCCGGGACGGCACCCGGGCCGCCCTGATCGTGAACTCGCAGCTCATCGTGTGCGCGGTCGTCCGCACCCCCAACTCGGACACCGTCGCCCTGCACTCGCCGCGGATCCTGCTGCCCGACACCCTGACCAGCGTGGTCGGCGTGGACTGGCTGCTTCAGGACCAGCTCGTGGTCGCCACCTCCTCCCAGGAGTCACCCATCGTCCAGGTCGCCGCCGACGGCGACCCGGTGTTCAACCGCTACAACGCCGCCAACCTCACCGCCCCGGTCACCGCCGTCACCGCCGCCCCCAGCCGCCCGGTCATCGTGGTGGACGCCGGCGGCATGTGGATCTCCTCCGACTCGAACTCGGTGTGGCGGGTGCAGGGCGGCGTCACCGTCGGCCGCGGCTCCACCGCGATCCCCTTCTACCCGGGCTAGCCGGTCGACAGCCGGTCTGCCAGCTCGGTCCGGAACGGGCGGCCGGTCACGTGGCCGTGAGAGCTACCACGGCGGTCACCTCCATTCCGGCTTCGGTGAGGACCCGGTGGCACGCGGCGGCGGTCGCGCCGGTGGTGATGACGTCGTCGAGCAGCACGACCGGGCTGCGGCGGGGCGGGCTGGCCCGGGGACGGAGCCGGACCCGACCGGCCAGGTTGGCGGCGCGGGCGGCCGGATCCAGGCCGACGGAGTCGGCGGCGGCGGGGGCGAGTTCGAGCATCGGCGCCACGGCCGCGCCGTGACCGGCCCGGGCCAGCCCGGCGGCGCACCAGCGGGCCAGGTTGGTCATGTGCTCGCCGCCCCGCAGCCGAGAGGTCCGCCGTCGCGACGGGGCCGGCACCAGCCACCACACGCCGTCCGGACCGGGCCTGGCCTCGGGCACCCAGGGCAGGGCCCTGGCCACGGCCGCCCCGAGCGGCTCGGCCAGCTCTCGCCGGCCGCGTTCCTTGTACGCCAGCACCGCGTCGCGGGCCGGGCCGCGGTAACCGGCCAGCGCGTAGGCCGGCGGGCCGGCGGCGATCGCCGGCCGGCGGACCGGCGTGGGGCCGCCGAATTCGCCCGCGCAGGACTCGCACCACAACCGACCATTCGTTCGGCAACCGACGCAGCGGACCGGCAGGACAAGATCGAGCAGTTTCGTCGTCACGGGCCCACCATGCACCCCGAACCTGGCAGTCGGGCCCGGCCGCGTTTATTACCCGTGAGTTCGGGTATCGCCTCGAACCTGAAGAGGTTTCATACGAGTGAGAGAACCTCACACCGCGACCAGGGGGTGCGCGTGAAGCGAATGTCGGGTTTTTGGCCACGACCTTCAGTGCGGGTGATCGAGAGATACCACCCACATGGGTGAACTTGGCCCGGGGGACTCGATCACTGACCCCGGTTTCGGCCGGTCAGGCCAAGATCGCCCCCGACGGCCGGTCGCGCATCGCGACTACCCCCATCGGGGCGACCCGATGCGGTGGCCGCGGGTCGCACACGTGACCGGGAACCCCGGGCTGGACTGGCACGTTGCCCCGATATGAGGCCCCCGCTCAGCCCGTTCGCCGCAGCAGGTCGGCGACCTCGGCCGGAGTGGGTCCTGCGCCGTCGGAGTGAAGCGGGTCCCACCCGTTCGGTGCGCTCTGTGCTGCGGGCGCGCTCCCGTTGCACGCCCGCGACCGGTTCGGTCACGGAAAGTGATGCTTTGAACTCCCCTGCAACGGGGTCTGTCGCAACGGCGAATCCGGGGCTAACGTGCTCCGCTATCAGCATTCCGGCCCGCGGGGAGGAGGCGAACAGCCCATGACCCTGGCGCCGGCGAGCAGCGGCATCTAGGCCGCCTCGGTCACCACCCGGCGCCGAACACCATCCCCAGCATTGATGTTCTCGCAGCAGCGAGGGAGGTCGTGTATGGACATCGTCGTGAAGGGCCGCAACGTCGAGGTGCCCGATCACTACCGGGTGCACGTGGCCGACAAGCTGGCCCGTCTTGAGCGCTACGACAAGAAGGTCATCCGATTCGACGTGGAACTGTTCCACGAGCCCAACCGCCGGCAGTCCAAGAACTGCCAGCGGGTCGAGATCACAGCCAAGGGGCGGGGCCCCGTGGTGCGTGCCGAGGCATGCGCCGGCGACTTCTACGGAGCGCTCGACTGCGCGGTGAACAAGCTGGAGAACCGGCTGCGCAAGATGCATGATCGTCGCCGCGTGCACTACGGCCGTCGCAGTCCCGCGTCGGTCGCCGAGGCCACTGGCGCTATCGGCGCCCTGGCTTCTCCCGTCGACGACGGCATGCAGGCCGCCGCGACGGCCGTGCTGGAGATGGCGCCCGCCTACGACCCGGGTCTGGCCGAAGTGCCGGCCCAGCGGTGGGACGAGGCCGCCGTCGACGAATCGCTCCCCGGGCAGATCGTCCGCGAGAAGGAGCACCCCGCCAAGCCGATGACCGTCGACCAGGCCCTCTACGAGATGGAGCTGGTCGGACACGACTTCTACCTCTTCCACGACGCCGACAAGCAGTGCGCGAGCGTCGTCTACCGCAGGAAGGGATTCGACTACGGCGTGATCAGGCTGGGCTGACGCGCACTCGGGAACCTCGACGGCCGGCTTCCACGTTGTACTGGGGGCCGGCCGTTACCTCTTGTCGGTCGAGCCGCCTACGATGACGGAAAAGGGCGTCCGCACCCAGGGCGCGTGACGAGAACCCGACGAGCGAGGTCCCCCGGATGGTCCTGTCCCGATTGCTCCGCGCCGGCGAAGGCAAGATGCTCAAGCGCCTGCGCAACATCGCGAAGCTCATCAACTCTCTCGAAGAGGACGTCGTCGACCTGTCCGACGATGAGCTGCGGGCCAAGACCGACGAGTTCCGCAAGCGCTACGCCGACGGGGAGAGCCTGGACGAACTGCTGCCGGAGGCCTTCGCGGTCACCCGCGAGGCGGCCAAGCGGGTGCTCGGCCAGCGGCACTACGACGTGCAGCTGATGGGTGGCGCGGCGCTGCACCTCGGGCACATCTCCGAGATGCGCACCGGTGAGGGCAAGACCCTGACCTGTGTGCTGCCGGCCTACCTCAACGCCCTTTCGGGTGACGGCGTGCACGTCATCACCACCAACGACTACCTGGCCAAGCGCGACGCCGAGTGGATGGGCCGCATCCACCGCTTCCTGGGCCTGAAGGTGGGCGTGATCGTCGCCGACCTGACGCCGGAGCAGCGGCGCGAGGCCTACAACGCCGACATCACCTACGGCACCAACAACGAGTTCGGCTTCGACTACCTGCGCGACAACATGGCGTGGACGCTGGAGGAGTGCGTCCAGCGGGGCCACAACTACGCCATCGTCGACGAGGTGGACTCGATCCTGATCGACGAGGCCCGCACGCCGCTGATCATCTCCGGCCCGGCCGACCAGTCCTCGCGCTGGTACCAGGAGTTCGCCCGGCTCGCGCCGATGATGCGCAACGAGACCCACTACGAGGTGGACGAGCGCAAGCGCACCGTCGGCGTCACCGAGGCCGGCGTGACGTTCATCGAGGACCAGCTGGGCATCGACAACCTGTACGAGGCCGCGAACAGCCCGCTGGTCGGCTACCTGAACAACGCGCTCAAGGCCAAGGAGCTCTACAAGCGGGACAAGGACTACCTGGTCCGCGACGGCGAGGTGCTCATCGTCGACGAGTTCACCGGCCGCGTGCTGGCCGGCCGCCGCTACAACGAGGGCATGCACCAGGCGATCGAGGCCAAGGAAGGCGTCGAGATCAAGGCCGAGAACCAGACCCTGGCCACGATCACGCTGCAGAACTTCTTCCGGCTCTACGACAAGCTCGGCGGCATGACCGGCACCGCCGAGACCGAGGCGGCCGAGTTCCACCAGACGTACAAGATCGGCGTGCAGCCGATCCCGACCAACCGGCCGATGATCCGCCGCGACATGCCCGACCTGGTCTACAAGACCGAGGAGGCCAAGTTCGAGGCGGTCGCCGACGACATCGCCGAGCGGCACGAGAAGGGCCAGCCGGTCCTGATCGGCACCACCAGCGTCGAGCGCTCCGAGTACCTGTCCAAGCTGCTGGTCAAGCGGGGCATCCCGCACAACGTGCTGAACGCGAAGAACCACGCCAAGGAGGCGCTGTTCGTCGCCCAGGCCGGCCACAAGGGCGCGGTCACCGTGGCCACCAACATGGCCGGTCGAGGCACCGACATCATGCTCGGCGGCAACCCGGAGTCCATCGCCGAGGAGGAGCTGCGGGCCCGCGGCCTCGACCCGGACGAGACGCCCGACGAGTGGCGCGCCGCCTATCAGATTGCGCTCGAGGAGGCCAAGGCCCAGGTCAAGGCCGAGGCCGACGAGGTGCGTGAGCTCGGCGGCCTGTACGTGCTGGGCACCGAGCGGCACGAGTCGCGGCGTATCGACAACCAGCTGCGCGGCCGCTCCGGCCGCCAGGGCGACCCGGGCGAGTCCCGGTTCTACCTGTCGCTGGGCGACGAGCTGATGCGGCGGTTCAACGCGTCCATGGTCGAGGCCGTGATGACCCGGCTGCGGGTGCCGGACGACGTGCCGATCGAGCACAAGATGGTCACCCGGGCCATCCGCAGCGCGCAGACCCAGGTCGAGCAGCAGAACTTCGAGATCCGCAAGAACGTGCTCAAGTACGACGAGGTGATGAACCAGCAGCGCAAGGTGATCTACGCCGAGCGCCGCCTCGTGCTCGAGGGCGCGGACCTGCACGACAACGTGCAGCAGATGATCACCGACGTGGTCACCGCGTACGTCACCGCGGCCACCGAGGGCGGCTACGCCGAGGACTGGGACCACGAGAAGCTGTGGACCGCGCTCAAGACGCTGTACCCGGTGTCGCTGAGCTGGGACGAGCTGACCGAGGACGAGTCCGAGGACCTCACCGGCGAGCGGCTGCTGGAAGCCGTGCTCGAGGACGCGCGGTCGGCCTACGCCGCCCGCGAGGCCGACATCGACGGCAAGGTCGGCGAGGGCGCCATGCGCGAGCTGGAGCGCCGCGTCGTGCTGTCGGTGCTGGACCGCAAGTGGCGCGAGCACCTCTACGAGATGGACTACCTCAAGGAGGGCATCGGCCTGCGGGCCATGGCCCAGCGCGACCCGCTGGTCGAGTACCAGCGCGAGGGCTTCGACATGTTCAACGGGATGCTGGAGGGCCTCAAGGAGGAGACCGTCGGCTTCCTGTTCAACCTCCAGGTCGAGGCGGCCGAGCCGGAGCCCGTGCAGGTCGCCGCGTCCGACGTGCCGCCGATCGCGCTGGCGCAGGCCCAGCAGCAGGGCGCGGTGGCCGCGCCGCCCGCCCCGCCGCAGCCCGCGCCGGGCACCCAGGTGCCGCCCGCGCTGCGGGGCAAGGGCCTGGGGCAGCACGAGCAGCAGCGGCTGTCCTACAGCGGGCCCAACGAGGACGGCGAGGCGGATTCCCGTCAGGACAAGGCCGACGCCAACGGCGACAGCGGCAGCCGCCGCGAGCGCCGCGCCGCCGCCCGGTCGCAGTCCAAGCAGGACCGCAAGCGTCCGCGTCGCTGACTCCGTGACGACGAGAACGGGGCGGACCCTGGCGGGCCCGCCCCGTTCTCGTCCTCACAGCACCCGGAACACGTTGCACCGCAACGGTTCCTGCACCTCGAACTGCGCCGCCAGCGCCTGCCGCCGGGTGTCGATCTCCGCGACCCCGCAGGCCTCCACGATGCCGGTTGTCGGCTGCTGGGCGTGCAGGCTGTGCAGCCGGCTCCGGTTCGCCGTGGCGCGCGGGCGGCGGGCCCTGGTCTCGATCGAACCGTAGGCCGCCGGCGTGAACTGCGGGCGCAGCTGAACCACCGGCCGCCGGCCGTCGAGCGCCTCCAACACCTGGTTGATCAGGTGGCGGATCCGGCCGGCCAGCGCCGGCGGCACCTCGCCCACCGGCGGCGGCGGTTCCGCCACCACCCGCAGCCGCCGCCGACCGCGGTTGCCCCGCGGCGACGGCCCAGGTTTCGGTTCATAGTCGGGCAGGGCCCGGAGCACGATCGGTTCCTCGATCGTGGTGACACGCCATGGCTGAGCCAATGAAGCCCCCGTTTGCTCGCTCCCCCATGGCCGGACAGAGCCAGCCGCCGGACGGTGCGGGACCGCCGTAGCCTGATGGGGTGATGAAGGGACTGATCGTCGACTTCGGCGGCGTGCTCACCGACCGCGGCCCCGACGCCGCCGCCGAGCCCCCGCTCATCGGCGCCGTGCTCGCCGCCCGCCAAGCGGGCATCCGCACCGCTCTGCTGTCCAATGCGGACGGTCCTGGTGAGCCGATCCCTTGGCTGGACCGGCTTTTCGACGTGCTGGTCTTCTCCGGCGATGTTGGCGTGGCCAAACCTGACGTGGAAATCTACCGTCTGACGGTCGCTCGGCTCGGGTTGGCGGCGGGGGAATGCGTTTTTGTCGACGACCTTGCGGTGAATATTCGTGGGGCGGTGGCCGCGGGATTGGTCGGTGTGCACCATACGGCTGTGGCGGCGACCTTGGATGAGCTCAGTACCTTGTTGGGTGTCGATTTCGATCGTGGGTGAGTGGGGTGGATTGGTGGGTGTGGGTGTGCTTTGCGTGCCCGCGCCGCGCGGTTGCCGGGGGTGGGGATTGCGATGAGAGGTGGGGGTGTTGTTCGGTTGAGGGGTGGGGGCTGTTTGAGGGGGCGTTATCCAGGCTACTCCGGGTGGATTTTGCGCGGAGAGTGTGCCATTGACGTTTTCGGAGGTGCTGTCGGGTAGAAGCCGAAGGACGCTGAGAGCGGTGCTGTGCCGGTGATGGAGGTAGGCCCTCCGGGATCGCCTTGCAGGAGGAGGTCTCAAACCACTGCGAGCTGCTGCGGTGAATGAGTCGTGGTGGTGAGCGTCGCAGAAAAGTCGTCGTTGAAGGCGGCAGGTGTGGACCACGAAGACGAACGCGTGTGAACCATCGGGAACGTGTCGTTAACAAATAAAGTGACATCGAAACCGGGGCAGGTCTCCATGGCCCGGGATGAGTCAGGCGGGTGCCTGTTTATTGGCCTGGCGGTGTCCGGCACAGAGATGGCGTGAGCGTGGTCTGGGCGCCGGCGCGGAAGATGGGAATCCCTCGCCTCGACACTGCCGGTCGCGGGTTGACGCGGCCGGCGAGAGGGAGCGTTTCAAGTAGCTACCACTACAAGGAACTGAGTACCGGGTGCGAGGCGGGGAGGCGGACCGGCCCGTAGTAGTGAGGAAGCTCCTGTAACGGGGGTGGAGCGAAGGGGTCGGGTCGTCCGGATTCGGTCAGCGATCAACCAGAGTTCCTGGGAGGAGTCGAATGGGCGAATCGCAGCCTGAAGGTAAGCCGTTTACGATTTCGAAGCAGTTGGTGTGGGAGGCGTTCGAGAAGGTTCGCGGCAACAAGGGTGCTGCCGGGGTGGACGGGGTGTCCATCGAGGCGTTCGAGAAGGATCTGAAGAACAACCTGTACAAGATCTGGAATCGGATGTCGTCGGGGACGCATTTTCCGCCCCCGGTGCGTGCGGTGGAGATCCCCAAGCCCGGTGGCGTGGGCGTGAGAACGCTGGGCGTGCCCACGGTGGCCGACCGGGTCGCGCAAACGGCGGTGGCGATGTTCCTGGAGCCCGAGGTGGAGAAGGTGTTCCATCCGGACTCCTATGGTTACCGTCCGGGGCGGTCGCAGTTGGATGCGATCGCGGTGTGCCGACGGCGGTGTTGGGAGTACGACTGGGTGGTCGATCTGGACATCGCGGCGTTCTTCGACACCGTTCCCCATGACCTGGTGGTCACGGCTGTGGAGAAGCACACCGAGGCGCGGTGGGTTCTGTTGTGTGTGCGGCGGTGGCTGGTCGCGCCGCTGCGACAGCGCGACGGGACGCTGGCGGCCCGAGATCGCGGCACCCCGCAGGGGTCGGCGATCTCGCCGTTGTTGGCGAATCTTTTCCTGCACTACGCGCTGGACGTGTGGCTGGCCCGGGAGTTCCCGGCGGTCAGGTTCGAGCGGTATTGCGATGACGTGGTCGTGCACTGCCGCACCGAGGGGCAGGCTCGTCAGGTCCGGGACGCGGTGGCGTCTCGACTCGCTGATCTTGGCATGGAGCTGCATCCGGCCAAGACGATGATCGTGTACTGCAGGGACGGGCGACGGGGCGGGACGTTCCCGTGCGCGGAGTTCACGTTTCTGGGGTACACGTTCCGGGCCCGTGGGGCCAAGGGCAGGGGCGGGGTGGTGTTCACCAGCTTCCTGCCTGCGGTCAGCGCGGCGGCGAGGAAGGACATGGGGTATGAGATCAAGTCCTGGCAGATCGGGCGGCACACCGGCCGTGACATGAAGGCCCTCGCGCGGATGGTCAACCAGATCGTGCAAGGGTGGATCAACTATTACGGTGTCTTCTACAAGTCCGAGTTGGTTCGTCTCCTTCGTCGCATCAACGAGTGTTTGGTGCGATGGCTGGTTCGGAAGTATAAGCGGTTGCGGCGGAGTTACCGGCGGGCGCGGGAGAAGCTGGCGGAGATCTGCCGGGTGTATCCGGGGTTCTTTGCTCACTGGCGCTTTGGCGCGAAGCCGGCAGGTTGGACGATGGGAGCCGTGTGAGCTGAGAGGTTCACGCACGGTTCTGAGAGCGGCAGCGGGGGAAGTTCCCGCTGCCGACTCACCCCTCTGGGCGATGGCGTATCAAGGCGCTATCGGGCAGGCTCCGCCTGCCTCGATACGCAACAAGCTTATGCCATCGCCCCCCTCCGCGCAAAATCCACCCTCCGGAGCCTGGAGGTGTAGATGATTGTCGCCGTGGTGCTGTGGGCGGGGTCGTGATGCTGGTTGTGGGGTCGTTGCGATTATGCATGAAACACAGGTTCACCCGTTAGTGGTTCGATTTGGATCTTGAATAGGGGTATTCTTGGGGTATGTCAGAAATCACCCGAGAGTTGGAATCCGCTGAGCCTTCGGGGGCGATGCTGGACCTGCTCCTCGGCGCGGATCTCTCCACTCTGACCGCTGAGCAACAAGTCACCGCATTCGTCATGGCCCGCAAGATCACGGCGGTTGCCGACCACGCTCGGTTGTGCATTCTTCGGGGTTTCGACGACCTGGCCGAGATGTCCATGGCCACCCACGAGTCGGAGCAGTCCCTGTTCCGCCAGCAGGAGCGCGCCGAGGTCCTGGACCGGCTGCCTCGGCTGTGTGAGCAGCTGCGGCGTGGGGAGATCGACCTGCGTCGGTTGGAGACCGTGGACGAGCGGGTGGTCCACCTCGACCCCGCCACGATCCCCCAGATCGAGGACCAGCTGGTCGAGGTCGCCGCTGAGCTGACCCGGACCCAGTTGGCCCGTCGGACCACCAAGCTGGTGGCCGAGGCTGATCCGCTGGGCTACGAGCAGCGCCGCCAGAAGGCCCGCGACACGGAACGCCGGATCGAGTTCTACCCCCTGCCCAATGGCATGGCCGAGCTGCGGATCCGCATGTCCGCGATCGACGCCCGGCAGTGCTACGACATCGCCACCGCCGACGCCCGCGCCCTGTGCAAGGACTGCCGCACCACCGACCAGAA
>NZ_JBIUAG010000018.1:0-94440 GCF_044547355.1 Kutzneria sp. NPDC052558
TTCGGCAAGGTGGCGAGGTCGTTGCCGAAGGCGGCTGCTTCGGAGGTGAACCGGTCACCGGTGAGCTGCATGCCGTCGCCGGAGTCACCGGCGAAACGGATCACAACTCGATCAACCTTGCGGACGTCCGTGGTGCGCGTCCCCCTACCCACGTCAATGCTCATGGGCTCGACAGTGCCTTTCTCCTCGGCCACGTCACGCCGCGGCCGACTGGCGGCGCCGGCCCGGCGCTATCTCACGAGCGTAGTCGTCGGGCAACCGGTGTAGTCCCAGATCCTGGTGATCCCTGTTCACCGTCGGCTCGGCGTGGCGCTCCCAACCTGGTGTTAACGGTACTTACCGCCGGTAAGAAGACAGGCGGATGTGCGGCGCACGTCACAGTAATGTGTGTCGCTGTCCGACATGTGGGAAACGCCATCAATTGCTGCTGATGCGCCGGCGCAGGGCCGTCAACCGCTCCGTGAACGCCGGCGAGTCCATCGAGGCCAGCTGGGGCACGATCTCCAACTCCACCGCGTCGACGTGCGCGGATGTCGCCGCCGTCGCCCGCATCGTGCGCTTGGTCGCGATCACCAGCTCCCGCGGGGCCTGCGCCGCCTGGCTCGCGAGCTGCACCGACCGCTCCACCACGTCGTCGGCCACGTCGAGCACCAGCCCCGCTGCCAAGGCCGCCTTCGCGTCGTACACCTGGCTGAACAGCGTCATCGCGGCCGCCTGCTGTGGGCCGACGATCCGTTGCAGCATCCAGGTCATGCCGCCGCCCGGGTGGATGCCCAGCTGGAGGAACCGGGCGTCGAACCGCGCCCGCTCGCCGGCCAGCCGCACGTCGCAGGCCAGCGCCAGATTCAGGCCCGCCCCGACCGCCGCGCCGTTGACCGCCGCGACCGTGGGCAGCGAACAGTTCGCCACCGCCAGGAAACCCGCGTAGATGTCGCGCAGGCCCTTCTCGCGGGCCTCGCCCAGCGCCGTCAGGTCCGCGCCCGCGCAGAACGCCGGCGGCGTGCCCGTGACGACGATCGCGCCGACCTGCTCGTCCGCCTCGCATGCCCGGACGGCCTCGGCCAGCTCGGCGGCCAGCGCCAGGTTCAGGGCGTTGCGGCGGTCCGGGTCGTGCACCGTCAGCACCGCGACCCGGTCACGGCGCTCGACAAGGATCTGGCTCATGGCCGAAGGCTAGGGGGTGTCCCGTGGATCTGGGCGATGAGAGTCGGGATCGAGGTGGTTCCTGGTGGCGCTGCAGGAACGCCCTCATACCGGGTCGTATTCGGGCGTTTCCGCGGTGTCGTCAGGGGCCGCATCGGCGCGGCTATCGCGGTCTTGATCCACGGGACACCCCCTAGTGCTCCGGGGCCGGGGGTCGGTCCAGGAGCGTTGAAAGGACCACCGTGGAGATGGTCCGGTCGATGATGTCCAGGCCGCGCAACCGCTCCAGCACCGTCTCCAGGTGATGGATGTTGGCCGCCCGCAGGTGCACGATCGCGTCCGCCGCGCCCGACACCGTGTAGGCCGCCACCACCTCGGGCAGCGGCTCCAGCCGGCCGCGGATCTCCGACGGCGTGACGTTGCCCATGCAGTGCACCTCGACGAACGCCTCTGTGCCCCAGCCCAGGGCCTCCGGATCCACCACCGCCGTGAAGCCGCGCAGGACTCCCGAATCGAGCAGCTTGTCCACCCGCCGCTTGACCGCGGGGGCGCTCAGGCCAACCGTGTTGCCGATCTCCGCATAGCTCGACCGGGCGTCGGTCACCAGGCACGAAACGATTCGCTGGTCGATGGCGTCCATGCGCAACATTCTGCACCATCAGACGCAATGCAGCGGCGTTGATCGATGGTCCTCCCACCACTTACATTTCGATCCATGTCCGCCACGCTCGACGCGCCGCTCCCGTCCTCGGAGCAGATCGCCCAGGTCCGGGTGCCCACCACCCGTCGGTACCTGATGTGCCCGCCGGAGTACTTCACCGTCGAGTACTCGATCAACCCCTGGATGGATCCCGAGCGTCCGGTGGACACGTCCCTGGCGATCGAGCAGTGGACCGCCATCAAGGACGTCTACGAGGACCTCGGGCACAAGGTCGAGCTCATCGAGCCCGCCCCCGGGCTGCCCGACATGGTCTTCGCCGCCAACTCCGGCACCGTCGTCGACGGCGTCGTGCTCGGCTCCCGGTTCCGCGCCGAGCAGCGGGCCGCCGAGGCCGACCACTTCCGCCGCTGGTTCCTCCGCAACGGCTACCGCGATGTCGTGATGCCCACCTGCGTCAACGAGGCCGAGGGCGACTTCGCCTGGACCGGCTCCGTGATGCTCGCCGGCACCGGCTTCCGCACCGACCCCGGCGCCCATGCCGAGGCCCAGGAAGTCCTCGGCGTGCCGTTCGTCTCCCTGCGCCTGGTCGACCCGCGCTACTACCACCTCGACACCGCGCTGTTCGTCCTCGACGACCGCTCCGCCCGGCCCGAGATCTGCTACTACCCCGAGGCCTTCTCGCCCGGCTCCCAGCGCGTGCTCCGGCGCCTGTTCCCCGACGCCGTCATCGCCACCGCCGCCGACGCCGAGTGCCTCGGCGTCAACGCCGTCTCCGACGGCCACAACGTCGTGCTCCCCCTCGAGGCCACCGACCTCGGCTCCCGCCTCGCCGCCCGCGGCTACCAGCCCGTGTACGTCGACATCTCCGAGCTCCGCAAATCCGGCGGCGGCCCCAAGTGCTGCACCATGGAGCTTCGCGACTGACAGCCACGCCGGCGCCGGCGCTGCCCCGACCAGCCCCGGCGCCGGCGCTCCCACGTTGTCACCAGCGTTTGCCGGCCCTGGCGATCTCCTTGGTCAGCTCCGCCAGGAGCTTGTTGTCGACGGTGAGATCGCAGGTGATCGACAGCACGTGCGACCGAGTCAGATCCCGCGCCGCCTCTCCCAGCATGTCGTTCACGCCGGAGACCAGCCGTCCCACGAAGATCTCGATATCGCCCATCGGTTGGTCGGCGACGTGGCTCGTCAACTCGTAGGCGCGGTGAACCTGCCGCGGGACCTTGGCCGTACGCACGGAAACCGCCCAGGCCCGCATCTTCTCGTAGGCGGCGACCTGCCGACGAGCGATGTCGGTGACCAGCCGCCACTCGCCCGGCCGACCGGGTTCGCCGAACGCCTTCGACATGATCTGGACGTCGAAGGTGCGCCTGAAGTCCTCGAGTATCGAATCGAGCTCGTCCAGCAGGGGCGACGCGTGGCTGATCGCGGCGCGTCTGTCGGCGAAGGTCAGCGGTGATTTCCCCCGTTCCTCCGGCCGCCGCTTGATGTCGCGCAGCCCCACCTGGAGCACCCCCGCGTACAGCACGTACGGCCATTCCCACGGTCGATGACTGATGACGTAGGCGATCTCGTCCTGCGTCTCCGGCACGTGGTCGAAGACCGCCGGCACCTCGTCGCCCGGCTCGGCGGACGCATGGACGTGCACGTCACCGTGAATGATGCCGGCTTGGACTCCGGACAGGTCACCGTTGATGACGTTGGCGATGTCATTGGTCGGTCGGTCAGCCTCGTTGCCCACGCCCCGAGTATGACCCTCCGGCGGCAGCCTGGTGATCGACATTTGGTGGGGTGGAACGGTTGCCGGGCGAACAGCCATAGCGACCCGGCGTACGACGACCGGACACCATCGCGCGCACCACAGGGCCGGGTGCGCCCGGGATCGAAACGGCGACCTGGCGGCGCGGATGGCCTGGACCGAAGACCGACCAGCCGGTCGTCCGGGCCGGCACGATCAACGGGAACACTGCCACTGTCGTCAGGACCCGAACGACCGTCGGCCACTCGACGAGTGACCGACGGTCGGGAATCCACTCGGGACAGTGGGTCAGGCGGTGACGGCGGTCTGCTCCACGGACGCGAGCAGCTCGTCCACATCGGTCTCGGCGACGGCCAGGGCCGGCTCCAGGCGGCCGAGGCCGGTGCACCAGTCCTGGTCGGCGAGGGCGAAGGCGGACACCACCAGGGGCGCGGCGGCCCGGCCGGGGCGCACCATGTCCTGGAACAGGTCCAGCTCCAGCCGGCCGCCGATGCGGCCGGGCCGCAGCCGCAGCGTCCCATGTGGAGCCTCGTCCTCGTGCGCCCACCGGCACGCCCACTCGGTCCACACCACGGGCCGCTCGACCTCGTGCGTGGGCGAGACGGCCTTCACGTTCGCGCCGATGGAGGTGATGCGGTGGTTGTCGGCCGCGGCGACCAGCATGTCCTCGAACTCCATGGAGCCCATGCCGATGTCGTGCCCGGCGACCAGGGCGACCTGGACCAGCGCGATCGGCACCTGCGGCAGCGCGTCCTCGAAGCACGTCATCGCGCCGCCGTAGCGGGTGTTGATCTCGGTGGGCCGGAAGCCGTCCTCGGTGGCCACGCCATCCAGGGTGAACGTGCCGCGGTAGCCGACGGAGGTGCGCAGCTGCTCGCCGACCCGGCGGGCCAGCGACCGCATCTCGTCCCGGATGTGCGCGGGCGGGTCGTAGAAGCTGGCGCACCCGGCGTAGAGGAAACGGGCGGACTCGGTGCGGCGCGGCACGACCATCTCGATCGGACGCAGCACGGCGGTGCCGTCCGGGAAGACGATGCCGTGCACGGAAACCGGGATCCCCTCCAGGAACGGCATCACCCGGATGAAGTCGCACTTGGGGGCCAGGTGCCGGAACACCCGCCTGGCCTCGGACCGGGTCCGCACCCGGCGCACGAAGTTGGCTCCGCCGTTGATCGCCGGCCCGTCGCCCGACCACACCACGCCCCAGCCGCTGTCCAGCAGCGTGGACGCCTCCCACAGCGAGTCGAACGAGTCGCCGGTGGCGTCGAACACCACGGCCGGCGCGTGCGGCGCCGACAGGTCCCGCCACAGCGAGTCGATCGTGGTCTTGTTCTCCAGCGCCACCCATTCGGGCCGACGGGAGTTGAGCACGGGACGGCCGCCGACCTCGGGCAGTGTCATGTAGTGCGAGCCGATCACCAGCGCGTCCCCGGCCGGGTCGAACTCGCGCAGCGCCCCGGCCAGCTCCGGGGCGGGACTACTCAGCGCTTCCTCAAGGCCCATCTGTTCCGTGGCGATCAGACCGCTGATGCCCAGCGGCAGCCAGGTGGCCACCTCCGGGTCGTACAGCGGCGCGGCATCATCGGTGCTGATCACGAGCGTGCGGTCGGCGCCGAGGTGGTGCAGTTCCTGCACACGCCTGGACAGCCGGGTGCCGCCGGCGAGGACGATCCGCCGACCGCCGAACAGACCACGGAGGCGCTCGGAGAGCGCACGAAACTGATGATCCATAGTCATGGACTCACTTAGCTGAGGTGCCTTGAGGCCGGCGAGCGCCGGATGCTTCGAAGCATAGAGCCCGCCGCCAGGCGGCCAGAAGCACGGTCTGGCAACGGTATTGGGGCCTCAGCGCGAAATCAGGCGGTCGGCCCGGGCGGTCGGCATCAACATCACCATCCGGTTCACGCTGCCGTGCGCCTTGATCCAGGTGCCCGGGTCGGCGAGCACCTCGTCGACCTCGCCGTCGTCCAGCTCGGGGGCGTCCTCCCAGATCGCGTTGCACGGTTCCCTGATCTCCACCAGGTCCCGGTCGATGAGGTCGCGGACCACCCGGCGGAACCGGGGGATCAGCCGTCGGATCGCCTCCTCGTCGGCGCCGGGGATCCAGACCGTGCCGCACCGCTCGGAGTGCCCGAGGAAATCGGAGATCACCCCGTTGAGGTAGGCCTCCTCAATTGTGTTGATCATGACCCAGTACTCTTCGGGCCCGAGTTCCTCCCAGAAGCTCACGGGCTCATCATCGCCACCGGCACAAGCCCTGCCATTGGCACGTCTAGGCTTGCCCTTCGTGACCACGACGACGTCGACCGTTCGGCTCAACTGGGGCACCCGCTACGAGGTGACGGTGCTCGACCTGGGCCTGGCCTGCTGCGGCGTCGAGGTGATGGCCGCGCTGCACGGTCGCGGGGCCCAGGCCCCGGAACCGGTGTCGGCCGACGCTCCCGAGGTCGCCCATGTGCTTGTGGTTTCCGGAACCGTTACCGACGTGATGCTGCCGGCCGTGGTCGCCACCTACGAGGAGCTGCCGGAGCCGAAGTACGTGCTGTCGGTCGGCGCGTGCAGCAACACCGGCGGGCCGTACTGGGATTCCTACTGCGTCACCAAGGGAATCGACCAGATGCTGCCGGTCGACGTCGCCGTGCCGGGCTGCCCGCCGCGGCCCGAGGCGCTGTTGGACGGCATGCGCGCCCTGCACCGGATGGTGACCGCATGACCGCCGCGTCCGGTGAACTCGCGGCACGAATGGCTGACCTGCTGCCGTCAGCCGCAACCAAGGCCGCCTTCGCCCAGTCCGTCGTCACCGTGCCGCTCGACGACTGGGTGAGCGCCGCGCAGATGGCCCGCGACGATCTCGGCTGCACCCTGTTCGACTGGCTCGGCGCCGAGGACGCCGGCCGCCCCGGCTCGGTCGGCGAGCGGCACACCGTGCTGCTGCACGTGGTCGAACCGTTGAGCCGCAACGGCCTGCTGCTGCGTACCGAAGTGAGTGCGGACGAGCAGTTGCCCAGCGTCGCGCCCGTGTGGGCCGGGGCCGCCTGGCACGAACGCGAGGCCGCCGAGATGTTCGGCCTCGCCCTCGCCGGCCCGCCGCCCGCGCATCTGCTGCTGTCCGAGACCTTCGCCGGCCACCCGCTGCGCAAGGACTTCGTGCTCGCCTCCCGGGTCGTCCGCCCCTGGCCCGGCGCCCTCGAACCCGGCGAGTCCACCGCCGCCCCCAGCCGCCGTCGCCTCGCACCCCCCGGCGTGCCGGATCCCTCCTGGGGCCCGCGCCGAGAGGAGGACCCGTCATGACCCAGCCCCCCGAGCCGGACCAGCCTTTCCCGGCGGCGGATGCCGAGCCGTTGCCGGCCCGTACCCGTGGCGTGATCGCCCTGCTGGAGGCCAACTGCACGGTGTGCATGATCTGCGCGCGTGAGTGCCCCGACTGGTGCATCCACATCGACTCGCACACCGAGACCGTGCAGCAGCAAGGCGCGGCCCGGCCGCGGCAGCAGAACGTGCTGGACCGGTTCGCCATCGACTACGGCCAGTGTCTCTACTGCGGCATCTGCGTCGAGGTCTGCCCCTTCGACGCGCTGCACTGGGCGCCCGAGCACGACTACCCCGGCACCGGCGAGCACGCCGTCGCCGAACTCGTGCACGAGCGGTCCGACCTGGGCAAATGGGTCGCCCAGGTGCCGCCGCCCCCACCCCTGGACGCGGCCGCCGACGCCGCGCCCGAGGCCGCGCCGGGCCGCCCCGCGCGAGGCGCTCCCGGAACTGCGACCAGGCCGGGAACGTTGTCAGGAAGGACGCGACGACCCGGAGGCTGAACAAGGTGCACAAGCACGTCAACGGGTTGAAGACGGCGCTGCTGCTCGGTGCGCTCAGCGGCCTGATCCTGCTGATCGGCCAGTTCTTCGGCCGGACCGGACTGCTGATCGGGCTGGTGGTGGCCCTCGGCATGAACGCCTACGCCTACTTCAACTCCGACAAGCTGGCGCTACGCGCCATGCACGCGCGCCCGGTGTCGCAGGTCGAGCAGCCCGTGATGTACCGGATCGTGCGCGAGCTGGCGACCTCCGCCCGGCAGCCCATGCCGCGGCTGTACATCAGCCCCACCCTGGCCCCCAACGCGTTCGCCACCGGCCGCAACCCCGCCAACGCCGCCGTGTGCTGCACCACCGGCATCCTGGAGCTGCTCGACGAGCGTGAGCTGCGCGCCGTGCTCGGCCACGAGCTTTCCCACGTCTACAACCGCGACATCCTCATCTCCTGCGTGGCCGGCGCCCTGGCCAGCGTGGTCACCGTGCTGGCCAACCTGGCCATGTTCGCCGGCATCTTCGGCGGCGACGACGATGACCGCCCCAACCCCGTCGCCCTGCTGCTGATCGCCCTCGTCGCGCCGCTGGCCGCCGGCATCGTGCAGATGTCGGTCAGCCGCTCCCGCGAGTTCCAGGCCGACCAGTCCGGCGCCCAGCTCACCGGCGACCCCCTCGGCCTGGCCGCCGCCCTGCGCAAACTGGAACGCGGCACCCAGGCCGCCCCCCTGCCCCCCGACCCCTCCCTCGTCTCCCAGTCCCACCTGATGATCGCCAGCCCCTTCCGCGCCGGCGAGGCCGGCGCCCGCCTGTTCTCCACCCACCCGCCGATCCAGGAGCGCATCCGCCGCCTGGAGGAGATGGCCCGCGGCGGCCACTTCCGCTGAGCCGCCGGCCGAGGACCACCGCCAGGCCAGGCCATCGCCCATCCGACGCCCCGTGCCAGGTCCATGGCTGCGCCGAAGCGGCCAGCAGGCCAGGCCCGCCCCACTGGTCCATCACCGGCCTCGGACCAGTCACCGGCCTCGGATCGCCGCTGGGGCCGACAACACCGCTGGGTCCGAACTGGCCGCCGGTGCGAGATGGCCGCCGGTGGGGGACCACCGATGGCGTGAGATCACTGCCAGGCCCGGGAAAGCGACGGCCGCCGGACCCGGCGGGGTCGGCGGCCGTCGAGAGCGGCGGTGCGGGTCAGGCCGGGGTGGCGCCCGCCGACACGGCGACGTCCATCACGTACTGGCCGTAGCCGGACTTGGCCAGCTTCTGCCCCAGGGCGTAGCAGGAGTCGGCGTCGATGTAGCCCATGCGCAGGGAGATCTCCTCGAGACAGGCGATCCGCACCCCCTGCCGGTGCTCCAGCACCTGCACGAACTGGCCGGCCTCCAGCAGGGAGTCGTGGGTGCCGGTGTCCAGCCAGGCGAAGCCGCGGCCCAGGTCGACCAGGCGGGCCTTCTCCTGCTCAAGGTAGATGCGGTTGACGTCGGTGATCTCCAGCTCGCCGCGGGGCGACGGCTTCAGGTTCTTGGAGATCTCCACCACATCGTTGTCGTAGAAGTACAGGCCGGTGATCGCCTTGTTCGAGCGCGGCTGGGCCGGCTTCTCCTCGATCGACACCAGCTTGCCGGTGCCGTCGACCTCGCCGACGCCGTAGCGCTCCGGGTCGCGCACGGGGTAGCCGAACAGCACACAGCCGTCGATGCCGGCGGCGTGCTTCTGCAGCATCGAGGCGAAGCCCTGGCCGTAGAAGATATTGTCGCCCAGCACCAGCGCGACGCTGTCGTCGCCGACGAACTGCTCGCCGATGATGAACGCCTCGGCCAGCCCGTTGGGCTGCGGCTGCTCCGCGTAGCTCAGCGACAGCCCGAACTGGCTGCCGTCACCCAGCAGCCGGCGGAAGTTCGGGAGGTCCGTGGGCGTGGAGATGATCAGCACCTCGCGAATGCCGGCCAGCATCAGCACCGACAGCGGGTAGAAGATCATCGGTTTGTCGTACACCGGCAGCAGCTGCTTGGACACCGCCTGCGTGATCGGATGCAACCGGGTGCCACTGCCCCCGGCCAGCACGATCCCCTTCATGCCCCGTTCCCCCTACCGGTAGTTCGTGAACTGGAGCGCGATCTCGAAGTCCTTGGACTTCAACAGCGCGATCACCGTCTGGAGGTCGTCCTTCTTCTTGGCCGACACCCGCAGCTGGTCGCCCTGGATCTGCGCCTGCACGCCCTTCGGGCCCTCGTCGCGGATCGCCTTGGAGATCTTCTTCGCCTTGTCCGACTCGATCCCCTGCACGATCTTGCCGGTGACCTTGTAGATCTTGCCGGACACCGCGGGCTCGCCCACCTCGAACGCCTTCAGCGAGATGTTGCGCTTGATCAGCTTCTCCTTGAAGACCTCGACCGCCGCCGAGCAGCGCTCCTCGGTCTCCGCCTGGATCGTGATCGCCTCCTCGCCCGCCCAGGCCACCGACGCCCCGGTGCCCCGGAAGTCGAAGCGGGTCGACAGCTCCTTGCCGGCCTGGTTCACCGCGTTGTCGACCTCCTGCCGGTCGACCTTGCTCACCACGTCGAACGACGGGTCCGCCACGAGTCCTGCACCTCCGCACACCGGTCCGCTAGACCCACGGAGGCTACCCGTAGGGATACCCGTTGGAGACCGCCCCCACGGGTTATGTATAGTTCACCCCGCGGACGCCACCACCGGTCCGTGAAGCCGAGCCAGGTTGCCCGAGCGGCCAAAGGGAGCTGACTGTAAATCAGCCGCGAAAGCTTCGGAGGTTCAAATCCTTCACCTGGCACGCGCGGGATGGGCGGGCTATGTCTGTTGTAAAGCACAGACATAGCCCGCTTGTCGTGTTTTCTGGGGCTCTCGCCCCAGACCCCAAGGCAGGGGGCTCCGCCCCCTGCACCCCCGTGGTTGGGTGCAGGACCCGCTGAGGTGGCGACGAGGGTGATCTGAGGGCTCGTCGGTGCTGGGTCTGGTGGTGGCTTCTCTCGCGTGGGTGACGAAGCGGTTCTGTTTCTCGGCTTCGCCGTCGTGCGTTGGTGTGGTCGGTCTCCTGGGTGACGGTGAGGGTGTGTTTCTCGGCTTCGCCATCGCTGGGTGGTGTCTTGCCTTGTCTCTTGGTCGGGGGAAGGGACTGAGGAACCGCACCGGCTTGGCCTGTCGCTTGGACGCAGTGATGGGGCTGCGGAAGGACTGCGAGTCCAGTCGTGGCATTGGTGGGGCCCGTAATCGGTTACCGACGGCGAGTTGGCTGGCTGGCTGCCGACTGCTCGAAGGCGGCCAGGTCGATGGGTGGGGGGGAGCGTGTGGTGTTGGGGTGTGATCGGGCCGTGTGGGGCGAGGGTGGGCGTGGCCTTGTTGTGATGTGGTGGGGATAGGGCGGCTGTGGGCTGGGGTCCACTGTGGAGTCTGGGGTGGGCTCGCCGGTGGGGCTCGGGGGTATGTGCGTCAGCCGCCTGGGTCGAGGGCCGGGGGGAAGGGGGCGGCGAGGTCAGGACCGGCGCTGGACGGCGGTGGGGAGTGCCGGCGGGGTGGGGTGCGGCTGTGAAGGTGGCGGCGGGGTGGGAAAGGCGCCGAAGTGCAGAGGGGCGCGGGGGTGAGCAGGGGCGCCGAAGTGAGATGGCCGGCGCCTGGGGCTTCCCCTCCCAATGACGCCGGCCACGAGAGCAAGCGTACCACGAGTTCGAACATGAGTTCGAGTGTTGTCATGGGTTTGTGATCTTTGGTTGAGACTGGCCAGGGGTGTCGGGGTCGAGGCCGAGATGGCTCAACCGGGCCTTGATCGCGGCGCGGCTGCGGGCGAAGTCGAGGGCGAGCTGGGGAATGGCCCGGTCGCCCATCGTCCACAAGCGACGGAGCTCCTCGTCCTGTTCTGGAGTCCACGGGGTGCCGGCATTGGCCGGGGCCGGGCGTGACTTCGACGACATGCGGCCCCCGCCGCGAACGGTGGCCAGGCCTCGCAGCGTGGCCTCGATGAGTTGGCCGGCCGGCACGAGATCGGTGACCGGCAGGATGAAGCTGCCCTCGGCGACAACCGCGCCGTCGGGCAACTGGGCTTCGAGCTGGACCGTGACGGACACCTCGGTGTCCATCTGGACGTGGACGGCGTAACTCCGGTCGCCGATCTCTTCCTCGCCCCTGATCTGGACGCTTGTGCGCATACGTGACCTCCTGTCGCCACGCTAGAACGATCGAGGGTGCGGCCGCTCCAAGCCCGGTCGTGGCGATCTTGGAATCGGGTGTTTGCGCTGGTGGAGACCTGTCAAGCGGGGGTCGAAACGAGATGGCCGAAAGCCGCCAGCGAGTAGCGGGGAAGGCGTCACGATCGACGTGTGGGTGCATTTCGATTCGGGGTGTTGGCGGAGACGGCGGGCGGCGTCGCGGAAGTGGTGGCGACGGCCCGGCGGGCCGAGGAACTGGGCTACGACACGGTGTTGCTGCGGGACCACTTCGTGCCGGAGCCGTTCGGGAACCAGGTGGCGCCGCTGATCGGGCTGGCCGCGGCGGCCATGGGCGACGAGCCGCCTGAAGGTCGCGACTCTGGTGCTGGACAACGACTACCGGCATCCGGTGCTGCTGGCCAAGGAGGCTGCGACGCTGCACCAGCTGTCCGGCGGGCGGTTCGAGCTGGGCCTGGGCGCGGGCTGGCTGCGGGTCGAGTACGAGGCCGCGGGCATGGTGTTCGACCGGGCGGGCGTGCGGGTGGGCCGGCTGGCGGAGTCGGTGCGGCTGCTGAAGGAACTGTTCGCGGGCAAGGAAGTCCGGTTCGAGGGCGAGCACTACCGGGTTGACGGCGTGACCAGCTTTCCGGCCGTGGACGTGCCGCCGCCGCTGTTGATCGGGGCCGGCAGTCCGCGAATGCTGCGGCTGGCCGGGCGAGAGGCGGACACGGTCGGCATCCTGGCCAAGGCCTTGCCCGGCGGGACCATTTCCGACGCCATGGAGGAGCGACTTAGTAGCGCATTCGCAGCGAAGGCGGACTTGGTTCGCGCCGAAGGCCGAGACGTGGAGATCAGCTCGGTGGTGTCGGTGGACCTGGCCGACGACCCGCGGGCCGCGGCCGAGCGGTACGCCGTCGAGCATGGTTGGGGCGCGGGCGCGGCGGAGCTCGTCGAGGACATGCCGGCGAAGTTCCTGGGCCCGCTCGACCACGTCGTGGAGCTGGCCCACCAGCGCCGCGAGCGCCTCGGACTGTCCTATCTGGTCGTGTCGGACCGGGAGCTCGAGGCGGCTGCCCCGCTGGTGCGGGCACTGTCGGGCCGGTAGCGGGTCAGTCGCGCAGGGCCGGGCGGCGATACCAGCTGGTCCAGAGTGGACGGTAGCCCTGCGTGGACCAGAAAGGCGCCGAGCGCGGGTTGGGAAGCGCGTAGTGCAGCAGGGTGACGGCGATGCCGGCGGCGTCGAGCTCGCGGTGGACGTGGTTGACGAGGGCGCTGCCGACCCCGCTGCCGCGCAGGTCCGCGCGCACGCCGCCGAGACCCAGGTAGGCGACGGGCCCGGCCGAGGTGCGGCCGGCGATCCAGTCCGAATGCGGCGGCAGGTCGACGGTGACGATGCCGGCGGGCCGACCCGCGACCTCGGCCAGCCAGACGCACGGCCGGTCGCGCTCGAGCATCTCGGCCGTGTTCTGGCGGAGGCCGGCCTCGGTGGACGGCCGCTCGGTGATCACGCCGAACTGGGAGTCGTAGCGAACGACGTCGAGATTCAGTGCGACACACGCAGCCAAGTCCGCCTTCGTGGCCACGCGGATGGTGAAGCCGGGCAGTGGCGGAGCCGACGGCGCGGCGGCGGAATGGCCGGCCGGGGCGGACGAGCCGGGGTTGGGGTGACCGGAAGGCGCGGTTGTGGGCGCCTGGGTGGAGGCCCTGGCAGGGGAGGGCACGAAGGTGGTGGTAGGTCCGAAGACGCCGGCGCGGCGGACGGCGGTGACGATCAGCGGGGCGAAGCCGTGATGGACGAGGGCGGGCACGGCGGCGGTGTCGCGGCTGGGCCAGGTGATGTGGGCGGCGCAGTCGAGGTCGCCGGGGACGGCGGCCCGGGCCAGGTGGGACTCCCACAGGTCGAGCAGCGGACCGAGGTCGGCGCCGGCGAGGCGGACGGACAGGCCGTGGCGGCGCAGGGGAGCCCAGGTGGCGTCCAGGGACTCGGGAGCGACTTCCTGGAATGTGGGAAGGCCGAGGGCACCGACAGTGGCGATCATGGACCCGGACAGGGGCGGATCGGCCGGCAGCAGGGCGTCGAGCAGGGCCAGTCGGGAGGCGTGTTGGCGCTCGACATCGATGTCCACGTCGAGTCATCCAACACTGACGACTCGGCGAAGTCGCGGTCATTACTTTGGGTGACCGATACAGGGTGTGACTTACGCGTTCGAGTGTCCGATTTGCCGGCGTTTTGTCCGCTTAATCGTTTCAAGAGGCCGGTTGGGCCTGCAAATTGCTCTTTCTGACGCCAAACTGTTCACTGGGAGTGTTGCCTTCGTCAACTGGACGGGCCACACTCGCTCAACCGGGGTAAACTGCGATTCGAGGGGTTCCGGCGCACTCGGGACCCCTCGGTCGTGCCAAGGACACCACCGGCAGGAGTGTCGACCAGGGGGAAGGCGCCCCTGACTGCGTGGCCCGACGAGGAGGGTGGATGACCGACCACCGCCGTGCCGTCCATCCCGAGGTGCCCCGCCCGCCGGTCCGCGTGCATCTTGATCCGCAGCGTACCCGGCGCTACCGCCTGTTCTCCGCGGCGGTCCTGCTGGCCGGCCTCGGTGTCGCGACGGCCGTGCTGTTCGGCCACGCCGACCGCATCGACCCCGGTCAACTGCTGATCGCCGGCCCGCTGCTGGCCGTCGGCTTCCTGCTGTCCGAGCAGATGTCCATCGACTTCGACGTCCGCCAGGTCAGCTGGACCATCTCCTTCGCCGAGATCCCCCTGGTGCTCGGCCTGGTCACGGTGCCGTTCGAGGTGGTGCTGGCGGCCTACCTGGTGGCCGGCCTGGGCGTGCAGATCTACCGCCACAAGCTGCGCCACCTCAGCTACCACGTCGGCATCATGTGCCTCGAGGTGGCGATCCCCTACTCCGTCTTCTACGTGCTGCGCAACGACTTCCCGGCGGTGCCGGTGTGGACCGCCGCCGCGCTCGGCATGCTGACGTCGCCGCTGGTCAGCACGGCGCTCGGCCTGGGAGCAATGAACGTGCTCGGCGGCGAGCTGCGGCTGCCCGCGGCGGCCCGGCTGGGCCTGCGCTCGCTGGTCGTGTGCCTGCTCAACGTCACGGTCGGGCTGGTCGCGTACGTGCTGGTCACCACCGCGCCGTGGGGCTGGCTGCTGGCCGGCCTGCTCGCCGCCTCGATGGTCGCGCTGTACCGCGCTTACTCCGGGCTGCTGCGCGAGCAGCGCGACCTGGAGACGCTGTCCGACGTCAGCCTCAACGTGGCGCGGTCCGGCCAGGACGTGATGAACAAGGCGTCGGTGCTGACCAACGTGCTGCCGCCGGAGGACCCCGCCGACTGGCAGGCGATCGTGGAACGCATCCGCGACCAGCTCAACGCCAAGCGCGTGGTGCTACACCTGAAGATGGACACCGACGACGTGCGCCGCCTGGTCGCGGGCGTGCCGCTGCCCGACGGCGACGAGGCGGACCGGGACGACCCGATCCTGCAGCTGGCCGGCAACCACGTGCGCTACTTCAAGCTCTCGGACGCCGCCGACGACGTGCAGGAGGCCCTGCGTCGCCGTGGCGTGTACGAGGTGCTCGTGGTGCCGCTGCGCGGCGCGAGCCAGCCGCTGGGCGCCATGGAGGTGCACGACCGGCTCAGCCGCTGGCGTGGCTTCGGCAGCGCCGACGTGCGGCTGCTGCGCACGCTGTCCAGCCACCTCGCCACCGCCATGGACAACCGGCGGCTGGTCGGGCGGCTGCGTCACCACGCGTACCACGACCCGCTGACCGGGCTGCTCAACCGCACGGGCTTCCGTGAGGTCGCGGGCGACCCCGTGCGTGGCGAGGACACCTGCGTGGTGATGCGCATCGACCTGGACGTGATGTCCGGCGTGGCCGACGCCCTCGGCTACGCGTGGGGCGACCGTATGGTGCTGGCCGCCAGCCGCCGGCTGCGCGACGCCCTCGGCAACGAGGTGCCGTTGGCCCGGCTGGAGGGCGGCTCGTTCGCGGCGCTGCTGGTCGACCGCACCCACGAGCAGGCCCAGGAGATCGGCGAGAAGCTGAAGGCCGGGCTGTCCATGCCGTACCCGGTGGACAAGCTGACCGTGGAGGCCAGCGCGCTGATCGGCTACGTGTCCAACACCAGCGAGGACAGCGACGACACGATCGACGTCGACACGCTGTTGCAGCGGGCCGATGTGGCCGTGCAGGCCGCGCACAGCGGCAGCGACCCGGTGCGCGGCTACGCGCCGAGCATGGGTCAGATCTTCCTGCGCCGCTTCCAGCTGGTCACCCAGTTCCGCTCGGCACTGGAGACCGGCCAGGTCAGCGTGCACTACCAGCCCAAGATCGCGCTGCCCAGCCGGCAGGTCGTCGGGGTGGAGGCGCTGGTGCGGTGGCGGCACCCCGAGTTCGGGCAGCTCGACCCGGACGAGTTCGTGCCGGCCGTCGAGGCCACCGGCCTGGTCGACGCGTTGACCTCGTTCGTGATGGAGCAGGGGCTGCAACGGGTGCGGTCGTGGCTGGACCGCGGGCTGCGGATGTCCACCGCCGTCAACCTGTCCGTGCGCAACCTGGCCGACGCCAACTTCCCCGACCTGGTCGAGGAGGCGCTGCGCCGCTACGACGTGCCGCCGCAGCTGCTCACCTTCGAGCTCACCGAGTCCGGCGTGATGTCCGACCCGGAGCGGGCGCTGCCGGTCCTGCGGCGGCTGCACGCGATGGGCGTGACGCTGGCCGTGGACGACTTCGGCACCGGCTACTCCTCGCTGGCCTACCTGCGGCAGCTGCCGGTGGACGAGGTGAAGATCGACAAGTCGTTCGTGCTCGGCATGGGCACCGACCTGTCGGACATGGCCGTGGTGCGGGCCATCGTCGAGCTGGGGCACTCGCTCGGGCTGACCGTGGTGGCCGAGGGCGTCGAGGAGGACTCGGCCCGCGAGCAGCTGGTGAGCATGGGCTGCGATGTGGCCCAGGGCTACCTGATCTCGCGGCCGCTGTCCGAGGAGCGCTTCGAGGCCTGGCTGCGGGCCCGCACGATCCGGGCGCGCGGGCTGCGCGATGAGACGGTCCTCACGTTGGTCAGTTGACGCAGGTCGGGACCCACCCCCCGATTTCGTGATCGGCGGGTGGGTGCGCTAGAGTTCTAATCGCTCCGCAAGAGCAAGGCCCCAATAGCTCAGTCGGCAGAGCGTCTCCATGGTAAGGAGAAGGTCTACGGTTCGATTCCGTATTGGGGCTCGTGGCTGGGTTGGCCATGATCGCAAAAAGCGCGATCATGGCCACTCGCTATGCTATTTGGGGGCCCGGCCCCCAAGCCCCACGCCGGGGCTTCGCCCCGGACCCCGGGGTGCGTAAGGCGGTGTAGCTCAGTTGGTAGAGCAAGCGACTCATAATCGCTGTGTCGCCGGTTCAAGTCCGGCCATCGCTACTCGATGGAGGGCGTGTGTCCGGCGGAGCCGGACCTGATCGCTCCGCCATTACACTGGGGCTCTCGCCCCAGACTCCGAGCAAGGGGGCTTCGCCCCCTTGACCCCCGGCACGGGGGACTAGTGACAGGAGAGGTGCCCCGTGGCTGCGACCGACGTGCGACCGAAGATCACCCTCGCGTGCGAGGAGTGCAAGCACCGCAACTACATCACCAGGAAGAACCGTCGGAACGACCCCGACCGCCTGGAGATCAAGAAGTTCTGCCCGAACTGCAAGACCCACCGTGCGCACAAGGAAACCCGCTGACGTTTCCCCGCAGCACCCGAAGAGCCCGCCCCGCATGCCGGTGGCGGGCTCTTCGCGTTCTAACCTGGCCGGGTGCCACTGGACAAGTCGTTCACAGGACGCAGCTACCCGCCGGGTGACGTGTACGAGGTAGGCCGCGCGAAGATCCGCGAGTTCGCCGACGCGGTGGGCGCGACCAGCCCGCTGCACCGCGACCCGGACGCCGCGCGGGCCGCCGGCTACGCCGACGTGATCGCGCCGCCGACCTTCGCCACGATCATCTCCATGACGTCCATCTCGATCGTGGTCGACGACCCCGAACTGGGCCTGGACTACAGCCGGGTGGTGCACGGCTCGCAGGCCTTCGTCCACCACCGGCCCATGGTCGCCGGCGACCGGCTGGTCACCGCGGTGCACGTGGACGACGTGCAGACCCGCATGGGCAACGACTTCCTCACCGTCCGGGCCGAGATCGGCACCGAGGACGGCGAGGCCGTGTGCACGGCGACGGGGCTGCTGGTGGCCCGCGGAGAGGACGCGTGATGGGGCGGCTGCCGGCCTCCAAGGTCACCAAGGGCGACGAACTGCCCGTCAAGCAGGTCCGGGTGACCCGCGACAACCTGGTCCGCTATGCGGGCGCCTCGCTGGACTTCAACCCGATCCACTGGAACGAGAAGTTCGCCGCCGAGGTCGGCCTGCCCGGCGTCATCGCCCACGGCATGCTGACCATGGCGCTGGCCAACGAGCTGGTCAGCGAGTGGGCCGGCGACCCGGGCGCGATCGTCGAGACCACCACCAAGTTCACCCGGCCGGTGCCGGTGCCCAACGACGGCGTCGGGGCGCTGCTGGAGATCTCCGGAAAGGTGACCGAAGTCACCGAGGACGGTCGGGCCAAGGTGGCCATCACCGTCACCTTCGAGGGGCAGACCGTGCTCGGCCGCCCCACCGCCGTCGTCCAGCTCGGCTAGCTCCGGTGATGTTCGGAAGGGGGCTTTCCTTCACTCCAAGTGGAGGAAAGCCCCCTTCCGAACGAACAGGAAGTGCTACTTGGCCTCGCGGAGCAGGTCGCCCATCCGGTTGACGCCGGTGACCAGGTCCTCGTCGCCGAGGGCGTAGGACAGCCGGAAGTAGCCGGGGGTGCCGAAGGCCTCGCCCGGCACCACGGCCACCTCGGCGTGCTCCAGCACCAGGGCGGCCAGCTCGACGCTGGTCTGCGGGCGCTGGCCGCGGATCTCCTTGCCCAGCAGGCCCTTCACCGACGGGTAGCAGTAGAACGCGCCCTTGGGGGTCGGGCACTGCACGCCGGGGATGGCCGACAGCAGCTCGACCATGGTCTTGCGGCGGCGGTCGAACGCGGTGCGCATGGCGTAGACGGCGTCCAGCGAGCCGGACACGGCGGCCAGCGCGGCCCGCTGCGACACGTTGGCCACGTTCGAGGTCAGGTGCGACTGGAGGTTGGCGGCGGCCTTGGTGACATCGGCCGGGGAGATCATCCAGCCCACCCGCCAGCCGGTCATCGCGTACGTCTTGGCCACGCCGTTGAGCACGACGGTGGTGTCGGCCAGCTCCGGCACCAGCACCGGCAGCGAGTGCGCCTGCGCGCCGTCGTAGACCAGGTGCTCGTAGATCTCGTCGGTGACCACCCAGATCCCGTGCTCCAGCGCCCAGCGGCCGATCGCCTCGGTCTGCTCGCGGTCGTAGACGGCGCCGGTCGGGTTGGACGGCGACACGAACAGCAGCACCTTGGTGCGCGGCGTGCGGGCCGCCTCCAGCTGCTCGACGGTGACCAGGTAGTCGGCCGACTCGTCCGCGGTGACCTGCACCGGAACGCCGCCGGCGAGGGTGATCGCCTCGGGGTAGGTGGTCCAGTACGGCGCCGGCAGGAGGACCTCGTCGCCCGGGTCGAGCAACGTCGCGAAGGCCTGGTACACGGCCTGCTTGCCGCCGTTGGTGATCAACACCTGGCTGGCCTGGACCTGGTAGCCGGAGTCGCGGGCGGTCTTGGCCGCCACCGCCTCGCGCAGCTCGGGCAGGCCGGCCGCGGGCGTGTAGCGGTGGTTGCGGGGATCGAGGGCGGCGGCCGCGGCCACCTCCACGATCGCCTCGGGGGTGGGGAAGTCGGGTTCGCCGGCGCCGAATCCGATCACCGGCCGGCCCGCCGCCTTGAGCGCCTTCGCCTTCGCGTCCACCGCGAGGGTGGCGGACTCGGCGATGCCGCCGATGCGAGCGGAGACCCGGCGGCGATCCGCGGGGCTGTGGACAGGGGGAGCTTCGGGGGCTGCCATGGCCTTCATGGTGGCAGACGCCACCCACCGAATTAGCGTCCGGGGGCCCCGAACACCGCTGTTGACCAGTGCGGTTGCAGTGACCACCCGTTCGTGCCGTAGACTCTGCCGAGCCGGGTCGTGATGAAGCCTGTTCCCACGGAGTCCGTGGGACGGCAGAGGACGGCCTCAAAGGGGTGTAGCTCAACTGGCAGAGCAGCGGTCTCCAAAACCGCAGGTTGCAGGTTCAAGTCCTGTCGCCCCTGCATCGAAGCTTTGGTGAGCGGAGGATGGCGTGAGCGAGGACCGCGAGCAGGAGCCGACGGACAAGCGCGAGAGCGCCGCCCGTCCGGTCACCGCCGCTGCGCGACGCGAGCGTCGTGCCTCCGCCCGCCAGGTCGCGCCGGACAGCGGCAGCGGCCAGACTGAGTCGGCCAAGGCCGACTCGGCCAAGGTCGTCAGCACCAAGGGCGGTAAGACAACCGAGTCGAAGGAAGACCGCGGCGAGAAGACGGCGTCCCGCGACCGACAGGTCAAGCGGCCCAACGTCTTCAAGCGCTTGGTCCGCTTCCTTCGCGAGGTCGTCGCCGAACTGCGCAAGGTCATCTGGCCGACGCGCAAGATGCTGGTGACGTACACGATCGTCGTGCTGGTGTTCGTGGCCGTGATGGTGGCGTTGGTCTTCGGTCTGGACTACGCCTTCCTCCAGGGCGTGTCCTTCGTGTTCGGCAAGTAGCCGAGCGGGGGATGCGGGGCCACCGGTCGCCGGCGTGAGCGACCGGACACTGACGCACGAGAGGAAGCGAGACCCAGCTGTGACCTCCGAGAACGGCGCCGCCGCCGCCGACCAGGAGCTGACGGGCGCCGACGAGCAGGACGTCGTCGAGGTCGAGTCCGACGCCGACCTGGACGTGGCCGAGGACAGCGAGGTCGAGCAGGTCGAGTCCGAGGACGACGACCTCGCCAACGAGGACGAGTCCGCGGACGGCGACGAGGAGCCGGCCGCCGAGGCCGTCGACGAGAACCTGGACCCGGCCGAGGAGATGCGGGCCGCGCTGCGGCACGCCCCCGGCGACTGGTACGTCGTGCACTCGTACGCCGGTTACGAGAACAAGGTCAAGACCAACCTCGAGACGCGCATCCAGACCCTGGACATGGAGGACTTCATCTTCCAGGTCGAGGTGCCCACCGAGGAAGTCACCGAGATCAAGAACGGCCAGCGCAAGCAGGTGCAGCGCAAGGTGCTGCCCGGCTACATCCTGGTCCGGATGGAACTGAACGACTCGTCCTGGAGCGCCGTGCGCAACACCCCCGGGGTCACCGGGTTCGTGGGCGCCACCTCCAAGCCGTCCCCGCTCAGCCTGGACGACGTGCTCAAGTTCCTGCTCCCGCAGGTCGAGCAGGACACGGCCAAGCAGGAAGGCGGCAAGAAGGCCGCCGCCGTGGCCAAGCCCACCGTCGAGGTCGACTTCGAGGTCGGCGAGTCCGTCACCGTCATGGACGGACCGTTCGCCACGCTGCCGGCTACCATCAGTGAGGTCAACGCGGACGGCCAGAAGCTGAAGGTGCTCGTGTCGATCTTCGGTCGCGAGACGCCGGTCGAGCTGTCGTTCACCCAGGTCTCCAAGATCTGACCGGTTCCCGGAAGGGAGCCGAGCAGCCACGCGGGTGGCGGGCAGGGCCCCCGCGCGGAACCACACGGAATACAGGACACAAGAAATGCCACCCAAGAAGAAGAAGCTCGCAGCGATCATCAAGCTGCAGATCAAGGCCGGTCTCGCCAACCCGGCGCCGCCCGTCGGCCCGGCGCTGGGCCAGCACGGCGTCAACATCATGGAGTTCTGCAAGGCCTACAACGCCGCGACCGAGTCGCAGCGTGGCACCGTCGTGCCGGTCGAGATCTCCGTGTACGAAGACCGCTCGTTCGACTTCAAGCTCAAGACCCCGCCGGCCGCGAAGCTGCTGCTCAAGGCCGCCGGTGTGGAGAAGGGCAGCGGCGAGCCGCACAAGACCAAGGTCGCCAAGGTCAGCTGGGACCAGGTGCGCGAGATCGCCCAGACCAAGATGACCGACCTCAACGCCGACGACCTGGACCAGGCGGCGAAGATCATCGCCGGCACCGCCCGTTCCATGGGCATCACGGTCGAAGGCTGACACACACTTTCCGAAGGCGTGGGAGAGCTGGGCGCAGCTCATAACCACTACTGATCCACGAAGGACAGGAATCATGCAGCGCAGCAAGGCATACCGCCAGGCCGCCGAGCTGGTGGACCGGGAGCGGCTGTACTCGCCGCTCGAGGCCGCCAACCTGGCGAAGGAGACCTCCAAGGTCAAGCTGGACGCCACCGTCGAGGTCGCGATCCGTCTCGGTGTCGACCCCCGCAAGGCCGACCAGATGGTTCGTGGCACCGTCAACCTGCCCCACGGCACCGGCAAGACCGCGCGGGTGATCGTGTTCGCGACCGGCGACAAGGCCGCCGAGGCCGAGGCCGCCGGCGCGGACGCCGTCGGCAGCGACGACCTGATCGAGCGCATCCAGGGTGGCTGGCTCGATTTCGACGCCGCGATCGCGACGCCCGACCAGATGGCGAAGGTCGGTCGCATCGCCCGCATCCTCGGCCCCCGTGGCCTGATGCCGAACCCCAAGACCGGCACCGTGACCCCGGCGGTCGCCAAGGCGATCACCGAGATCAAGGGCGGCAAGATCAACTTCCGGGTGGACAAGCAGGCCAACCTGCACCTGGTGATCGGCAAGGCCTCGTTCGACACCGACAAGCTGGTGGAGAACTACGCGGCCGCGCTGGACGAGGTGCTGCGGGCCAAGCCGTCCGCGGCCAAGGGCCGTTACCTGAAGAAGGTCACCTTCTCCACCACCATGGGCCCGGGCATCCCGGTCGACCCGAACCGCACCCGCAACCTGCTGACCGACGAGGCCAGCGCCTGAGTGCGAATCAGCTGAACGACAAGGGCCGCATCCCGCGAGGGGTGCGGCCCTTTCGTAGTTGTCCACAGGCCCTGAGTTGTCCACATGTGGATCTTCGCCCAGCTTCGCGCCGGTCCCCTCTCGATAGACTGGCAGCGGGGGACGCCCCCTTGGGTTGGGTGGGAACTGGGGTTGGGTGGGAACTGGGGTTGGGTGGGAACTGGGGTTCGGTACGAATCGGGTTTGAGTGGGAACTCGGGTTGGGTGCGAACCGCGGCGTCGGTGGGGCACTCAGGGGCGGTGCGAACCGGGGATGCGCGGGAACCGGGGGCCTGACCAGCAGGTGTTGAGCTGATCCTGGTTCAGTTGGTGGGTGCCGGCGGGCAGGGCGTGGGGTCGGGCTTGAGGTCCTCGACGACCCAGCCGTTGGTGCTGTGCGACAGGGTGAACATGCCGAGCGGGTCGCCGCCGCTGATCGACATGGCGCACGAGTTGACGGTCGCGGCGGTGGAGCCCTGCTGGTGCACGGCGGTGATCGGCACGGTCAGGCCGGCGTAGGCCTGGGCGTCGGTGACCTTGGCGTGGGCCTTGTGCACGGCGTCCTCGCAGCTGGCGGCGGCGAAGGCGGCGGCGAAGTTCAGCTCGCCGTGGGCGCTGAAGAAGGCCGGGCAGATTTTGGCTGGGTCGTCGTTGCCGATCGCGGCGTACACCGAGCTGACGGCGATCGAGGGATTGGCGGCGCCGGCCAGGGGGATTCCCGCGCCAGGGGCGCCGCCGCCGGAACCGTTGGCGCCGCTGCCGGTGTCGGCGGGGGCGAAGATGTTGGACAGGTAGTACTGACCGCCGCCGAGCACCGCCAGGATCACGATGCCGGCCGGGAGGTACGCGCGCCGCCGCCGCTCCTTCGCCACCGGGCAAGGCTATCGTTTTGGAGTTCACGGCACCGGGTTGCTACCCTGATGTCAGTTCCACCGAAGACCGCTGGTGTCTGGCTTGCCCAGACGAAGGTCCCGCGAAAGCGGGCGGCCCGCGCAGGAGGACGAGGCAGTGGATCCGCGCGGTCACCGCGCGTCGACTCTTGACGGTCACGATCCCATCTGGCCCGTGCCACTCTGCGCCGGGACGTTCTCTTTTCGCAGTTCCTCCTCCAGCGGTCGCCCGCGACGTGTCGCGGGTTCCCCGCTACCAAGCAGAGAGGAGGCGACCATGGCGAAGCCAGGCAAGGTCACCGCCGTTGCTGAGATCTCGGAGAAGTTCCGGGCCAGCTCGGCCGCGGTTGTCACCGAGTATCGCGGGCTGACCATGACGCAGCTCACCGTGCTGCGGCGCGCTCTCGGCAAGGGCACCACGTACACCGTCGCGAAGAACACCCTGGTCAAGCGGGCCGCCGAGGACGCTGGCATCGAGGGGCTCGAGAGCCTGCTGGTCGGCCCGACCGCCATCGCCTTCATCGAGGGCGAGCCGGTCGACGCGGCCAAGGCGATCCGTGACTTCGCGAAGGACAACAAGGCCCTTGTCGTCAAGGGCGGCTACATGGACGGCAAGGCCCTCTCGGTGGACGAGGTCAGCAAGATCGCTGACCTCGACTCCCGTGAGGTGCTGCTGGCGAAGCTCGCCGGCGCCATGAAGGGCAACCTGTCCAAGGCCGCCGGTCTGTTCCAGGCGCCTGCCTCCCAGGTCGCCCGGCTGGCCGCCGCGTTGCAGGAGAAGAAGGCCGCCGGTGCGCCGGCTGCCGAGGCCGAGGCTCCGGCCGACGCCCCGGTCGAGGCCTGACCAAAGCCCTATCCCCGCCTGCATGGCGGCCACGTATTCAGTAAGGAAGGAACGCCATCATGGCTAAGCTCACCACCGACGAGCTGCTCGACGCCTTCAAGGAGATGACCCTCCTGGAGCTGTCCGCGTTCGTGAAGCAGTTCGAGGAGACCTTCGAGGTCACCGCCGCCGCGCCGGTCGCCGTTGCCGCCGTCGGTGGCGCCGCGGGCGCCGCTCCGGCCGAGGCCGCCGAGGAGCAGGACGAGTTCGACGTCGTGCTGGAGTCGGCCGGCGACAAGAAGATCCAGGTCATCAAGGTTGTCCGCGAGGTCGTCTCGGGCCTGGGCCTGAAGGAGGCCAAGGAGCTGGTCGAGGCCGCCCCGAAGCCGGTCCTGGAGAAGGTCGCCAAGGAGGCCGCCGAGGCCGCCAAGGAGAAGCTCGAGGCCGCTGGCGCCAAGATCACCCTCAAGTGATCTCGTAGCTCCACAGCTGTTCCCGCGGAGGCGGTCACCCGTTAGGGTGGCCGCCTCTGCTGCATCCGGACCATAACGGCTGGGCAACGGGTTCCCGATCGGAGGAAACTCGCCAGTAACCTTCGCCGTCCGTGGTCGTTGCACCAGGGAGACGACGTCCCACGGCGTCGCCGCGCGATGGGGTGCACAATTCGCACTCGGAGCAACCCGGGTCACGAGGAGGTGCGGATGGGCGTCGAGGTGGTCGTCGACGGGCTGTCGAAGTCCTTCGGCAAGCAGACCATCTGGCGGGACGTCACGCTGACCCTGCCTCCCGGCGAGATCAGCGTCCTGCTCGGTCCGTCGGGCACCGGCAAGTCGGTCTTCCTGAAGTCGCTGGTCGGTCTGCTCAAGCCGGAGCACGGCAAGATCGTCATCACCGGCACCGACATCGTGCGCTGCTCGGAGCACAAGCTCTACGACATCCGCAAGCTCTTCGGCGTGCTGTTCCAGGACGGCGCGCTGTTCGGCTCGATGAACCTGTTCGACAACATCGCCTTCCCGCTGCGCGAGCACACCAAGAAGGGCGAGGCGGAGATCCGGCGCATCGTGCTGGAGAAGATGGAGATGGTCGGCCTCATCGGGGCCGAGAAGAAGCTGCCCGGCGAGATCTCCGGCGGCATGCGCAAGCGGGCCGGCCTGGCCCGGGCGCTGGTGCTGGACCCGGAGATCATCCTGTTCGACGAGCCGGACTCCGGGCTCGACCCGGTCCGCGTGGCCTACCTCAACCAGCTCATCGTCGACCTGAACGCGCAGATCGACGCCACCTTCCTGATCGTCACGCACGACATCGGCACCGCCCGCACCGTGCCGGACAACATCGGCATGCTGTTCCGCCGCGAGCTGGTCATGTTCGGCCCCCGCGAGGTGCTGCTGACCTCGACCGAGCCGGCCGTCGAGCAGTTCCTGCTCGGCCGCCGCGAGGGCCCGATCGGCATGAGCGAGGAGAAGGACGCCGGCCAGGCCGCGGCCGAGCTGGCCGCGCTGCGCGCCGGCGGCTCCTCCGGCACGCTGGGCGGACCCAAGGGCGGTGGCGGCACCGGCATCGTGCCGCAGCTGGAGCCGACCCCGGGCCTGCCGGTCCGCCGGGCCGTGGAGCGGCGCAAGGACCGGGTGATGCAGATCCTGCACACGCTGCCGCCCTCGGCCCAGGACGCGATCGTCAACAGCCTGACCCCGCAGGAGCAGCAGCACTACGGCGTGTTCGCCGGGGCGACGGCCGCCACCCAGGTCCAGCCCCCGGTGCAGACCGCCACCGCGAACCAGGCGCCGAGTCCGACGCCGCGACCCACCCCGTACCCGCGCACCGCGGACCTGCCGCAGAGCGAGTGGCAGCCCCAGTCGGGCGCACTGACCTCCGACGACGCGCCGGGCCCCGCCCCCGAACCGGGGCGCAAGCGGGGCTGGCTGCGCCGGGGCGGTGAGAAGTGACCGCACCAACCGCCAACTTCCCCGGCGCCGGGGCGCTGCGGGAGACCGGCAAGCTGTTCGCGCTCGGCCTGGACACCGTCCGCATGGTGTTCCGCCGGCCGTTCCAGCTGCGGGAGTTCATCCAGCAGTGCTGGTTCATCGCCAGCGTCACCATCCTGCCCACGGCGCTGGTGTCCATCCCGTTCGGCGCGGTGATCGCGCTCCAGCTCGGTTCGCTGACCCGCCAGATCGGCGCGCAGTCGTTCACCGGCGCGGCATCGGTGCTGGCGATCATCCAGCAGGCCAGCCCGATCGTGACGGCGCTGCTGATCGCCGGGGCCGGCGGTTCGGCGATCTGCGCCGACCTCGGCTCCCGCAAGATCCGCGACGAGATCGACGCGATGGAGGTGCTTGGCGTCTCGCCGATCCAGCGCCTCGTGGTGCCGCGGGTGCTCGCCTCGATGCTGATCTCCTTGCTGCTCAACGGAATGGTCAGCGTGGTCGGCGTGCTCGGCGGCTACTTCTTCAACGTGATCCTGCAAGGCGGCACGCCCGGCGCCTACCTGGCCAGCTTCTCCGCGCTGGCCCAGCTGCCGGACCTGTGGATCAGCGAGATCAAGGCGGTCATCTTCGGTTTCCTGGCCGGCATCGTGGCCGCCTACCGCGGCCTGAACCCGGGCAGCGGCCCCAAGGGCGTCGGCGACGCGGTGAACCAGTCCGTGGTCATCACCTTCCTGCTGCTGTTCTTCGTGAACTTCGTGCTCACCACGATCTATCTCCAGCTGGTTCCGGCGAAGGGGATGTGACGTGGCCTCGATGCGACGCGCGGTGAACCGTCCACTTGAGATCCTCGACAACTTCGGGGACCAACTTGCCTTCTACCTCAAGGCATTGGCCTGGACGCCGCGCACGCTCACCCGCTACTTCAAGGAACTGCTGCGGCTGCTGGCCGAAGTCAGCTTCGGCAGCGGCGCGCTGGCGGTCATCGGCGGCACCATCGGCGTCATGGTCGGCCTGTCGGTGTTCACCGGAACCGTTGTCGGCCTTCAGGGTTACGCCGCGCTGAACCAGATCGGCACCTCGGCCTTCGCCGGCTTCGTCTCCGCGTACTTCAACACCCGGGAGATCGCGCCGCTGGTCGCCGGCCTGGCGCTGTCGGCGACGGTCGGCTCCGGTTTCACCGCGCAGCTGGGCGCGATGCGCATCTCCGAGGAGATCGACGCGCTCGAGGTGATGGGCGTGCCCAGCCTGCCGTTCCTGGTCACCACCCGGATCATCGCCGGCTTCATCGCGGTCATCCCGCTGTACGTGATCGGCCTGCTGACGTCCTATGTGGCCGCTCGCACGATCACCGTCGAGGTGTACGGGCAGTCCGCCGGCACCTACGACCACTACTTCAACCTGTTCCTGCCACCGGTCGACGTGCTGTGGTCGTTCGGCAAGGTCCTCGTCTTCAGCGTGGTGATCATCCTGGTGCACTGCTTCTACGGCTATCGGGCCAGCGGCGGCCCGGCCGGCGTGGGCGTGGCGGTCGGCCGCGCGGTGCGGACCGCGATCGTCACCACCAGCCTGCTGGACTTCTTCCTGAGCCTGGCCATCTGGGGCACGACCACGACGGTGAGGATCGCCGGATGAGGGTCGCCAGGCGCAGGCTCATGGGCGTCGCGTTCATCGCGGTCATCGCGTTGATCGTGTGGTTCTGCATCGCCACCTACGCCGGGGCCTTCACCCGCTCGGTCACCGTGCTGCTGCGCACCGACCACGTCGGCAACCAGCTGATGACCCAGTCGGACGTGAAGGTGCGCGGGCTGATCGTCGGCGAGGTCTCGTCGATCACCTCCACCGGCGACGGCGCGCAGCTCGCCCTGGCGCTGCAGCCGGACAAGGTGAACCTGATCCCCGCCAACGTCTCGGCGCAGCTGCTGCCCAAGACGCTGTTCGGCGAGCGCTACGTGGATCTGGTGCTGCCCAGCGATCCCTCGTCGCGGCCCATCGCCGCCGGCGACGTGATCCCGCAGGACCGCAGCAGTTCGGCGATCGAGCTGGAGCGGGTGCTCGACGACCTGATGCCGGTGTTGCAGGCGGTGCAGCCGGAGAAGCTGGCGACCACGCTGACCGCGATCGACCAGGCCCTGTCCGGGCGGGGCGAGCAGCTGGGGCAGACCCTGGTGCAGCTGGACTCCTACCTGGGTCAGCTCAATCCGTCGCTGCCCAACCTGGACGCCGACATCAAGAAGCTGGCCTCGCTGTCGGACACCTACAGCAAGGCCGCGCCGGACCTGATCAACGCGCTGTCCGACCTGACCACCACCAGCAGGACCCTGGTCGACCAGAAGCAGAACCTGGCCAACCTGTACGCGTCGGTGACCACGGCCAGCGGCGACCTGACGAACTTCCTGTACGCCAACAAGAACAACCTGATCAACCTGGCCGCCACGGCCAAGCCGACGCTGGACGTGTTGGCCAAGTACGCGCCCGAGTACCAGTGCCTGTTCAAGCAGATCGCCGGCTTCGTGCCGCGCGTGGACCAGGCCTTCGGCAAGGGCACCGACAATCCCGGCCTGCACATCACGCTGGAGATCACCGCCAACCGCGGCAAGTACGTGCCCAACCAGGACGAGCCGCGCTACTCCGACACCCGTGGCCCGCGCTGCTACGACCTGAACCCGAGCCCGGACCCGTTCCCGCAGTACCCGCCGGACGGCCCGATCAAGGACGGCTCCAAGCCGCCGACGCCGGCCCGCAGCACCAACGACGGCATCCTGCCCGCCGGCACGGCGACCTCCACCCTGACCCAGTCGGCCACGCTCGGCCTGCCCAACTCGCCCCAGGAGCTGGACATGCTCTCCCTGCTGCTCGGACCGTCGTTGGGGCTGCCCCCCAACGACGTGCCCGGCGCCAGCGGCCTGCTGGTCGGCCCGCTCTACCGGGGCGCGGAGGTGACGCTCAAGTGAGGGGCCTCGCCGGACCGCTGACCAAACTGATCGTCTTCATGGTGATCACCGTGCTGGCCACCAGCCTGCTCGCGCTCACCATCGCCAACGTGGACCTGCGCTCGGCCGCCGACTACTCGGCCCGCTTCAGCGACGTCACCTCGCTCAACGTCGGCGACGACGTGCGCATCGCCGGGGTCCGGGTCGGCTCGGTGGAGAGCATCCAGGTGGTCGACCGCCGACAGGCCCAGGTGTCGTTCTCGCTCGACGGCCAGCGCAAGCTGCCGGCCTCGGTGACCGCCACCATCAAGTACCGCAACCTGGTCGGCCAGCGCTACATCGCGCTGGAGCCCGGCGTCGGCGACCCGAACGCGGTGCTGTCCCCGGGCGCCACCATCCCGTTGGACCACACCAAGCCGGCGCTGGACCTGACCGTGCTGTTCAACGGCTTCAAGCCGCTGTTCCAGGCGCTGTCCCCGGACGACGTGAACAAGCTGTCCTACGAGATCATCCAGGTGTTGCAGGGCGAGGGCGGCACCATCGACAGCCTGCTCGTGCACACCGCCTCGCTGACCTCGACCATCGCCGACAAGGACCAGGTGATCGGGCAGGTCATCGACAATCTCAACTCGGTGCTGAGCACGGTCAACGCGCACGGCGACCAGCTGTCCACGCTGATCACCCAGCTCCAGCAGCTGGTCAGCGGCTTCGCCGCCGAGCGCAAGCCGATCGGCGACTCCATCAGCGCGCTGGGCGACCTGGCCGACAGCACCGCGGGCCTGCTCCAGCAGGGGCGCGGCCCGCTCAAGGACGACATCGCCCAGCTGGGCACGCTGTCGAAGAACCTGGGCGACAACGACCTGCTCAACCAGTTCCTGCAGAGGCTGCCGGGCAAGGTGGAGACGATCACCCGGACCGCCACCTACGGCTCCTGGTTCAACTTCTTCCTGTGCAGCGCCAGCGGAACGGTCGCGGTGCCGCCGATCATCGCCCCGGTGACGCTGCCCGTCGAGCCGGTGACCCAGGCGAGGTGCAAGGCGTGAAGCCCTTCCGTGAGCGCAACCCGATCGTCATCGGCGCGGTCGGGCTGACCGTCATCGCGCTGCTGATGCTGGCCGCCTTCTTCTCCGACGACCTGCCGATCATCGGCGGCGGCACCACCTACTCGGCCGACTTCAGCGAGGCCGCCGGGCTGGTGCCGGGCAACGAGGTGCGCATCGCCGGCGTGAAGGTGGGCAAGGTCCGCTCGGTCGGCCTGGACGGCGACCACGTGAAGGTCGACTTCCGGGTGGACAACGCCTGGGTCGGCGACCAGACCACGGCCGCCATCAAGATCAAGACGTTGCTGGGCCAGAAGTACCTGTCGCTGGATCCGCAGGGCAGCAAGGCCCTCGACCCCGGCACCGCCATCCCGCGCAACCACACGCTGGCCCCCTACGACGTGAACGAGGCCTTCAACGGCCTGGCCGCCACCGTCGACCAGGTGGACACCAACCAGCTGGCGCAGAGCTTCGAGGTGCTGTCGCAGACCTTCGCCAACACCCCGCAGGACGTGAAGACCGCGCTGGACGGCCTGTCCTCGCTGTCCAAGACGATCTCCTCCCGCGACCAGCAGCTGGCCCAGCTGCTCAGCAACACCAACCAGATCACCAAGACCATCTCCGACCGGGACAAGGAGTTCCAGACCCTGCTCTCGGACGGCAACCTGCTGCTGGGCGAGCTCAAGAGCCGGGAGAGCGCGATCAGCCAGCTGCTGTCGGGCACCAAGAGCCTGTCGACCCAGCTGTCCGGCCTGGTCAACGACAACCAGGCCCAGCTCCAGCCGGCGCTGCAGCAGCTGGACAAGGTCACCACGGTGCTGGAACGCAACCAGGCCAACCTGTCCAAGAGCATCGCCGACCTGGCGCCGTTCTACCGGGTGTTCGCCAACACCCTGGGCAGCGGCCGCTGGTTCGACACCTACATCTGCGGGCTGCTGCCGCCGTCCATCGGCCCGGTCAATCCCGAGGGGTGCTCGCCATGATGGCCACCAGGACCCGACTCGGCCTGGCGCAGGCGATCGCCATCGTGTGCGTGCTGGCGCTGGTCGTCGCGACCGCCGTGTGGTGGCTGCTGTCGGCCACCAACCAGAACCGGGTCACCGCGTACTTCTCGGCCGCGGTCGGCCTCTACCCGGGCTCCGACGTGCGGGTGCTCGGCGTGCGGGTCGGCAGCATCGACGCCGTGACGCCGCAGGGCGCGACCGTCAAGGTCGACATGTCCGTGGACAAGTCGGTGTCGGTGCCGGCCGACGCCCAGGCGGTCGTGGTCGCGCCCAGCGTGGTCAGCGACCGGTACGTCCAGCTGACTCCGGTCTACACCGGCGGCGCGAAGCTGGCCGACAACGCCAGCATTCCCCGCGAGCGCACGGCCACCCCGGTCGAGCTGGACCAGCTCTACCAGAGCCTGGACAAGCTGACCACGACGCTGGGACCCAACGGCGCCAACAAGAACGGCGCGCTGTCGGATCTGCTCAACACCGCCGCGGCCAACCTGGACGGCAACGGGCAGAACATCAACGACACCATCAAGCAGCTCGGGCAGGCCACGCAGACCCTGGCCGGCTCCAAGGACGACCTGTTCGGCACCGTGGACAACCTGCAGAAGTTCGTCACCACGCTGGCCCAGAGCGACCAGCAGGTGCGGACCTTCAACGACCAGCTGTCGCAGGTGTCGGGCTATCTGGCCGGCGAGCGGACCGACCTGGCCGACGCGCTGAGCCAGCTGGCCACCGCCCTTGGCCAGGTGCAGGGCTTCATCAAGGACAACCGGGCCGAGATCAAGTCCAATGTGGACAAACTTGCCGAGGTGACCAAGGTGCTCGTCGACCAGCGCAACGCCCTGGCCGAGTCGCTCGACGTGGCCCCGCTGGCCCTGGGCAACCTGCAGAACAGCTACAACGCCGCCTCCGGCACGCTGGACACCAGGGCCGACATCAACGAGCTGACCCAGCCGCCGCTGACCATGGTGTGCAACCTGGTCAAGCAGCTCGCCCCGAAGAACATCCCGGCGGCGCTGACCGACGCGTGCGGGCAGCTGGCCGGCGTGCTCAACCAGACGCTGCCGCTGCCGTCGGTGGCGCAGGTGATCTCCTCGCTCCAGCAGGGCAAGCTGCCGCCGCTGCCGGTGCCGCTGCTGGGCCAGTCCATCGTCGGGGGTGAGAAGTGAAGCGCCGCGTCCCCGCGCTGGCGGTGCTCGCCGTGACCGTCGCGACCGTCGCCGGCGGGTGCGGCGGCGGTGAGTTCGGCGGCGTCTACGACCTGCCGCTGCCCGGCGGCGCCGACCTCGGCAGCCACCCGTACACCGTGCACGTCGAGTTCAAGGACGTGCTGGACCTGGTGCCGCAGGCCGGCGTCAAGGTCAACGACGTGGCCATCGGCAAGGTCGCCGCGATCGGCCTCGGCCGCGACGGCTGGACCGCCGAGGTCACCGTCGAGGTCAACGGCGACGTGAAGCTGCCGGCCAACGCCTCCGCCCAGCTGCGCCAGTCCAGCCTGCTCGGCGAGAAGTACGTGGAGCTGGTTGCCCCGGCCAACCCGACCGGGCAGCTGGCCGACGGGGCGACCATCCCGCTGGACCGCACCAACCGCAACCCCGAGGTCGAGGAGGTGTTCGGGGCGCTGTCCCTGCTGCTCAACGGCGGCGGCATCGGCCAGCTCCAGGACATCTCCAAGGAGCTCAACAGCGCGCTGTCCGGCAACGAGCCGCAGATCCGCCAGCTGCTGACCAACGTCAACACGCTGGTGTCCAACCTGGACGCGCACAAGGGCGACATCACCCAGGCCCTGGACGGCCTCAACCGGCTGTCCGGCACGCTCAACACCCAGCGTGACGAGCTGGCCGGGGCGATCGACAACCTCGGCCCCGGCCTGGCCGTGCTGACCCAGCAGCGCGACCAGCTGGTGACCATGCTGAACTCGCTGAGCACGCTGTCCGGCGTGGCCGTGGACACCGTCAACAAGAGCCAGGCCGACCTGATCGCCGACCTCAAGGACCTGCAGCCCACGCTGACCCAGCTGGCCGCGACCGGGCAGAACCTGCCCAAGTCGCTCCAGCTGCTGCTGACCTTCCCGTTCCCGGACTCGACGCTCAACGGCGTGAAGGGCGACTACACCAACCTGTACGCCGACCTCGACCTCAACCTCGGCGACGTGGTGTCCAACCTGGGCCGGTCCCGGCAGAGCATCCTGCCCAGCATTCCCGGCCTGACCGGCGGCTCCGGCAACGGCGTGCCGCTGCCGCTGCCCACGCTGCCCGGCGGCTCCTCGTCCGGCTCCGGCGCCAACAACTCCGGCGGTCTCGGCGGCCTGCTCGGCGGACTCCTGGGTGGGGGTGGGCACTGATGCTGACCCGCAGGGTCCGTCTCCAGATCATCGCGTTCGTGGTGATCGCCCTGGTCGGCGTGAGCTACGCCGGCTTCCGCTACGCCGGCCTTGACCGGCTGTTCGGCCCACGTGGCTACGCGATCAACGTGGCGCTGGCCGACTCCGGCGGCATCTTCACCGGCGGCGAGGTGACCTACCGCGGCGTGACCATCGGCCGGGTCGGGCCGCTCACGCTGACCAAGGACGGCGTCAGCGTCGAGCTGGACATCGACTCCGACGACACCCGGATCCCGGCCAGCTCCCAGGCGGTCGTGGCCGACCGGTCCGCGGTCGGCGAGCAGTACATGGACCTGAGGCCCAGCTCCGACAGCGGTCCCTACCTGGCCGCCGGCGCGACCATCCCGCAGGCCCGCACCGCCACCCCGCCGCCGGTGCAGGGGCTGCTCACCAACCTGGACGACCTGGCCGGCTCGGTGCCGACGCAGTCGCTGCAGACCGTCGTCGACGAGCTGGACACGGCCTTCCAGGGCGCCGGCCCGAACCTGCAGACCCTGCTCGACACCACCAGCAGCTTCACCCAGGCCGCGGCCCAGAACCTGCCGCAGACCACCAGGCTGCTGGCCGACGGCAACACGGTGCTGCAAACCCAGCTGGACAAGTCCTCGGACATCCTGTCGTTCAGCCACAGCCTGGCCCAGCTCGCCGCCCAGCTGAAGAGCTCGGACGGGGACCTGCGCAAGCTGATCGCCACCACGCCGGGGGCGGCCGACCAGGTCGACGGCGTGCTGCGCGACAGCGGCGTGTCGCTGGGCAACCTGACCGCCAACCTGCTGACCACCTCGCAGATCCTGCTGCCCCGCAGGGACGGCCTCGAGCAGATCCTGGTCACCTACCCGGCGGTGATCGGCGGCTCGTACACGGTGATCCCCGGCGACGGCACGGCCCACTTCGGGCTGGCGGTGAACCTGTTCGACCCGCCGCCGTGCACCAAGGGCTACGAGGGCACGCAGCGGCGGGCCGGCGACGTGACTACCCCGGTCGCGCCGAACACACAGGCCTACTGCGCCGAGCCGACGGGCAGCCCGATCGACGTGCGCGGCGCGCAGAACGCCCCGTACGGCGGCAAGCCGGCCACGCCGGTGGCCGGGGCCGGCGGCTCGGGCCAGCAGGCGCAGTCGACGGCGGCCAACCCGCTGGCCGGGCTGCTGCCCGGCCTGGGTGGCGGGGGCCTCGGGCCGGCGGGCCTGGCCCAGCTGCTCGGCCTGCCGGGCTGACGGCCGGCCGGCGCGGGCCTACCCTGACCGAGAAGTCGAACCTGGAGAGGCATGGCGAACCAGCAGACAACCGGAACCAGCCGGTGGCAGGGCGCGCTGTCCGCGGTCGCGGCGGTGGTGCTGCTCGCGGCGCTGATCTTCTGCGGGGTGTCGCTGGCGAGCTGGCTCGGCGCGTCGGGCGACGAGTCCGTGAAGTTCGCCGGCACCCGGGACGAGGTGCTCAGGATCGGCAAGGGGGAGCTGGTCAACTTCTACACCCTGGACTACAAGGACCCGGACGCCTCGTTCAACCGGCTCGTGCAGTCCTCCACCGGCGACCTGGCCACCGCGATCAAGCAGGGCGAGGCCACCTGGAAGAAGCAGCTGACCGACCAGAAGACCAGCTCGACCGCGAAGGTCCTGGACGCCGCGGTGACCGAGCTGGACGACCGCGCCGGCACCGCCACAGTGGTGGCCATCGTGGAGGTCGACGTCACCCCCGACAACGGCAAGCCGGCCAACCGGCTGCCCATGCAGATCCAGCTGTCCCGGACGGACCAGGGCTGGAAGCTCAGCCAGGCCGGTTCCATCGTCCTGGGCTCGCAGTAGCCGGCCGCGGAAGGACCAGCAGGTGCCACCTCCCCGTCGTAACGCCAACGCCCAGCCGCCGGTCCGCCGGCCCCGGGTCGCCGGCCTGCGCCGGCCGGCCCGGCCGGAGACCACGCCGCCGGCGGACGAGCGCGTGTCCGGCCGGCTGCCGGTCGACGACACCCCGGCGGACACCCCCGCCCCGGCCGATACCCCCGCCCCGGCCGACACCCCCGCCTCGGTCGAGGTCGTCGCGCCCGAGGTGATCGGCGCCGAGACCGTCGAGGACGAGCGGGTCGCGCAGCGCGAGTTCGCGCGGGTCTTCCCGGACGTCGAGCCGGCCGAGGCGCCGGCCCGGGAGCGCAAGCCGGTCGGCGAGCGGCTGGCCCCGGTCGGCCGCGCGCTGGACCGGCTGCGGCCCCGAACAATTCTTGGCCCGATCGTGATGATCCTGATCGCCGCGGTGCTGATGGCGGCCGGGTTCCTGTTCCGCGGCCAGGCCGGCCTGGTGCTCGACGGCGGCGCGGCGGCCAACTCCGCGCTGACCGACACGGGGGCCACCACGGACGTGATCACGCAGGTCACCCGGGACATGGAGACGGTGTCCTCGTACAAGTACACCGACCTGGCCGGGGCCCAGAAGGCCGGCCAGGCGGTGAGCACCGGCAGCTTCCTCGGCGACTACAACAAGCTGTTCGAGCAGGTCAAGGCCCAGGCCCCGGCCCAGAAGGCGGTGGTGACCGGCCAGGTCGCCAAGATCGGCGTCCGGCAGCTGCAGGGCGACAACGCCGAGCTGCTGGTGTTCCTGACCCAGACCACGACACGCGCCGACAACAACCAGTCCAACTCGGTCGGCCTCGTCTACACCGTCGACGCCACCCGGTCGGGTGGAAAATGGCTGATCAGCAAGCTCACGCCGAGGTGAGGGGGCGGGTGGCGTGTTCGCAAATGCCACGAGTACGGCCGGCGGGTCGCCATTACTCCTCCCTTTCACACCCGCACACTCGGTGAGCTGGTAAATATTGATCAACCGTTCGGGTGGCTGGGGAGGTCGGGTCCGTGATCAAGTGGCATCGGGATGACGGCGTCGTGGTCGGCACCCTGGAGCCCGAGCGCGTGGCCTGGCTGCGCAGCAGGCTGGCGGAGTTCCACGCGCTGCTCGACTGGCGGCTGAGCCAGTACACGACGGACTACCCGCTGGGCGAGGTGCTCGGCATCGCGCTGCCCACCGAGCCGACCGACCACCCGCCGCTGCAGGCCGTGCTGCGCATGCACGTGCCGGACAGCGAGCCGGCCGAGGTCCGCCTGTGGTGGGAGCCGGAGCTGATCGGCGGACTGCGCGCCGCGGTGGCCGACGCATGGCGCAACCTGCCGACCGAGGGCGGCGTGGTGCGGCTGGCCGACGATCCGCAGCGGCTGCGCGCCTGGACCCGGGTGCTGCTCAGCCTGCGCATCGCCTACCTGGCCACCTGGGTGCCCGAGGCGCTGTCCGCGCCGCTGCCCGAGGACGCCCCCGCCGACCAGCGCCGCCGGTACGACCGGGCCTGCTGGCTGCGCGCGGTGGTGGACACGCTCGGCGAGTTCACCGGACTGGGCGCGTCCAGGGGCTGACCGAGCGGCAGCGGCGGCCGCCGCGGCGTCGCGCCCGCGGGCCCGGCCAGCAGCAGCTCGCGCTCGTGCTCGGGCATGGCCCGCAGGTCGGCGAGATCGGCGAGCTTGAGCGCGCTGCACCCGTTGCCGTACGCCCGCGCGAGCCCGAGCAGGTACTGGAGGCTGGGCCGGCCGCGGGAGGCGGGCCAGTTCTCGCACTCGCTGACCCGCTCGGCGCTGACCGCCCGGCCGGGATTGGCCCGGTTGTAGCGGTGCGCGAGCTGCACCTGCGTCCAGCCGAGCGCGTACCGCCAGGCCAGCCGGGGCCGGGCGCCGAAGCGCTGGGCCATCTCGGTGGCGATCCGCTCGACCGGGCAGCCGAGTTCGAGCATCCACGCCCGCACCTCGTCCCGCTCCGCCTTGCTCACCATCCACGTTCCCCTTCTTCGCCGACCGCCGCGCACACACCCCCTTTCCGGTTCGAAGCTAGCCCCGCACCCCGACAATTCGCCCTCACGGCCAGAAAACCCGGAGCCTGAACCGAACTTCTGACCCGTTTTCGAGGTGAATCCGCAGCTCACAGGGGGTAGAGCGGGCCAAGAAAAGATTGGAGACCCATACGGGGTCGAGCGGGGGCTTCCAGCGCCAGGCTTGTCCCATGACCGACATCTCGCCCACGAAGACCATCGCGGTGCTCGGCGTGCGCCCCACCGAGCGCACCGCGGCACTGCGCATCCTGGCGGCCGGGCTCGCCGCCGCGGGCCTGCGCCCGGTCCCGGTGCCGGACGACCCGGTGCTTGATCCCCCGGTGCTCGACTCCTCTGTGGTTGATTCCTCTGCGCTCGACTCCCTTGGGCTCGACTCCCTTGGACTCGCCGACCCAGGCCCCGGCGGCGCGACGGCGGGCCGGAGCCCGACCGTGGCCCAGCTCCGCCGGGCGGACTGGGTGACCGCGTTCGACACCGTGCTGGGGGCGTGCGACCGCGAGCGGCACGCCCGCACGCGGGTGGCGGCGGGCGTGCTGCTGGTGAGCGGGGCCGCCCTGCGGGCGCTGGCGCGCTACCGGGTCGGCCTGGCGCTGCGCCGCGAGGACTGCGACGCGTCGATCCGCGGCTGGCTGGAGGGCCCGGCGGCGGGCGCGGCGGCCGGCTACGCGGCGGTGCTGCACGTGCGGCCGGCCGCCCCGGTCGGGTACGGGGAGCGGCTGTTCGACCGGGCGCTGGCCGAGGTCCTCGACCGGCTCGCGATACCCCCGCGCACGATCTTCACCACCCCGTTCGGAAGTGACGTTCGCCACACTGTTTCGGCGGTGGTAAGTCTGGTGAGTCGCCAGGGTGTGCCAACCTCTTTCGAGTGTGATCATCAGTCGCCGCGATCGTCGCCGCTGGTCAGCGCCGTCCAGGCGGGTGGATTTGCTGTCCGCCACTGGAGTGATCGGCCGGTGACACCTTGACTGCGAGGCTGGGCGGGGTCACTCTGTCGGTGAGCACCGCCGTGGGCCTTCCAGGGACCCCTCGACAGTCGCCATTCTCCGGGCTAGACTGCCCCTTTGCGCTGCCCTCTGTCCGTATGCCCTTCGCCGAGAGCACGGGATTCGGGGAGCCACGCACCCTTGACAGACGCGTTAGTCCCTGCTGACGCGGCTGCCGCCAGTACATCAGTCCCTGGAAGGACGCATCTTGGCAGTCTCCCGCGCGACCAAGGCCACTGCTGCGACCAACTCCACCGGAATTCCCGGAGCACCCCGGCGCGTCTCGTTCGCGAAGATCCGCGAGCCGCTGGCCGCTCCCAACCTCCTCGAACTTCAGACTCACTCGTTCGAGTGGCTCACCGGCAATGAGGCGTGGTTCCAGCGCCGGGTGGACGCCGGTGACGAGGCCCCGACCGGTGGTCTCGAAGAGGTCCTCAACGAGATCTCCCCGATCGAGGACTTCTCGGGCTCCATGTCGTTGTCCTTCTCCGACCCGCGCTTCGACGAGGTCAAGGCCTCGGTCGAGGACTGCAAGGACAAGGACATGACGTACGCGGCCCCGCTGTTCGTCACCGCGGAGTTCACCAACCACACCACTGGCGAGATCAAGAGCCAGACGGTGTTCATGGGTGACTTCCCGATGATGACGGACAAGGGCACGTTCATCATCAACGGCACCGAGCGGGTGGTGGTCTCCCAGCTCGTGCGTTCGCCCGGCGTCTACTACGACACCGCGATCGACAAGACGACCGACAAGGACGTCTTCAACGTCAAGATCATCCCGAGCCGGGGCGCCTGGCTGGAGTTCGACGTCGACAAGCGCGACACCGTCGGCGTGCGCATCGACCGCAAGCGCCGCCAGCCGGTCACCGTGCTGCTCAAGGCTCTCGGCTGGACCACGGAGCAGATCCGCGAGCGGTTCCACTTCAGCGAGACGCTGCTGGCCACGCTGGAGAAGGACCACACCGCCGGGCCGGACGAGGCGCTGCTGGACATCTACCGCAAGCTGCGTCCGGGCGAGCCGCCGACCAAGGAGAGCGCGCAGGCTCTGCTGGAGAACCTGTTCTTCAAGGAGAAGCGCTACGACCTGGCCAAGGTCGGCCGGTACAAGGTCAACAAGAAGCTGGGCCTGGGCTTCCCGGTGTCCACCGGCGTGCTGACCGAGGACGACATCGTCACCACGATCGAGTACCTGGTGCGCCTGCACGCGGGCGAGACCGAGATGACGGTCAACGACACCACGGTGCCGGTCGAGGTCGACGACATCGACCACTTCGGCAACCGCCGCCTGCGCACCGTGGGCGAGCTGATCCAGAACCAGATCCGGGTCGGCCTGTCCCGCATGGAGCGGGTCGTGCGCGAGCGCATGACCACCCAGGACGTCGAGGCGATCACGCCGCAGACCCTGATCAACATCCGGCCGGTGGTGGCCGCGATCAAGGAGTTCTTCGGCACCTCGCAGCTGTCGCAGTTCATGGACCAGACCAACCCGCTGGCCGGTCTGACCCACAAGCGCCGGCTGTCCGCGCTCGGCCCGGGCGGTATCTCCCGTGAGCGCGCCAGCATGGACGTGCGCGACGTGCACCCGTCCCACTACGGCCGGATGTGCCCGATCGAGACGCCGGAAGGCCCGAACATCGGCCTGATCGGCTCGCTGTCCTCGTTCGCGCGGGTCAACCCGTTCGGCTTCATCGAGTCCCCCTACCGCAAGGTCGTCGACGGCCGGGTCACCGACCAGATCGACTACCTGACCGCGGACGAGGAGGACCGGTACGTCAAGGCCCAGGCCAACACGCCGATCGACGACGATGGCAACTTCCTCGAGCCGCGCGTGATGGTGCGACGCAAGGGCGGCGAGACCGACCTCGCCGACACCGCCGACGTCGACTACATGGACGTCTCGCCGCGCCAGATGGTGTCGGTGGCGACCGCCATGGTGCCGTTCCTCGAGCACGACGACGCCAACCGCGCGCTGATGGGCGCCAACATGCAGCGCCAGGCGGTGCCGCTGCTGCGCAGCGAGTCCCCGCTGGTCGGCACCGGCATGGAGCTGCGCGCCGCGGTGGACGCGGGCGACGTGGTGATCGCCAAGAAGTCCGGCGTGGTCGAGGAGCTGTCGGCCGACTTCATCACGGTGATGGCCGACGACGGCAGCCGCCAGACCTACGCGATGCACAAGTTCCGCCGGTCCAACCAGGGCACCTGCATCAACCAGAAGCCCATCGTCAACGAGGGCGACCGGGTTGAGCACGGCCAGGTCATCGCCGACGGCCCGTGCACCCAGAACGGCGAGATGGCGCTGGGCAAGAACCTGCTCGTCGCGATCATGCCGTGGGAGGGGCACAACTACGAGGACGCGATCATCCTGAGCCAGCGCCTGGTGCAGGACGACGTGCTGACCTCGATCCACATCGAAGAGCACGAGATCGACGCCCGGGACACCAAGCTCGGCGCCGAGGAGATCACCCGGGACATCCCGAACGTCTCCGAGGAGGTCCTGGCCGACCTCGACGAGCGCGGCATCATCCGGATCGGCGCCGAGGTCCGCGACGGCGACATCCTGGTCGGCAAGGTCACGCCCAAGGGCGAGACCGAGCTGACCCCGGAGGAGCGGCTGCTGCGCGCGATCTTCGGCGAGAAGGCCCGTGAGGTCCGCGACACCTCGCTGAAGGTGCCGCACGGCGAGACCGGCAAGGTCATCGGCATCCGGGTGTTCAGCCGGGAGGACGACGACGAGCTGCCCCCGGGCGTGAACGAGCTGGTCCGCGTCTACGTCGCCCAGAAGCGCCGGATCCAGGACGGCGACAAGCTCGCCGGCCGCCACGGCAACAAGGGCGTCATCGGCAAGATCCTGCCGGTCGAGGACATGCCGTTCATGCCGGACGGCACGCCGGTCGACATCGTGCTGAACACGCACGGCGTGCCCCGTCGTATGAACATCGGCCAGGTGCTGGAGACCCACCTCGGGTGGATCGCCAAGCAGGGCTGGAGCATCGAGGGCGACCCGGACTGGGCGTCCAAGCTGCCCGAGGAGCTGTACAACGTGCCGCCGAACACGAACACCGCCACGCCGGTGTTCGACGGCGCCCGCGAGGACGAGATCATCGGCCTGCTCGGGGCGACCACCCCGAACCGCGACGGTGAGCGCATGGTCGGCCAGAACGGCAAGGCCACGCTGCTCGACGGCCGCAGCGGCGAGCCGTACCCGTTCCCGGTCGCGGTCGGCTACATGTACATCCTCAAGCTGCTCCACCTGGTCGACGACAAGATCCACGCCCGGTCGACCGGCCCGTACTCGATGATCACGCAGCAGCCGCTGGGTGGTAAGGCGCAGTTCGGTGGCCAGCGCTTCGGTGAGATGGAGTGCTGGGCGATGCAGGCCTATGGCGCCGCCTACACCCTGCAGGAGCTGCTCACCATCAAGTCCGACGACAAGTTGGGCCGCGTGAAGGTGTACGAGGCCATCGTCAAGGGCCAGAACGTCCCCGAGCCCGGGGTGCCGGAGTCGTTCAAGGTGCTGCTCAAGGAGTTGCAGTCCCTCTGCCTCAACGTGGAGGTGCTCTCCAGCGACGGCGCCGCGATCGAGATGCGCGACGGCGACGACGAGGATCTGGAGAGGGCGGCTGCCAACCTCGGCATCAACCTGTCCCGGAACGAGTCGCCGTCCGTCGACGACGTCGTCAACTGACCTCGCCCGCGCTGACCGCGGCCGTCCCCGAAACGCCGCGGTCAGCGTCCCGACCCCCAGGCAGCAATCAACCCGAAGGGGAGAAGAGCCGACGTGCTCGACGTCAACTTCTTCGATGAGCTCCGCATCGGCCTCGCCACGGCCGACGACATCCGCCAGTGGTCCTACGGCGAGGTCAAGAAGCCCGAGACCATCAACTACCGCACCCTCAAGCCCGAGAAGGACGGACTCTTCTGCGAGAAGATCTTCGGTCCGACCCGGGACTGGGAGTGCTACTGCGGCAAGTACAAGCGCGTCCGCTTCAAGGGCATCATCTGTGAGCGCTGCGGCGTCGAGGTGACCCGCGCCGAGGTGCGCCGGGAGCGGATGGGCCACATCGAACTGGCCGCTCCGGTCACCCACATCTGGTACTTCAAGGGCGTCCCCAGCCGGCTGGGCTACCTGCTCGACCTGGCGCCGAAGGACCTCGAGAAGATCATCTACTTCGCCGCGTACGTGATCACCGCGGTGAACACCGAGCTGCGCCACAACGACCTGCCCACGCTCGAGAGCGAGATGCAGGTCGAGCGCAAGCGCGTGGAGAACCGCCGCGACGCCGACGTCGAGGCGCGCGCCCAGAAGCTCGAGGCCGACCTGGCCGAGCTCGAGGCCGAGGGCGCCAAGAGCGACGTGCGCCGCAAGGTCAAGGAGGGCGGCGAGCGAGAGATGCGCCAGCTCCGCGACCGGGCCCAGCGCGAGCTGGACCGGCTCGACGAGATCTGGAGCACCTTCACCAAGCTCGACACCAAGCAGCTCATCGCCGACGAGCTGCTCTACCGCGAGCTGATCGACCGCTACGGCGACTACTTCACCGGCTCGATGGGCGCGGAGTCCATCCAGCAGCTGGCCAAGGACTTCGACGTCGACGCCGAGGCCGACATCCTGCGGGAGACCATCCGCAGCGGCAAGGGCCAGAAGAAGCTGCGCGCGCTCAAGCGGCTCAAGGTCGTGGCGGCGTTCCAGCAGACCCGCAACTCGCCCATGGGCATGGTGCTCGACTGCATCCCGGTGATCCCGCCGGACCTGCGGCCGATGGTCCAGCTCGACGGTGGCCGGTTCGCCACCTCCGACCTGAACGACCTGTACCGCCGGGTGATCAACCGCAACAACCGGTTGAAGCGACTGATCGACCTCGGCGCGCCCGAGATCATCGTCAACAACGAGAAGCGGATGCTGCAGGAGGCCGTCGACGCGCTGTTCGACAACGGCCGCCGCGGCCGGCCGGTGACCGGCCCGGGCAACCGCCCGCTCAAGTCGCTGTCCGACCTGCTCAAGGGCAAGCAGGGCCGGTTCCGCCAGAACCTGCTGGGCAAGCGCGTCGACTACTCCGGCCGTTCGGTCATCGTGGTCGGCCCGCAGCTCAAGCTGCACCAGTGCGGCCTGCCCAAGGCGATGGCCCTGGAGCTGTTCAAGCCGTTCGTGATGAAGCGGCTGGTCGACCTCAACCACGCGCAGAACATCAAGTCCGCCAAGCGCATGGTGGAGCGGGCCCGGCCGGCCGTGTGGGACGTGCTGGAAGAGGTCATCACCGAGCACCCGGTGATGCTCAACCGCGCGCCCACGCTGCACCGCCTCGGCATCCAGGCCTTCGAGCCGCAGCTGGTCGAGGGCAAGGCCATCCAGCTGCACCCGCTGGTCTGTGAGGCCTTCAACGCCGACTTCGACGGCGACCAGATGGCGGTGCACCTGCCGCTGTCGGCCGAGGCCCAGGCCGAGGCCCGGATCCTGATGCTGTCCAGCAACAACATCCTGTCGCCCGCCTCCGGGCGGCCGCTGGCGATGCCGCGTCTGGACATGGTCACGGGTCTGTTCCACCTGACCCGGATCAAGCCGGACGCCGAGGGCGCGGGCCGCGCCTTCTCCTCGGTGGCCGAGGCGATCATGGCGTTCGACCGCAAGGTGATCGGCCTGCAGGCGCCGATCAAGGTGCGCCTGAACGACCAGGTGCCGCCGCGCGGGCAGGAGCCGGAGGAGTGGGAGCCCGGCCAGCCGTGGCTGGCCGAGACCACCCTGGGTCGGGTGCTGTTCAACGAGCTGCTGCCGGCGGACTACCCGTTCATGAACGAGGAGATGCCCAAGAAGCGGCAGGGTGAGATCGTCAACGACCTCGCCGAGCGGTACCCGATGGTCGCCGTGGCGCGGACGCTGGACAAGCTCAAGGACGCCGGCTTCTACTGGGCCACCCGCTCGGGCGTGACGGTCGCCATCTCCGACGTGCTCGTGCCCGAGGAGAAGAAGGCCATCCTCAACGAGTACGAGGGCAAGGCCGAGGCCGTGGAGAAGCGCTACCAGCGCGGTCAGCTCTCCCACGCCGAGCGCAACAACGAGCTGGTCAAGGTGTGGCAGTCGGCGACCGACGAGGTCGCCAAGCTGATGGAGACGGCCTTCCCCGAGGACAACTCCATCCGGGTCATCGTCAAGTCCGGCGCGGCCGGCAACATGACGCAGGTCCGGTCGCTGGCCGGCATGCGTGGTCTGGTGACCAACCCGAAGGGCGAGTACATCCCGCGGCCGATCAAGAACTCGTTCCGTGAGGGCCTGTCGGTGCTGGAGTACTTCATCGCCACGCACGGCGCCCGCAAGGGTCTGGCCGACACCGCCCTGAAGACGGCCGACTCGGGTTACCTGACCCGTCGTCTGGTCGACGTCTCGCAGGACGTGATCATCCGTGAGATCGACTGCGGCACCAACCGCGGCGTCACGATGACCGTCGGCGAGAAGGTCGGCGACAAGGTCGTCATGCACGAGTACGCGCGCACCAGCGTGTACGCGCGCTCGCTGGCCGAGGACATCACCGACGCGGACGGCAACGTGGTGCTCAACCGCGGCGCCGACCTGGGCGACCCCGCCCTGGACACGCTGATCCGGGTGGGCACCATCCGGGTCAAGGTCCGCTCGGTGCTGACCTGCGAGTCGGCCGTCGGCGTGTGCGCCAGCTGCTACGGCCGCTCGATGGCCACCGGCAAGCTGGTGGACGTCGGCGAGGCGGTGGGCATCGTGGCCGCCCAGTCGATCGGTGAGCCCGGCACCCAGCTGACCATGCGTACCTTCCACCAGGGTGGCGCCACCGGCGCGGACGACATCACCCAGGGTCTGCCGCGTGTGCAGGAGCTGTTCGAGGCCCGCGTGCCCAAGGGCAAGGCGCCGATCGCCGACGTCGACGGCCGGGTGCGGATCGAGGACGGCGACCGGTTCTGGAAGATCACCCTGGTGCCGGACGACGGCAGCGAGGAGATCATCTTCGACAAGCTGTCCAAGCGCCAGCGCCTGGCGATCACCCCGGACGGCCCGCTGCAGGACGGCGACCACGTGGCCGTCGGCCAGCAGCTGCTGGAGGGCACCCCGGACCCGCACGAGGTGCTGCGCGTGATGGGTCCCCGCGAGGCCCAGCTGCACCTGGTCAACGAGGTGCAGAAGGTGTACCGGTCGCAGGGTGTGTCCATCCACGACAAGCACATCGAGGTGATCGTGCGGCAGATGCTCCGCCGCGTGATCATCATCGACTCGGGCGCGACGGAGTTCCTGCCGGGAGCCCCGATCGAGCGCAGCGACTTCGAGACGTCCAACCGTCGCGTCGTCGCCGAGGGCAACGAGCCGGCCTCGGGCCGTCCGGTGCTGATGGGTATCACCAAGGCCTCGCTGGCGACGGAGTCGTGGCTCTCGGCGGCCTCCTTCCAGGAGACCACCCGGGTGCTCACCGACGCCGCCATCAACGGCAAGAGCGACAAGCTCATCGGCCTGAAGGAGAACGTCATCATCGGTAAGTTGATCCCGGCCGGCACCGGTATCAACCGCTACCGCAACATCCAGGTGCAGCCGACGGAGGAGGCGCGGGCCGCGGCCTACGCGATCCCGTCCTACGACGACGGCTACTACACGCCGGACGTCTTCGGCACCGGCACGGGTGCGGCGGTTCCGCTGGACGACTACGACTTCGGTCGCGACTACCGGTAAGTGCGATCGGGGCGATCCATGCCTGGGAAGAACCCAGGCATGGATCGCCCTTAGCGCCTTCTGGGGGCCGAGCCTCCAGACCCCCACGCCGGGGGCAAGCCCCCGGACCCCCAGCTGCAAAGCAATGGCCCGCCTTCCCCATCGGGGAGGCGGGCCATTCGCTTGTCCGTCCTCAGTAGACCGGGCGGTTCTCCCAGGACTCGCGCTCGTAGTTGGAGCGGCCGCTGCCGACGGTCAGGTTGTTGTCGATGTCCTGAGCGGACTGCTCGGGCTCGGGCAGGTCGTCCATGGTGTCCTTGACCTTGCCGTACAGCTCCTTGGCGCCATCCTTGAGCTCGCCCTTCCAGTCGAAGCCCTCGTCCTCCTTCTCACCGGACGAGCCGGCCTCGGCCGCCTTCTCGCTGCTGCCGAAGACCTGCTTGCCGGTGCCGGTGATGCGGTCCCAGTCCTCGCCGAGCTGCTTGGCGTCGTCGACCAGGCCCTTGCCGTCGCGGGCGACCACGTGCTCGCCCATGCGGCCGACGGTGGTGCCGGCCTCGTTCACCCGCGAGCCGACCTTGCCCACGTTCGAGCCGATCTCGGTCACCTTGTCGCCGGCCTTGCCGATGCCCTTGCCGACGATCTTGCCCACCTTGCCGGCGCCCTCGGCCATGTCCTCGCCGATCTTGGCCAGCTTGCCGCCCATGGACTGGATCTTCGCGGCGAACTTCTTCAGCAGCTCGGCGATCTTGCGGATCATCTGCATGATCTTCTCGATCAGCTTGCCGACCTTCTCGATCAGTTTGCTGACCTTGGACACCTCGGCCCCGGCCTTGCTGACGGCCACGCCGGCCTCGGTGACGGTGGCCGCGGTGGCGGCGGCGTCGGACAGGCCGAGGGTGAAGATGGTGGTGGCCAGGGCGGCGGCCCAGGTGATCAGCATCTGCTCCACGAAGTCGGCGATGATGCCGATGATGATGTCCTTGGCCGCCTGCATCATCGACGCGCTGGCCTTGAGCAGCTGCACGATGTAGCCGGCCAACGTGGCGGTGCCGTGGATGCCGTCCAGGAAGTGGGCCATCTCCTGGTGGGCGGTGTCGGACGCGTCACCCTTCCAGTTGGCGAAGCCGCTGATCAGCTCGTCGTGCAGCTGGGAGCCGAGCTGGTCGATGTCGGCCGACAGCTGCGAGTACGTGTCGGCGGCCGCGTTCAGCGCGTCCGGGCTGCCGGTGACGAACTCCAGCGCCTCCTTGACCGGCTCGATGTAGTCGATGACGAAGCCGAGGCCCTTGCTGATCAGCGCGTTCAGCGGGTCGCCGCCGCCGGAGTCGTCGGCCTCCGAGGAGTACTGCTCGATCTCGGTGACGGTGGCGTGCACGTCGGAGCCCGTGCCGTAGATCTCGTCCAGGACGTCGGTCTGGCCGACCGGCAGCGAACTCATGCCTGCTCCTGCGGGGTGTCGGGGAGCAGCGTGCCGCTCATGTGCTCGTAGGCCGGGTCCTTCAGCGCCACCTTGGCGTGGCCGGCGTTGTCGGTCTGGGCGTGCACGTCGACGTGCTCGGTGTGGCCGTCGGCCTGCTGGATGTCGCCCTTGACCTCGACGTCCTCCTGGGCATCGCCGGTCACCTCGACCGTGACGGGGCCGCCGCCCTCGACCACTACGGTGATCTTGCCGTGCACGTTCTGGTGGCCGTCCCCGCTGGTCATGCCCGGGTCGACCGGCTTCAACGGCTTCTCCGGCGGCAAGCCGGGCTGCACCCCGCCCACCGGAGCGCCGCCGCCGGGACCGCCGACCGGGCCGCTGCCGCCCGCGCCGGGGCCGCGGCTGTCGCCGCCGTGCATGTCGGGGATGTCGGGCACCCGACCACGGGGGCCGCCGCCACCGCCCGGGCCCCCGTCGACCGGACTGCCTTGGCGCGGGCCGCCCGACTGACCGGGATCGACCTTGCCGGGATCGCCCTTGTCGCCGCCGGCGTCGGTGATCTCCTTCTTGTGCCGCTCGTCGGTCTCCCGGTACAGATCGGCGGTGTTGGAAATGCGCTGCCCGGCGTTGTCCAACCCGGTCGTCATCGACGACAGGTGGTCGGTGAGCTGGTTCTGCAATTCCACGTACTTGCCGTGGGTCGTCAATTCACCGAGCAGCCCCCACGACCGGGACGGAACCTCGGCCGCGGTGGCCCTTCCGTGCAGCGACTGGGCCTGGCCGGACATCGACGACACGCGCTTGCCGCATTGGGCCAGTTCCTCGGTGACGACGCTGAATCCCTCGCCCATCAGAACGAGTCCTCCGAGCCGAAGCGGAACTCCTCGTCGTCATCGGCCGGCCGGGGCCGGGCCGGCGGGGCCGGTCGCGGGGCCGGCCGGCGCTCGTCGGCCAGGATGCTGTCGGGCATCGAGTCGTCGGGGTGGTCCCGGGGCTCGGGCCGCGCGTGGTGCGCGGGCGCGGTGTGCGCCGGGGGCTGGTGTTGGGGCTGGATCGGGGCCTGGACCTGCGGCTGGGCCGGGGACTGGGCCGGCGCCGGGGCGTCGTGCCAGGCGTCGGCCGGCGGCTGCGGCGGGTTGGCCAGCTCCTCCTGCACCTTGTTCACCCGGGCGGCGATGTCGGTGCGGTCGCCGGCGTAGCGCTGCACGATCTCGGCCTGCTGGCGGGCCGCCTTGGCCACGGCCTGCTGGAACGTGGTGGTGACCAGACGGGACAGGGCCTGCGCGGACAGGCCCATCGCCGACGGGCTGATGGTGATCGACCGCACCGCCCCAGCCGGGCCGGCGACCACGGTGACCCCGCCGTCCCTGGAGGTCTCCGTCGTTTCGATCGCGACGATCTCCTGCTGCATCAGCGTGAAGCGGTCGGCGTCTTTTTCCGCCTGCGCCACATTGCGCTGAAACGCCGCCAGGCGTGCGGCGGTGTCCTGATTCATACCCCGGTTCTCCCCATGGTCGGCGATCGTCCGACAACACATACCGCATCGCTGTGGTCACCGTGCGCGAAATGACCCGGAACGGGATCGAACACGCGGTCGACTATGCTGTCCGCGACGATTGCCCATGGGGTCGCCGGGACGACTTCCTGATCTTGCCGGGAGTGCGACACGCCACGTGCGACACGCGTGTCCGGTGCGTACCCGGCCCCCGTTTTGACCCTCGGGGCACGGGGAAGGTATCTTTGTTATCCGTGCCCGACCCATGTCGGGCCGCTCCGCGTGCCTGTGGATGGCAGTCTCTGGCTGCGTCGACCTCAGGGCGACGGAAGTCCTCCGGAAACCGTTGGGACAGCTAGTTGGTCTCTCGCGGGTCCCGTGAGCGGGCGACACGCCCGACCTCGGGGGACGGAGGGGCCAAGTACACAGAGTCCACGGCGCCCGCGAGGACGCCAAGACGCGAACGGAAGAAGCAGCCGGTCTATGCCCACGATCCAGCAGCTGGTCCGCAAGGGCCGCCAGGACAAGGTCGCGAAGACCAAGACCGCGGCTCTCAAGGGGAGCCCGCAGCGGCGCGGCGTGTGCACCCGCGTCTACACCACTACGCCCAAGAAGCCGAACTCGGCGCTGCGCAAGGTCGCCCGCGTGAAGCTGACCAGCGGCATCGAGGTCACGGCCTACATCCCGGGTGAGGGCCACAACCTGCAGGAGCACTCGATGGTGCTCGTTCGCGGTGGCCGTGTTAAGGACCTGCCGGGTGTGCGTTACAAGATCATCCGCGGCTCGCTGGACACGCAGGGCGTCAAGAACCGCAAGCAGGCTCGTAGCCGCTACGGCGCGAAGAAGGAGAAGAGCTGATGCCCCGCAAGGGCCCGGCCCCGAAGCGGCCGCTGATCTCTGACCCGGTCTACAGCTCCCCGCTGGTGACGCAGCTCATCAACAAGGTGCTCGTGGACGGCAAGCGCTCGGTCGCCGAGGCGATCGTCTACAAGGCGCTCGAGGGTGCTCGCGAGAAGACCGGCACCGACCCGGTCGTGACGCTCAAGCGCGCGCTGGACAACGTGAAGCCGGCCATCGAGGTGAAGAGCCGCCGCGTCGGTGGCGCCACCTACCAGGTGCCGATCGAGGTCAAGCCCGGCCGCTCCACCACCCTGGCGCTGCGCTGGCTGATCACCTTCTCCCGGCAGCGCCGCGAGAAGACCATGGTCGAGCGCCTCATGAACGAGCTGCTGGACGCCAGCAACGGCCTGGGCGCCAGCGTCAAGCGCCGTGAGGACACCCACAAGATGGCCGAGTCCAACAAGGCCTTCGCGCACTACCGCTGGTGATTCGGGCGCGGCCGGCCCCTTCGTGAGCCGGCCGCAACGGATCGGCGCCACCCGCACCGACCACAGCCGCACGAACAGCAAGGAAGACACCCGTGGCACAGGAAGTGCTCACTGACCTGGCCAAGGTCCGCAACATCGGGATCATGGCCCACATCGACGCGGGAAAGACCACCACCACCGAGCGGATCCTGTTCTACACCGGGATCAACTACAAGATCGGTGAGGTCCACGACGGCGCGGCGACGATGGACTGGATGGAGGAGGAGCAGAAGCGCGGCATCACCATCACGTCCGCCGCGACCACCTGCTTCTGGAACGACCACCAGATCAACATCATCGACACGCCGGGGCACGTCGACTTCACCGTCGAGGTCGAGCGCTCGCTGCGGGTCCTTGACGGCGCGGTGGCCGTCTTCGACGGCAAGGAGGGCGTCGAGCCCCAGTCCGAGCAGGTCTGGCGGCAGGCGACCAAGTACGACGTCCCGCGTATCTGCTTCGTCAACAAGATGGACAAGCTGGGCGCGGACTTCTACTTCACCGTCCGCACCATCCAGGAGCGCCTTGGCGCCAAGCCGCTGCCCATCCAGCTGCCGATCGGCGCCGAGAACGACTTCATCGGCGTCGTCGACCTGGTGCAGATGCGCGCGCTGACCTGGCACGGCGAGGTCCAGAAGGGCGACGACTACACCGTCGAGGAGATCCCGGCCGACCTGGCCGAGAAGGCGGCGGAGTACCGCGAGGCGCTGATCGAGGCCGTCGCCGAGACCGACGACGAGCTCATGGAGCGCTACCTCGGCGGCGAGGAGCTGACGGTCGAGGAGATCAAGCGGGGCATCCGCAAGATCGTGACCGACCGCATCGCCTACCCGGTGCTGTGTGGCTCGGCGTTCAAGAACAAGGGCGTGCAGCCCATGCTCGACGCCGTCATCGACTACCTGCCGTCCCCGCTGGACGTGCCGCCGGTCGAGGGCACGCTGCAGGACGGCGAGACGCCGGCCACCCGCAAGCCCTCTGCCGACGAGCCGTTCGCGGCGCTGGCGTTCAAGATCGCCGCGCACCCGTTCTTCGGCAAGCTGACCTACATCCGGGTCTACTCGGGCAAGCTCAACGCCGGTTCCCAGGTCATCAACTCGACCAAGGACCGCAAGGAGCGCATCGGCAAGCTCTTCCAGATGCACTCCAACAAGGAGAACCCGGTCGAGGTCGCGAGCGCCGGTCACATCTACGCCGCCATCGGTCTGAAGGACACCACGACCGGTGACACGCTGTGCGACCCGCAGAACCCGATCGTCCTGGAGTCGATGACCTTCCCGGACCCGGTCATCTCGGTGGCCATCGAGCCGAAGACGAAGGCCGACCAGGAGAAGCTGGGCACCGCGATCCAGAAGCTGGCCGAGGAGGACCCCACCTTCCAGGTCAAGCTGGACGAGGAGACCGGTCAGACGATCATCGCCGGCATGGGCGAGCTGCACCTCGAGGTGCTCGTCAACCGGATGAAGTCCGACTACAAGGTCGAGGCGAACATCGGTAAGCCCCAGGTGGCCTACCGCGAGACCATTCGCAAGAAGGTCGAGAAGTACTCCTACACGCACAAGAAGCAGACCGGCGGTTCTGGCCAGTTCGCCAAGGTGCTCATCGACGTCGAGCCGCTGGAGAGCACCGACGGTGCGCTCTACGAGTTCGACAACAAGGTCACGGGTGGCCGCATCCCGCGGGAGTACATCCCCTCGGTCGACGCCGGCGCCCAGGACGCGATGCAGTACGGCGTGTTGGCCGGCTACCCGCTGGTCGGCATCAAGGTCACGCTGCTGGACGGTGCCTACCACGAGGTCGACTCCTCCGAAATGGCCTTCAAGATCGCCGGTTCGATGGCGCTCAAGGAAGCCGCCCGGAAGGCCGGCCCGGTGCTGTTGGAACCGGTGATGGCTGTCGAGGTGACCACGCCCGAGGACTACATGGGCGACGTCATCGGCGACTTGAACTCCCGCCGTGGTCAGATCCAGGCGATGGAGGAGCGCAGCGGCGCCCGTGTCGTGAAGGCACTGGTTCCGCTGTCGGAGATGTTCGGGTATGTCGGCGACCTGCGGTCCAAGACCCAGGGTCGGGCGAACTACACGATGCTGTTCGACTCCTACGCCGAGGTTCCGACCAACGTGGCGAAGGAAATCATCGCGAAGGCGACCGGGGAGTAGTCAGCCCCGCAAGTCTTCACCGGTTGTCCGGGGCTGTACGGTCCCGGGCCACCGACCAACCGACCCTGACGTAACCGCCGGGACGACCAACCACAATCCGGCCCGGCGGAAGCAACACAAGTCCAGGAGGACAATCCAGTGGCGAAGGCGAAGTTCGAGCGGACCAAGCCGCACGTCAACATCGGCACCATCGGTCACGTCGACCACGGCAAGACCACGCTGACGGCGGCGATCACCAAGGTTCTGGCCGACAAGTACCCGGACCTGAACGCCGCGTTCGCGTTCGACCAGATCGACAAGGCGCCGGAAGAGAAGCAGCGCGGCATCACGATCAACATCTCGCACGTCGAGTACCAGACCGAGAAGCGCCACTACGCGCACGTCGACGCCCCCGGTCACGCGGACTACATCAAGAACATGATCACCGGTGCCGCCCAGATGGACGGCGCGATCCTGGTGGTCGCCGCGACCGACGGCCCGATGCCGCAGACCCGTGAGCACGTGCTGCTGGCCCGTCAGGTCGGCGTGCCCTACATCGTGGTGGCCCTGAACAAGGCCGACATGGTGGACGACGAGGAGATCCTGGAGCTCGTCGAGCTCGAGGTCCGTGAGCTGCTCTCGGACCAGGAGTTCCCCGGCGACGACGCTCCGGTCGTGCGCGTGTCCGGCCTCAAGGCCCTCGAGGGCGACGAGAAGTGGGCCCAGTCGGTGCTGGAGCTCATGGACGCCGTGGACGAGAACGTCCCGGAGCCGGTCCGTGAGACCGACAAGCCGTTCCTCATGCCGGTCGAGGACGTCTTCACCATCACCGGTCGTGGCACCGTCGTCACCGGCCGCATCGAGCGCGGTGTGGTCAAGGTGAACGAGGAGGTGGAGGTCGTGGGCATTCGCGAGAAGGGCTTCAAGACGACCTGCACCAGCATCGAGATGTTCAAGAAGTTCCTCGACGAGGGTCGCGCCGGTGACAACGCCGCGCTGCTGCTGCGCGGTGTCAAGCGCGAGGACGTCGAGCGCGGCATGGTCGTGATCAAGCCGGGCACCACCACGGTGCACACCGAGTTCGAGGGCAACGTCTACATCCTGTCCAAGGACGAGGGCGGCCGCCACACGCCGTTCTTCAACAACTACCGGCCGCAGTTCTACTTCCGCACCACCGACGTGACCGGCGTCGTGACCCTCCCCGAGGGCACCGAGATGGTCATGCCGGGCGACACCACGCACATGAGCGTCAAGCTGATCCAGCCGATCGCCATGGACGAGGGCCTGCGGTTCGCCATCCGCGAGGGTGGCCGCACCGTCGGCGCCGGCACCGTCGAGAAGATCATCAAGTAATTTCCGGTGAGGGCCAGGTGACATTCACTTGTTACCTGGCCCTCACTTTGTCGGCCCCGATTTGGACGCCGTACGCACGTGTGGCATCCTTAACGGGTTGCTCGTTGCAGGGGCGGCTGGCTCGTTCGCGTACCAGCCGCCCCGCTGCGAGAAGCCGGCACCCACACGGGCCTGAGATGGCCTGGGTGTACTGGGTCTGACCGGACCCCGCCTACTGAGGACTGAGCAAGGACCAGTAGGGCTGGTGTGCGCGTTGGCGCGGTGTCCCTGAAACGGCGACACGCCCGACCGCGTGGACCGGAGGGCCCCGGCACCTGATGACATTTGACTCGTGAATAGGGGAGCGGCGCAGTTGGGCCCCGGCCCGTCACGAGTCAGCCCGCAGCGGTACGAGAAGAGGAACGGCAAGCCATCATGGCGGGACAAAAGATCCGCATTCGGCTCAAGGCCTACGACCACGAGGCGATCGACGCGTCCGCGCGCAAGATCGTCGAGACCGTGACGCGCACCGGCGCTCGGGTCGTCGGGCCGGTGCCGCTGCCGACCGAGAAGAACGTCTACTGCGTCATCCGCTCGCCGCACAAGTACAAGGACTCGCGCGAGCACTTCGAGATGCGCACGCACAAGCGCCTGATCGACATCCTTGACCCGACGCCGAAGACGGTGGACGCGCTCATGCGCATCGACCTGCCGGCCAGCGTCGACGTCAACATCCAGTAAGCGCGCGGCGGCGGAGAGTAACGAACTCATGTCTGACAAGCAGATCAAGGGGATCCTGGGCACCAAGCTCGGCATGACCCAGGTCTTCGACGACAAGAACCGGGTTGTGCCGGTCACGGTCGTCAAGGCCGGGCCCAATGTCGTCACCCAGATCCGGACCGACGAGAAGGACGGCTACACCGCCGTCCAGCTGGCCTTCGGCGCCATCGACCCGCGCAAGGTGAACAAGCCGCGCGCCGGGCACTTCGCCAAGGCCGGCGTGACCCCGCGTCGCCACATCGCCGAGCTGCGCACCACCGACGCCGACAGCTACGAGGTCGGCCAGGAGATCACCGCCGAGGTGTTCCCGGCTGGCTCCGTCGTCGACGTGGTCGGCACCAGCAAGGGCAAGGGCTACGCCGGTGTCATGAAGCGCCACGGCTTCAAGGGGTTGGGCGCCGGCCACGGCGTGCAGCGCAAGCACCGCTCGCCGGGCTCCATCGGCGGCTGCGCCACCCCGGGCCGCGTGTTCAAGGGTGTGCGCATGGCCGGCCGCATGGGCCACGCCCGCGTCACCACCCAGAACCTGACCGTGCACCAGGTGGAGGCCGAGTCCGGCCTGCTGCTCATCAAGGGCGCCATCCCCGGCCCCAAGGGCGGCCTGGTGTTCGTCAAGACGGCCGCGAAGGGCGGTGCCTGAGATGACCTCGCTGGACATTCGCAACGCCTCGGGTGAGGCCGCCGGCAGCGTCGAGCTGCCCGCCGAGATCTTCGACGTGCAGGCGAACATCCCGCTGATGCACCAGGTCGTCGTGGCCCAGCTGGCCGCGGCCCGCCAGGGCACGCACGCCACCAAGACCCGCGGCGACGTCCGCGGCGGTGGCAAGAAGCCGTACCGCCAGAAGGGCACCGGCCGCGCCCGCCAGGGTTCGACCCGGTCGCCGCAGTTCGCCGGCGGTGGCACCGCGCACGGCCCGCAGCCGCGGGACTACTCGCAGCGGACGCCGAAGAAGATGAAGGCCGCCGCGCTGCGGGGCGCGCTGTCCGACCGGGCTCGTGCCGGCCGGCTGCACGTGGTCAGCTCGCTGGTCGAGGGCGACAAGCCGTCCACCAAGTCCGCTCGCGTCGCGCTGGCCGCGATCACCGAGTCGCGCCGCACGCTGGTCGTGCTGGGCCGCTTCGAGGAGCAGGACTGGCTGAGCGTGCGCAACCTGGCCAACGTGCACCCGATCGCGCCGGACCAGTTGAACACCTACGACGTGCTGGTCAACGACGACGTCGTGTTCACCAAGGACGCGTACGAGCTGTTCATCGCCGGCCCGGCCAAGGGTCGTTCGGTCAAGGCCACGGCCCGCTCGTCCGAGCTGACCGAGGAGGTCTGACCCATGATCCCCGACCACAGGGACATCCTGCTCTCGCCGGTGATCTCCGAGAAGAGCTACGGCCTTCTCGAGGAGAACAAGTACACCTTCCTGGTGGCCCCGGACGCCAACAAGACGCAGATCAAGATCGCGGTCGAGAAGGTCTTCGGCGTCAAGGTCCTGAGCGTCAACACGATCAACCGCCAGGGCAAGCGGAAGCGGACCCGGTCCGGCTTCGGCAAGCGCAAGGACACGAAGCGCGCGATCGTCACCCTCTCCGCGGAGAGCAAGGCGATCGAGATCTTCGGCGGCCCGACCGCCTGATGACTGAGGACTGCTGATCTGACATGGGCATTCGCAAGTACAAGCCGACGACGCCAGGCCGTCGCGGTGCGAGCGTGTCCGACTTCGCCGAGATCACTCGGTCGACGCCGGAGAAGTCGCTCGTGCGTCCGCTGCACGGTCGTGGCGGCCGCAACGCGCACGGCAAGATCACCACTCGGCACAAGGGCGGCGGTCACAAGCGGGCTTACCGCCTGATCGACTTCCGTCGGGCCGACAAGGACGGCGTGCCGGCCAAGGTCGCGCACATCGAGTACGACCCCAACCGCACCGCGCGCATCGCGCTGCTGCACTACGCCGACGGCGAGAAGCGCTACATCATCGCGCCGAACCGGCTCTCGCAGGGCGACACGATCGAGAACGGCCCCCGCGCGGACATCAAGCCGGGCAACAACCTGCCGCTGCGCAACATCCCGGTCGGCACCGTGGTGCACGCGATCGAGCTCCGCCCCGGTGGCGGCGCGAAGATCGCCCGCTCCGCCGGCGCCAAGGTCCAGCTGGTGGCCAAGGACGGCCCGTACGCCCAGCTGCGGATGCCCTCGGGCGAGATCCGCAACGTGGACGTGCGCTGCCGCGCCACGGTCGGCGAGGTCGGCAACTCCGAGCACGCCAACATCAACTGGGGCAAGGCCGGCCGCATGCGCTGGAAGGGCCGCAAGCCCACGGTGCGTGGTGTCGCCATGAACCCGGTCGACCACCCGCACGGCGGTGGTGAGGGCAAGACCTCCGGCGGTCGCCACCCGGTGAACCCGGCCGGCAAGCCCGAAGGCCGTACCCGCCGCCGCAAGGCCAGCGACCAGCTCATCGTCCGGCGTCGTCGCACCGGTAAGAAGCGCTGAGCAGGAAGGGAGTGAAGGAATGCCACGCAGCCTGAAGAAGGGCCCCTTCGTTGACGACCACCTGCTCAAGAAGGTGGACGCCCTCAACGAGTCGGGCAAGAAGACCGTGATCAAGACCTGGTCCCGCCGGTCGACGATCATCCCCGACATGCTGGGGCACACCATCGCGGTGCACGACGGCCGCAAGCACGTTCCGGTGTTCGTCAGCGAGGCCATGGTGGGTCACAAGCTGGGCGAGTTCGCGCCCACTCGGACCTTCAAGGGTCACATCAAGGACGACCGGAAGTCGCGCCGCCGCTGAGCGGGCTGGACAGGAGCAAGGGGTAACAAGCAATGGCTGACAACGCGACCGGCGCGGAGGAGCTGCCGCGCGCCGTGGCGCGGGCCCGCTACGTCCGCCTGACCGCCATGAAGGCACGCCGAGTGGTCGACCTCATCCGTGGCCGCAACGCCACGGAGGCCCTGGCCGTCCTTCAGTTCGCGCCGCAGGCCGCCAGCGAGCCGGTGGCCAAGGTGCTCGCCAGCGCCATGGCCAACGCCGAGAACAACCTGAGCCTCGACCGCGACACCCTGTGGGTGTCCAGCGCGTACGTGGACGAGGGGCCGACGTTGAAGCGGTTCCGTCCGCGCGCTCAGGGCCGGGCCTACCGGATCCGCAAGCGGACGAGCCACATCACGATCGAGGTCGAGTCCCGTCCGGTCGAGCGCAAGGCCGGCAAGTCTCGAGCCAAGAAGGGGGCCCAGTAGTGGGTCAGAAGATCAACCCGCACGGCTTCCGCCTTGGTATCACCACCGACTGGAAGTCCCGCTGGTACGCCGACAAGCAGTACGCGGAGTACGTCGCGGAAGACGTGAAGATCCGCAAGATGCTCAGCAAGGGCATGGAGCGGGCCGGCATCTCCAAGGTGGAGATCGAGCGCACCCGGGACCGGGTCCGCGTCGACATCCACACCGCCCGTCCGGGCATCGTCATCGGCCGCCGCGGCGCCGAGGCCGACCGCATCCGGGGCGAGCTGGAGAAGCTGACCGCCAAGCAGGTCCAGCTGAACATCCTCGAGGTCAAGAACCCCGAGTCGGACGCTCAGCTGGTCGCCCAGGTGACCGCCGAGCAGCTGTCCAACCGCGTGTCGTTCCGGCGCGCGATGCGCAAGGCCATGCAGTCGGCCATGCGCTCGCCGCAGGTCAAGGGCATCCGGGTGCAGTGCGGTGGCCGTCTCGGCGGCGCCGAGATGTCCCGCTCGGAGTTCTACCGCGAGGGTCGCGTCCCGCTGCACACGCTGCGCGCGGACATCGACTACGGCTTCTTCGAGGCCCGCACCACCTTCGGCCGCATCGGCGTGAAGGTGTGGATCTACAAGGGCGACGTCGTCGGCGGCTTCCGCTCGCGCGACACCGCGGCCCCGGCCGGCAACGACCGCCCGCAGCAGCGGCGCGAGCGTCCGAACCGGGCTCGCCGCTCCGGCTCGGCCGGCACCACCGCGACGAGCACCGAGGCCGGCCGCGCGGCCGCCGAGGCGAACGCCGCGACCGCGACCGAGGCTGCGGCCGTCGAGGCCGCCAGCACTGGCAATGGGGAGGGCTGAGTAGTGCTCATCCCGCGTAGGGTCAAGCACCGCAAGCAGCACCACCCGAAGCGGAGTGGTGCGGCCAAGGGTGGCACGCGTGTCACCTTCGGCGAGTTCGGCATCCAGGCTCTGGAGCCGGCCTACGTCACCAACCGGCAGATCGAGTCCGCTCGTATCGCCATCAACCGGCACATCCGTCGTGGCGGCAAGGTCTGGATCAACATCTTCCCGGACCGCCCGCTGACCAAGAAGCCGGCGGAAACCCGCATGGGTTCCGGTAAGGGCTCGCCCGAGTACTGGGTGGCCAACGTCAAGCCCGGCCGGGTGCTCTTCGAGATGAGCTACCCGAACGAGACGGTTGCTCGGGAGGCGCTTCGCCGCGCCATCCACAAGCTGCCGCTGAAGTGCCGGATCGTCACGCGTGAGGGTGGTGACTTCTGATGGCAGCGGGTACCAACGCCGCAGAGCTGCGTGAGCTCACGGACGAGGAGCTCGTGCTGCGCCTTCGGGAGGCCAAGGAGGAGCTGTTCAACCTCCGGTTCCAGATGGCCACCGGCCAGCTGGACAACAACCGCCGCCTGCGCACGGTCCGTCACGACATCGCCCGCGTCTACACCGTGATGCGGGAACGGGAGCTCGGTCTGTCCGTGTCGCCCGACGAGGTTACGACTGGTGAGGGCGCCGCATGAGCGAGACCAACGAGACGACTGACAAGCGCAACGACCGCAAGGTCCGCGAGGGCCTGGTTGTGTCCAACAAGATGGAGAAGACGATCGTCGTCTCCCTCGAGGACCGCAAGAAGCACCCGCTGTACGGCAAGGTGCTGCGGACCACGACCAAGGTCAAGGCGCACGACGAGGAGAACGTGGCCGGCATCGGCGACCGCGTCCTGCTGATGGAGACCCGTCCGCTGTCGGCCACCAAGCGCTGGCGGCTGGTCGAGGTCCTCGAGAAGGCCAAGTAACAACAAGACCGAGCCTGTCAGGTCGGAAATCTGGCAGGCCATCGATGGTCAGGGAGCTGTAAGTGATTCAGCAGGAGTCGCGACTGCGGGTCGCCGACAACACCGGTGCGAAGGAGATCCTTTGCATCCGCGTGCTCGGCGGTTCCTCGCGTCGCTACGCGGGCATCGGCGACATCATCGTCGCCACGGTGAAGGACGCCATCCCCGGCGCCGGTGTGAAGAAGGGCGACGTGGTCAAGGCCGTCGTCGTGCGCACCGTCAAGGAGCGGCGCCGTCCGGACGGCTCGTACATCCGCTTCGACGAGAACGCCGCCGTGCTCATCAAGCCGGACAACGAGCCGCGGGGCACCCGCATCTTCGGCCCGGTTGGCCGCGAGCTGCGTGACAAGAAGTTCATGAAGATCATCTCGCTCGCGCCGGAGGTGTTGTGATGAAGGTGCGCAAGGGCGACACGGTCGTGGTCATCGCGGGCAAGGACAAGGGCGCGAAGGGCAAGGTCATCCAGGCCTACCCGGAGAACGACCGCGTGTTGGTCGAGGGCGTGAACCGGATCAAGAAGCACACCCGGATCACCCAGACCCAGCGGGGCGCGCAGTCCGGCGGCATCGTGACCCAGGAGGCGCCGATCCACGTGAGCAACGTGATGGTCGTCGACTCCGACGGCAAGCCGGCCCGCGTCGGCTACCGCACGAACGACGACGGCCGGCGCGTGCGCGTCTCCCGTCGCAACGGTAAGGACATCTGATCATGACCACTACTGAGAAGGTCCTGCCGCGGCTGAAGACCCGGTACCGCAGCGAGATCGTCGCCGCGCTCCAGGAGCAGTTCACCTACGACAACGTGATGCAGATCCCGGGTGTCGTGAAGGTCGTCGTGAACATGGGCGTCGGCGACGCCGCCCGTGACGGCAAGCTGATCGAGGGCGCGGTCCGCGACCTGGCCACGATCACCGGCCAGCGGCCCGAGGTCCGCAAGGCCCGCAAGTCCATCGCCCAGTTCAAGCTGCGCGAGGGCATGCCGATCGGCGCGCGGGTGACCCTGCGCGGCGACCGCATGTGGGAGTTCCTGGACCGGCTGCTGACCATCGCGCTGCCCCGTATCCGTGACTTCCGCGGCCTGTCGGGCAAGCAGTTCGACGGCAACGGCAACTACACCTTCGGGCTGAACGAGCAGTCGATGTTCCACGAGATCGACCCCGACTCGATCGACCGTCCCCGTGGCATGGACATCACCGTCGTGACCACGGCAACCAACGACGACGAGGGTCGGGCGCTGCTCAAGCACCTCGGCTTCCCGTTCAAGGAGAACTGAGCCGATGGCGAAGAAGGCGCTGATCAACAAGGCGGCCGGCAAGCAGAAGTTCGCCGTCCGGGCCTACACCCGCTGCCAGAAGTGCGGCCGCCCGCACGCCGTGTTCCGCAAGTTCGGCCTGTGCCGGATCTGCCTGCGCCAGATGGCGCACCGCGGCGAGCTGCCCGGCGTGCACAAGTCCAGCTGGTAATACGTTCGACCCCGCACCACCCCACTTCGCCCCAGGCCTATGGGAACCAGGGCGAGAAAGGTTGACAGGTCACCATGACGATGACCGACCCGATCGCAGACATGTTGACGCGTCTGCGTAACGCAAACTCGGCATACCACGACGAGGTCGTGATGCCGCACTCGAAGCTCAAGGCGAACATCGCCGAGATCCTCAAGCGCGAGGGCTACATCGCCGGCTACCGCGACGCCGCCGGCGAGAAGGGCAAGAACCTCGTCGTCGAGCTGAAGTACGGCCCGAACCGTGAGCGGAGCATCGCCGGTGTGCGGCGTGTCTCCAAGCCGGGTCTGCGGGTGTACGCGAAGTCGACCAACCTGCCCAAGGTGCTCGGTGGGCTGGGTGTCGCCATCATCTCCACCTCCGGCGGTCTGGTGACCGACCGGCAGGCGGGCAAGCAGGGTGTGGGCGGGGAAGTCCTCGCCTACGTGTGGTGAGGAAGGGGGACTGACGATGTCGCGCATTGGAAGGCTGCCCATCACCGTCCCCTCCGGGGTCGACGTGAACATCGACGGCCAGGTCGTGAACGTGAAGGGCCCGAAGGGCGCCCTCTCGCACACCGTGGCCGAGCCGATCGCCGTGGAGCGGGCCGAGGACGGCACGCTGCAGGTGACTCGGCCCGACGACGAGCGCCTCTCGCGCTCGCTGCACGGCCTGTCCCGCACGCTGATCAACAACCTGATCATCGGCGTGACCCAGGGCTACGAGAAGAAGATGGAGATCACCGGCGTCGGCTACCGCGTGCAGCTCAAGGGTTCCGACCTGGAGTTCGCGCTGGGGTACAGCCACGCGGTTCCGGTGAAGGCGCCGGCTGGCATCACCTTCGTGGTGGAGACCCCGACCAAGTTCTCCGTCCAGGGCATCGACAAGCAGTTGGTCGGCGAGGTCGCCGCCAACATCCGCAAGCTGCGCAAGCCCGACCCGTACAAGGGCAAGGGCGTGCGCTACGCGGGCGAGAAGATCCGCCGCAAGGTCGGGAAGACGGGTAAGTGATCATGGCTGAGTCCACTGCTACCAAGAGGAAGCCGGTCGGCAAGGACGTGTCGACCCGGCGCCGTGTCGCGCGGGCCCGTCGTCACTTCCGGCTTCGCAAGAAGATCAGCGGCACGCCCGAGCGTCCGCGCATGGTCGTCAACCGCTCCTCGCGACACATCGTCGTGCAGGTCATCGACGACCTCGCCGGCCACACGCTGGCGTCGGCCTCCAGCCTGGAGGCGGACGTGCGCGCGCTGGAGGGCGACAAGAAGGCCCGCGCCACCAAGGTGGGCCAGCTGGTCGCGGCCCGCGCCAAGGAAGCCGGCATCACCAAGGTCGTGTTCGACCGCGGTGGTTACGACTACCACGGCCGTATCGCCGCGCTGGCGGACGCCGCCCGCGAGGCGGGGCTGGAGTTCTGAGCATGTACATCACTGGAATTGAGAGGGCCGTCTGATGCCGGGACGCACGCGTCGCGAAGGCGGCGGTGGCGAGCGCGGAGAGCGCCGCGACCGTCGTGACGGTGGCCGTGGCGGGGCGGCCCAGGAGAAGACCCCGCACCTCGAGCGCGTCGTCGCCATCAACCGGGTGGCGAAGGTCGTCAAGGGTGGTCGTCGCTTCAGCTTCACCGCGCTGGTGATCGTCGGCGACGGCGACGGCATGGTGGGCGTTGGCTATGGCAAGGCCAAGGAAGTTCCGGCCGCCATCGCCAAGGGTGTCGAGGAGGCGAAGAAGAACTTCTTCCGCGTGCCTCGCATCGGCGGCACCATCCCGCACCCGATCCAGGGCGAGAAGGCCGCCGGCGTGGTGCTGCTGCGCCCGGCCAGCGCCGGTACCGGCGTCATCGCCGGTGGCCCGGTGCGCGCCGTCCTGGAGTGCGCCGGTGTGCACGACGTGCTGAGCAAGTCGCTGGGCAGCGACAACGCCATCAACATCGTGCACGCCACCGTGGCCGCCCTGAAGGGCCTTCAGCGCCCCGAAGAGGTCGCCGCCCGCCGTGGCCTGCCGCTGGAGGACGTTGCTCCGGCCGGCATGCTCCGTGCCCGTGCCGGGCAGGGGGTGTGACCATGGCTCAGCTCAAGGTGACCCAGGTCAAGAGCAGCATCGGTACCAAGCAGAACCACCGCGAGTCGTTGCGGACGCTGGGTCTGCGCAAGATCCGCCAGTCGGTCGTGCGTGAGGACAACCCCGTCAACCGGGGCCTGATCCACACCGTGCGGCACCTGGTGGTCGTGGAGGAGGTCAACTCATGACCATCAAGATCCACCACCTCCGCCCGGCCCCCGGCGCCAAGACGGCGAAGACCCGGGTCGGCCGCGGTGAGGGTTCCAAGGGCAAGACCGCGGGTCGCGGCACCAAGGGCACCGGCGCCCGCAAGAACGTGCCGGCTCGCTTCGAGGGTGGCAACCTGCCGCTGCACATGCGGCTGCCGAAGCTCAAGGGCTTCCGCAACCCGTTCCGCACCGAGTACCAGGTCGTGAACGTCTCCGACGTCGCCCGCCTGTTCCCGCAGGGTGGCAGCGTCGACGTGGACGCCCTGGTCGGCGCCGGCCTCGTTCGCAAGAACGAGCTGGTCAAGGTGCTGGGCGACGGCGACATCGCCGGCGTCAAGCTGGACATCACCGCGCACAAGTTCTCCGGCAGCGCGGTGGAGAAGATCACCGCCGCTGGTGGCACCGTCACCACGCTGTGAACTGACGCAGTACCGCGAAGCGGCCGGCAGGAACTCCTCTCCTGCCGGCCGCTTCTGTCGTGTCTGGCTACTCGGTGGCCTTCGGATGCCGAAGGCTGGCATAGGTCACCCAGATGGTCTGGCGCGATCGATCGACCAGGTACCAGATCCGGCCGCTGCCGGTGACCTCAATCTGCCACTGGTCGTAGACCTGACCCCCGTGCTGTTCGCGAGCCAGCGTGCCCTTCAGCTGATGGTGGCGTTGCCCGTGCTCCGTCGGGCACGGGTTCTCACGCATCAGGGACCAGGCGTCGGCGGTGTTGCCTGGTGCCTTGTTGCCGAGTTCCTCCCAATCCCGGGCCGCCGCGTTTGTCGCGAACCTGACGTCCCACTCGCCCGCTCGGGGCGGTGGTGCCACGCGGTCTCCCCGCTTGGGGCTCACTCGGTTGTTGCTTCAGGAGGCAGCAAGGAACCCAGGTCGCCGAGGTCGTGCGTGAGAGCGCGCTTCAGCTCTGGATCGGAGTGCACTTCGGCCGTGTGCTTCCACTCCACGATCAGCTGTGCGACCGGAGCGAGGTTGTCCAGATCCTCGGCGGCTCGCAGCGTCTCCACAAGTTCGACCAGGAACTGCTGCACGTCCTGCTTGGGGAGGAAACGGACCCAGGGGAACGCCTCGGGGATCACCTCGGTCAGCAGCGTCCGCGCGGCGGCGTCCTTGGCGATCAGCGCGACGAAGATGCGGGTGGTCGCGCTCAGCACCTCGCCGTCCTGCTCGGCTCGTTCGACCGTGGTCAGCAGCAGGTCAGCGCTGTCGCGGCGCTTTAACCTCAGCTTCTGCTTCGGCGTGCTGGCCAGCTTGGCGACGGTGTCCTTGGGCTTGTTGATGAGCTCCGAGAACGGGGCCTCCGGCATCGCGGTCATACTTTCAAACTAACTTCGAACTCTCGGATTGTCCACTTCGGGACCCGCCGTCCGGCGGGGTTCGATGATCACCGGGGCTTTATCCCCCGGTGGGGTCCGTAGCGCTGCCCGGGCCTGTTACAGTCGTGAGCACGCTTCGGGCCCTGCCGGCACGAAGCGTTCCTGGCTTGCTCGCCAGGTCGTCAGCCGACCACGGTCGGACAAGCCGTTCACCGGTCGGAGACCGGTGACGCCGAGGAGGTCACGCGTGCTTGGCGCCTTCCGCTCGGCTCTCGCGACGCCGGACCTGCGCCGCAAGATCCTGTTCACGCTGGGGATCATTGCGCTGTACCGGCTGGGCTCGCAGATGCCGTCCCCGGGTGTGAGCTTCGCGAACATCCAGCAGTGTATTTCGACCGTGGACCAGAGCGGCGGCATCTACGGGCTGATCAGCCTGTTCAGCGGCGGCGCACTGCTCCAGCTCTCGGTCTTCTCGCTGGGCATCCTCCCGTACATCACGGCGAGCATCATCATCCAGCTGCTGACGGTGGTGATCCCCCGCTTCGAGCAGCTGAAGAAGGAAGGCCAGTCCGGCCAGAACAAGCTGACCCAGTACACCCGGTACCTGACGGTCGCGCTGGCGATCCTGCAGTCCACCGGCATCGTGGCGCTGGCCACCCGCGGCCAGCTGTTCACCAACTGCCAGTCGCAGGTCATCCCGGACCAGGGCCTGTTCACGCTGAGCGTGATCGTGGTCACGATGACCGCGGGCACCGCGATCATCATGTGGTTCGGCGAGCTCATCACCGAGCGCGGCGTCGGCAACGGCATGTCGATCCTGATGTTCACCTCGATCGCCGCCCGCATCCCGCAGGAGGGCCAGACCATCCTCCAGCAGGGTGGCGGCCTGGTGTTCACCGCGATCTGCGTGTTCGGCCTGCTGATCATCGGCTTCGTCATCTTCCTGGAGCAGGCCCAGCGCCGGATCCCGGTGCAGTACGCCAAGCGGATGATCGGCCGCCGCATGTACGGCGGCACCTCGACCTACCTGCCGCTGAAGGTCAACCAGGCCGGCGTCATCCCGGTCATCTTCGCCTCCTCGCTGCTCTACCTGCCGCAGCTGGTCATCTCGCTGACCACCAACACCGGCAGCAGCGGCGGCTGGCAGCAGTGGTTGCAGAGCTACGTGGTCGACCCGAGCAGCTGGGGCCACATCGGGCTGTACTTCGCCCTGATCATCTTCTTCACGTACTTCTACGTGGCGATCACGTTCAACCCGGATGAGCGCGCCGACGAGATGCGCAAGTTCGGCGGCTTCATCCCCGGCATCCGTCCGGGCCGGCCGACCTCCGAGTACCTGACGTACGTGCTGAACCGGATCACGCTGCCCGGCTCGCTGTACCTGGGCCTCGTGGCCGTGCTTCCGACCTTCTTCCTGAGCGTGACCAGCGGCGGGAACGGCTCCAACAACAACTTCCCGTTCGGCGGCACCGCTGTGCTGATCATGGTTGGCGTCGGTCTCGACACGATCAAGCAGATCGAGAGCCAGCTCATGCAGCGCAACTACGAAGGGTTCCTGCGCTAGTGAGACTCGTCCTCGTCGGCCCGCCCGGAGCGGGCAAGGGTACTCAGGCCACCGTGCTCAGCGAGAAGCTCGGGGTCCCGCACATCTCCACCGGCGACCTCTTCCGGGCCAACATCGCCGAGGAGACCCCGCTCGGGCTGGAGGCCAAGAAGTACCTGGACACCGGCGCCCTGGTGCCGGACTCGGTGACCAACGGGATGGTCAAGGACCGGCTGGCCCAGTCCGACGCCAAGGCCGGCTTCCTGCTCGACGGCTTCCCGCGCAACACCGCCCAGGCCGACGTGTTGGCCGGCATCCTGGCCGAGAACGACGAGTCGCTCGACGCCGTGCTGGAGCTGGACGTGCCCGAGGACGTCGTGGTCGGGCGGCTGCTGGCGCGGGGCCGGGCCGACGACACCGAAGAGGTCGTGCGGCACCGCCAGGAGGTCTACCGGTCGGCCACCCGGCCGCTGCTGGACTACTACCAGGACATCCTGGTGACGGTGGACGCCGTGGGCGAGGTCAGCGAGATCACCGAGCGGGCGCTCAAGGCGCTGCGCGCTGGAGCCTGAGTTGCTCAAGCGAGGTCGCGGCATCGAGATCAAGACGCGCGGTGAGCTGGAGGCCATGCGGGCGGCCGGAATCGTGGTCGCCCGCTGCCTGTCCCTGATGTCCGAGCGGGCCGCCGCCGGCGTCAGCACCGCCGAGCTGGACGAGCTGGCCGAGCAGACCATCCGGGACGCCGGGGCCGTGCCCTCCTTCAAGGGCTACCACGGCTTTCCCGCGTCCATCTGCGCCTCGGTCAACGAGCAGGTCGTGCACGGCATCCCCAGCCGCACCCAGGTGCTGGCCGACGGGGACCTCATCTCCATCGACTGCGGGGCCATCCTCGACGGCTGGCACGGCGACGCCGCCGTCACCGTGCTCATCGGCGCCGCCCCCGAGGCTGACCGCAAGCTCTCCGAGGCCACCCGCGCCTCCATGCTCGCCGGCATCGAGGCCGCCGTCGTCGGCGCCCGCCTCACCGACATCTCCTTCGCCATCGAGAGCTCCGTGCTGCGCTCCGACGAGGCCGACGGCATCGAGTACGGCATCGTCACCGATTACGGCGGCCACGGCATCGGCACCCAGATGCACATGGAGCCCTTCCTGCCCAACTTCGGCAAGCCCGGCAAGGGCCCCCGCCTCAAGGCCGGCATGGCCATCGCCATCGAGCCGATGCTCACCCTGGGCAGCGACCAGACCAAGGAACTCGACGACGGCTGGACCGTCATCACCGCCGACGGCACCCGCGCCGCTCACTGGGAGCACTCCGTCGCCATCACCGACGACGGCCCCTGGATCCTCACCGCCCCCGAGGCCTGATCCCGGCGAGCAGTTTCCGCAATTCGACTGCTTGAGGCATTCTCATCTGCTCGTACAGCTTCAGTGCCTGTCGCCAGTGATCGACGGCGATGTTGGTGTCGTTGGCTTGTATGATTGTGCCCAACAGTCGCAGGGTATGGGCCTCGCCCGGCCGGTGTCCGGTCGTGCGGTGGATGCCGAGGGCCTCCAGGCTGTGGGCGGTCGCTGATTCGCGATCCCCGAGTGCCCATTCGGCGCTGGCGAGGGCTGATGTCGCGACGCCTTCGTAGATTCTGGACTGGCTGGCTCGCGCGGTCTTTATCGCTTTGTGTGCGAACGCCGTTGCCTCGTCGAAGCGGCCAGAACTGGCGTGGATCTCGGCGATCCCACAGAGGGCCTGGTTTAGGTAGTGGACATTCCAGGTGTGGCCCGAGCTTGCGGCGATCGCCTGGTAAGTCGTGAGCGCCTGCTCTAAATGGCCGAGGGCAAGATGAGCTGCGGCCAGTGCGGTCATGGACGGCTGGTGCGCCTGACGTTCATCATGACTGGCCCACCATTGCTGGATCACGCGAAACTGGTCATGGGCGGCGGCGACGTCTCCTCGACAAGCGTGGTTGCGAGCGATTTCAGCCAGACTGGTGGTGGCGATGTTCTCCATACCCAGCTGTTCAGCCAGTTTGAAGCTCTTCTGATGGTCCGTGATCGACAGGTCGAAGCGTCCCATCGCTGTGTGGATCCGACCCAGATTGTAGGTCGCGCGAATCACCATCACTCGTAGTTTGAGTCGTTTTGACGCTGCTAGTGCTTCGGTCTGGTATCGCTCAGCTTCCTTGAGGTGTCCTACCTCGTACAGGGCGGTGCCAATGTTTGCCGTCACTGTTGTGCGGAGTTTTTCTGGCTCCTTTCCGTCGAACACGGCCAGTGCTTGTTGAAAGTCTTGTATGGCTGATTGTGGATGTCCGTACGCTGCCCGCCCGGTGCCCTTGGTTAGAAGGGAGAAGGCCTCGCCGGCGCTGTTGCCGGCCTGTCGGCTCAACGATACGGCTTGGTTGACGTGTTTCATCACCGTCTTTTGGGAAATATCTGCGTTTAGTGAATCGATGTTGGCGATATAAGTCGAGCCGATAATGCGATGGATGGCTGCTTGCCCCTTGATGTCTCCGGCCCGTGTGGCAGCCGTGAGGGTTCGTAGCGCGGTCGACAGGCGTAGGGTTCCGCTACAGGTCCGGCGCAGGTAGCTGTCGATGGCGTCGGTGAGGTGCCATGCGTGCCATGGGCTCGGCTGTTCGCTAGAAATCTCAATTGCGCTCAAGACGTTGTTCAGCTCGGCTTCCAGCCAGCGTTCCGCTTGGTCGGCGGTGGCAAAGCGGGCTGGCTGTACCAGAGCTTCGGCGGACGGCGGATCCAGGCTGCGCATGGCCTTGTCGCTGGCGTCGGTGGCATTGTGAATGCTGTGCAGGTAGTGGTCCAGCATGCGATGGATCGCGTGCTGGATAGTGGTCGCCGACTCCTCCTTGAGAACCCTTTCCCTTGCGTAGTCTCGGACGAGGTCGTGGAGTTGATGACGTCCGGTAGTGTGTTGCTGAATGAGGTTGGCTGTGGTCAGTATCGCCAGCAATCGTGTTGCTTCCTCTTCTGTGACGTTTAGAAGAGTGGCGGCTATTGGGGTGGTGAAATCGGTGCCGGCGGTCAGGCTCAACAAACGGAACAATCGCTGGGGGTGTGAGGGGAGTGCGTGATAAGAGATGTCAAAGGCGGTGCGTACTGCGGTGTTCTCGTCGTCGTCGATACGCAATGCATCCAAACGGTTTCGGTTGCGGATCTCGGCGACGTATCTCTCGATGCGATTGGCTGGTGTGTCGATGAGGTTGCCCGCCGCGATCCGGAGGGCGAGCGGCAAGTGTCCACACAGTCGGGCCAGTTCGACTGCGGCATCTTTTTCCTCATTGAGCGCGTCCGTGCCGAGAGTCGCACCTAGCATCGCCATCGAGTCATCGGCGTCGAGCACGTCGAGTTGCAGTGGCTGCGTCGGTAGGTCGTGGAATGCAGTCCGACTGGTGGCGATCACGCCGCAACCAGGCTCCTTGGGCAGCAGCGGTCGGATTTGGTCGGCGTCGCCGACATTGTCGAGTAGGACGAGAATGCACTTGCCGGCTAGTTCGGAGCGGTATCTGTGTACCTGGAGTTCCGTGTCGAGCGGGATCTGGTCGGGTGGCACGCCCAGTGCGCGCAGGAACCGGGACAGCACTTCGGCTGATGTCATGCGGGGGATCCGGGCATAGCCGCGCAAATTGACGAAGAGTTGGCCGTCGGGGAAGTCAGCCTTGAGCTCGTGGGCGGAGCGAACGGCCAGAGCGGTCTTGCCGATGCCGGGAGGACCGCTGACGACGGCGATGCCGGTGGACTTGAGCTGCTGGCGGAGGGCGTCGAGTTCGTGGCGGCGGCCGACGAAATTGCCGATGCTCGGGGGTAGCTGGGACACGGCTCGGCGGGGAGCGGTGCCGGCGACCGACGCATGGGCGGACTGGAGCTCAGCGCCGGGATCGATGCCTAGTTCGTCGGCGAGGGCGTTGCGGGCCTGGTCGTAGGCGGCGACGGCTTCGGGTTGACGGCCGGTGGCGTGCAGGGCGCGGATGAGCAGGGCCCAGAGCTTCTCGCGGAGGGGGTGCCGGGCGACGAGGTCGCGAAGGACGGGGATGGCCTCGTCGTGGCGATGGAGGGTGACGGCCAGTTCGCAGCGGCGGGTCAGGGCGTCGAGACGGCGTTCGGCAAGCGTTTGCGCCTCGGTGGGGAGCAGGCCGTCGGCGGGGTCGCCGCGCCAGAGGGCGAGGGCCTGGTCGAGCTGGGAGAGATCGGGGTTGGCGGCCAGCAGGGAGTCGAAGCGCTGGATGTCGGTGGTGCCGCCGACAAGGCGGTAGCCGTCGAGCATGGTCTCGATGACCGACGGGTCGCCGAGGGCTTTCCGTAGGCGCATAACGTAGGTGCGGAGGGTGTTGCGGGCGCCGGCGGGCGGGGTGGAGCCCCAGAGGCGGTCGATGAGCTCGTCGGCGGCGAGTAGCTGGCCGGCGTGCAGGGCGAGGACAGCGAGCAGGGCTCGCTGCTTGGCGGCGTTGAGCGGGATCTCGGATCCATCACGCACCACCCGCAGCGGTCCGAGCAGATGGAACTCCACGTCGCCGATTGTGCAGGGCGGGGCCGACAGGCCGACCGCAACGGTGTTACGGGTGGCGTGGGGCTGGCAGGATGTAGGCGTGGAGCAGCCAGTGCCGCCGGACGCGAGGCGGGTATCGGACGCGGATCGCGGGATGGTGGCGGGCCAGCTCAAGAAGGCGCACGCGGAGGGCCGCCTCGACCTGGACGAGTTCGACGAGCGGACCCGCAAGGTGTGGGAGGCGAGGACCTACGGCGAGCTGGCCGCGGTGACCTCGGACCTGCCGGACGTGCGCCAGCCGGTGCCCTGGTCACGGTCGGAGCTGGTGCCCGAGCCGGTCATCCAGCCGACCAGCGAGGTGGCCCGCCGGCCCCGCGGCGTGGGGGCGACGGTGATGCGGGTGGGCACCGGGGCCTGGTTCGCGGCCAGCCTGGTGAACTTCGTGATCTGGGTGATCGTGGTCTTCTCCGGCGGCATGGTCTACCCGTGGTGGATCTGGGTGGCCGGCCCCTGGGGCGCGCTGCTGATCGCGGGCTACATCCTGGGCATCGGCCGCGACAGCCGGAGCTGACCGGTACTGGGCTGACCGGGCGTGACCTGCGCCTCGATTTGGGCATCGACCCCGAGCGCCGTACACTGGATTGACGGCGCACTCGTCGCGTCGATTCCGTCGTGCCTGCGGTGATCGTCAAGTCACCGCGTTCGTGATCTTGGTGGGCGATCGGAGTCGGGGTGTCGCGCGGGCCGCACACCAGTCATACCACCGTCACGAAACGCGGAGGACATGGGCAAGAAGGACGGGGCCATCGAGGTCGAGGGCCGCGTGGTCGAGCCACTCCCCAACGCGATGTTCCGAGTCGAGTTGGAGAACGGCCACAAGGTTCTCGCGCACATCAGCGGCAAGATGCGGCAGCACTACATCCGCATCCTGCCGGAGGACCGGGTTGTCGTGGAGCTGTCGCCCTACGACCTGTCCCGCGGCCGAATCGTCTACCGCTACAAGTGACCTCCACGTTGGGGATGTGGGGGTCGCAGCGCGTCTGGGCGACCGCCACCGGAGGCTTGCCTCCGGCACCCCCTAACTACTCGCACAGGAGTGCACGACCGTGAAGGTCCAGCCGAGCGTCAAGAAGATCTGCGACAAGTGCAAGGTGATCCGCCGTCACGGCCGGGTCATGGTGATCTGCGACAACCTGCGCCACAAGCAGCGCCAGGGCTGATCAGCCGGCCTCGTACTTGTCGCTGATCCACTCAGTGGACGCGACCACAAGTACACAACCTCCTCGACCCTGCCGGGCGCGAAAGCACCCGGCTCACCCCCGGACTCCAGGCCGGGGCTGGGACAGCTCCCGTGAAAGCGGGGGCAACGGCACAGCGAGTCGGTCCCGGAACGGACGAGGAGCAGACCTGGAGCGACGAACAAGTGAGGAGCAGTACGCCGCATGGCACGACTCGCTGGCGTCGACCTCCCCCGCGAGAAGCGGATGGAGATCGCGCTGACTTACATCTTCGGCATTGGCCGGACTCGCTCGAAGGAGCTCCTGGCCGCGACGGGCATCAGCCCGGACCTGCGGGCCAAGGACCTGGGCGACGACGACCTCGCCAAGCTGCGTGAGCACATCGAGGCCAACTACAAGGTCGAGGGTGACCTCCGCCGCGAGGTCCAGGCCGACATCCGTCGCAAGATGGAGATCGGCTGCTACGAGGGGCTTCGGCACCGTCGTGGGCTTCCCGTGCGCGGTCAGCGGACGAAGACCAACGCCCGCACCCGCAAGGGCCCGAAGAAGACGGTGGCCGGCAAGAAGAAGGCCGGTAAGAAGTAACCCCCCGCTAGCTAGGAGATCTCCGAAGAATGCCACCCAAGACTCGCTCCGGCGCCGGGGTCAAGAAGATCCGGCGCAAGGAGAAGAAGAACGTCTCGCACGGGCACGCCCACATCAAGAGCACGTTCAACAACACGATCGTCTCCATCACGGACCCGACCGGCGCCGTCATCGCGTGGGCCTCGGCCGGCCATGTCGGCTTCAAGGGCTCCCGTAAGTCCACGCCGTTCGCCGCGCAGATGGCCGCCGAGAACGCCGCCCGCAAGGCGGCCGAGCACGGCATGCGCAAGGTCGACGTGTTCGTGAAGGGCCCCGGCTCCGGCCGGGAGACCGCGATCCGTTCGCTGCAGGCGGCGGGCCTCGAGGTCGGAACCATCCAGGACGTGACCCCGCAGCCCCACAACGGCTGCCGCCCGCCCAAGCGGCGCCGGGTCTGAGGCACGGGGAGGAGTAAGAACAGATGGCTCGTTACACCGGCCCCGCGACGCGCATCTCGCGTCGTCTCAAGGTTGACCTCGTCGGCGGCGACCAGGCTTTCGAGCGCCGTCCGTACCCGCCCGGCCAGCACGGCCGCGGCCGCATCAAGGAGTCCGAGTACCTCCTGCAGATGCAGGAGAAGCAGAAGGCTCGCTACACCTACGGCGTGCTGGAGCGTCAGTTCCGCCGCTACTACGAGGAAGCGGTTCGCAAGTCCGGCAAGACCGGCGAGAACCTGCTGCAGATCCTCGAGTCGCGGCTGGACAACGTCATCTACCGCGCCGGTCTGGCTCGCACCCGCCGCCAGGCCCGCCAGCTGGTCAGCCACGGTCACTTCATCGTGAACGGCCACAAGGTGAACATCCCCAGCTACCGGGTGTCCAAGTGGGACATCATCGACGTGAAGCCGAAGTCGCTGCCGACGCTGCCTTTCGAGGTCGCCAAGGCCACCTTCGGTGACCGTCCGATCCCGGCTTGGCTCCAGGTGGTTCCGTCCTCCCTGCGTGTTCTGGTACACCAGCTCCCCGAGCGGGCCCAGATCGACACGCCGGTGTCGGAGCAGCTGATCGTCGAGCTGTACTCGAAGTGATCCCTTCCGGCGCGGGCGCCCCCGGGCGGCCGCCCCCGGACTCGGGCGACGGGAAATAAGGGGCGTAGGACGAAAATAGGTAAGCCGTGTTCCACTATCCGCGCCCCCCCCCCCCCCCCCCCCCCCCCCCCCCCCCCCGCCCCCCCCCCCCCCCGCCCCCCCCGCCCCCGCCCCCCCCGCCCCCCCCGCCCGGCCGCCCCCCCCCCCCCCCCCCCCCCCCCCCCCCCGGGACTCGGTCGACGTCAAATAGCGGGCGTCGTACGAAAGAAGGTAAGCAGTGCTCATCTCTCAGCGACCCACGCTCGCCGAGGAGCCCATCAACGACACCCGGTCCCGGTTCGTCATCGAGCCGCTGGAGCCCGGGTTCGGCTACACGTTGGGCAACTCGATCCGGCGCACGCTGCTGTCGTCCATCCCGGGCGCGGCGGTGACCAGCATCCGGATCGACGGCGTGCTGCACGAGTTCACCACGGTTCCCGGGGTGAAGGAGGATGTCACCGACATCATCCTGAACCTCAAGGAGCTGGTCGTGTCCTCCGAGGAGGACGAGCCGGTGACCATGTACCTGCGCAAGCAGGGTCCCGGCGCGGTGACCGCGGGCGACATCGTGCCTCCGGCCGGTGTCACCGTGCACAACCCCGACCTGCACATCGCCACTCTCAACGCCAAGGGCAAGCTGGAGATCGAGCTCGTCGTCGAGCGCGGTCGCGGCTACGTCCCGGCGGTGCAGAACAAGCAGGCCGGCGCCGAGATCGGCCGGATCCCGGTCGACTCGATCTACTCGCCGGTGCTGAAGGTGACCTACAAGGTCGAGGCGACCCGTGTCGAGCAGCGCACCGACTTCGACAAGCTGATCCTGGACGTGGAGACCAAGCCGTCGATCACGCCCCGGGACGCCGTCGCCTCCGCGGGCAAGACTCTGGTGGAGCTGTTCGGGCTGGCCCGTGAGCTCAACGTCGACGCTGAGGGCATCGAGATCGGCCCGTCGCCGGCCGAGGCGGACACCATCGCCGCGTTCGCGATGCCGATCGAGGACCTGGACCTGACCGTCCGGTCCTACAACTGCCTCAAGCGTGAGGGCATCCACACCGTCGGGGAGCTGGTCTCGCGCAGCGAGGCCGACCTGCTCGACATCCGCAACTTCGGCGCCAAGTCGATCGACGAGGTCAAGCTCAAGCTCGTCGGCCTCGGCCTCGCGCTGAAGGACAGCCCGCCCGGATTCGACCCGTCGGTCGCCGCGACCGACTTCCCGGCCGACGCCGGCTGGTCGGACGCGGGTGTGGACGGCCACCACGACGACGGCCAGGACTACGCAGAGACTGAGCAGCTCTGACCCAGCTGTTCTAGACCACAGGAGCAACGGAAATGCCGACCCCCACCAAGGGCGCCCGGCTTGGCGGGTCTCCGGCCCACGAGCGGCTGCTGCTGGCCAACCTGGCCACCGCGCTGTTCACCCACGGGCGGATCAAGACCACCGAGGCCAAGGCGCGCAAGCTGCGTCCGCTCGCCGAGCGGCTGATCAGCAAGGCCAAGCGCGGCGACCTGCACAACCGTCGCGAGGTCCTCAAGACCATCCGCGACAAGGACGTGCTGCACAAGCTGTTCGCCGAGATCGGCCCGCACTTCGCCGACCGCAACGGTGGCTACACCCGCATCGTGAAGACCATGCCCCGCAAGGGCGACAACGCCCCCATGGCCGTGATCGAACTGGTCGCGGACAAGCTGGTCACCACCGAGGCCGAGAAGGCCCGCGGCACCAAGTTCGCCAAGGACGAGGCCGTCGCCCCGGCCGCCGAGGTCGTCGAGACCCCGGCCGCCGAGGAGGCCGCCGCCGACGAGGCCACCGAGACCGAGGCTGTCGCCGAGGTCGAGGAGACCCCCGAGGCTGAGGACAAGAAGTCCGAGTGACTTCTGCGTTCCACGACGAGCCCGCCACTCCCCCCGGGGATGGCGGGCTCGTCCGCGTTCGGCTGGACCTCGGCTACGACGGCACCGAGTTCTCCGGCTGGGCCCGCCAGCCCGAGCGCCGCACGGTGTGCGGGGTGCTTGAGGACTCGCTGTCGCAGGTGTTCCGCCGGCCGCTGACGCTGACCGTGGCCGGCCGCACCGACGCCGGCGTGCACGCCAGCGGGCAGGTCGCGCACGTCGACCTGCCGGTGGAGTCCGATGTGGACGGTCTGGCCAAGCGTCTGTCCCGGATCCTGCCGGCCGATGTCCGGGTGTTCCGGGCGACCCGGGTGCCCGAGGAGTTCGACGCCCGCTTCTCCGCACTGCGCCGGCACTACGAGTACCGCGTGGCCGACGCCCCCTACGGCGCGAACCCGTTGCGCCGCCTGGACACCATCTCCTGGCCCCGCCCGCTGTCCCTGGACGCCCTGACCGACGCGTCCCGGCTGCTGCTCGGGGAGCACGACTTCTGCGCCTTCTGCAAGCGACGTGAGGGCGCGACCACCATCCGCGAGCTCCAGCGGCTGGAGTGGACCCGCGGCGACGACACCGTGCTGACCGCCGCCGTGTCGGCCGACGCCTTCTGCCACTCCATGGTCCGCAGCCTGGTCGGGGCCCTGCTGGCCGTCGGCGAGGGCCGCAAGCCGGTCGACTGGCCGGCCTCCCTGCTGCGCGCCACCGAGCGTTCCAGCTCCGTCACCGTGGCCCCGCCGCACGGCCTGACCCTGGTCCGGGTCGACTACCCCGCGGACCAGGACCTGGCCGCCCGCGCCGCGATCACCCGCAACGTCCGGGTCAGCGCCGCTAGCTGAAGGTCACCGGCTGCCAGCTGTGGCCGGAGTCGGTGGTGCGGTAGAGCACCGAGCCGTTCCACGCGTCCGGCGCGCCGGTGATCACGGTGCCGAAGGCGTGGTCGACGAAGCGCAGGTCGGCCAGGCCGAAGCGGTCCTCGTCGAGCTCGGTGGTCTGCCAGCTCCGGCCGCCGTCGGTGGTGCTGTAGAGGAACTCGACCCCGCCGCCGGTGGCGGCGATGGCGGCGTTCTGGTCGGAGCCGGCGGCGAAGCCCTGGTTGATGCCGGGCAGCGGGGCCTCGGTGTCGGCGGGCTGGAACCGGACGCCCAGCGCGGCCGCGGCCACGAGCTGCTTGTGCATGTGGCCGGGGGACGGGTTGGACGGGTCGCCGAGGCAGAGGGCGAGCACCTTGCCCTGCCGCACGCCGTCGAGCTCGGTCTGCTTGTCGGTGCCGCAGGGCAGCGGCGAGGCGGTGAAGTGCACGCCGTCGGTGGAGGTCCAGTACTTGCTGTCGGTGTAGTCGGCCCCGACGGTGACCTGCACGCCGCCGCCGACCGCGAGGTCGCCGTAGGTGCTGTTGCCGTCGATGGACAGGCCCGGCACCGGTTGCAGGGTCCGCGCGCCGACCTTGCCCCGGTAGAGCTGGGTGGTGTTGTGGTCGGGCCGGCTCAGCGTGCTGGCCAGCGCCAGCACCTGGCCGTCGGCGATGGTGATCTTGGTGAGGTAGCTGGGCGTGGCCAGACCGGCCAGGGTGACGGCCGACCAGTGCCGGCCGCCGTCGGTGCTGGCCTGGATGTGCTCGCCGTCGGAGACGAAGGCGTGCTTGGCGTCGGGCACGGTCAGCGCGACGTGGTTGTGGTTGTCGGGCAGCGCGACGGGCGGGGCGGTCAGCCGGGACCACCGGGCGCCGCCGTCGGTAGTCTCCAGCAGGTAGCCGGTCGAGCCGGCGTAGCCGAGCACGTAGCCGTGCTTCGGGGTCAGCCAACTGCTCGAGGCCGGGGCGAAACCGGTCGGGACCGCGCCGGCGGGCGCCGCGCCGGCCGACGCGGTCGCGGGCACGGCGAGCAGGGCGGTCAACGCGGCGGCCGCCACCGCCGCGTTTCGAGTGAGCGTCATGATGCGGTGACGGTTGGCGCCGGGCCCGGGTTGCGCCGGGCTGGCGGTCAGTCGCCCCGGCGGACCGGCCCCAGGATCTTCTTCTCACCCTCGTTGGTGACCAGCCGGATCGGCATCCACAGGTCCTGGCCGAAGGCCAGCACGTGGTCGTCGCGCAGCTGGGCCAGCTCGTTGACCATGGCCGGGTTGAGCCGCCAGATCCGGGCGGCCAGCTGGGCCTGGGCCGCCTGCAACCGCTGGATCAGCACCAGGTCGGCGTTGGCGGCCAGCTGGCCGGCCTGTGGGTGCAGGTAGGGCAGCACGTACATGGTGGTCTGCCACGGCGTGCGCGGCGGCAGCAGCTCGACCGGGGTGGCGCCGCCGTCGTGCACGACCAGCACCGGCTTGTCCTCGGTGCCGTCGGGCAGCTCGATGGGCGAGAGCCGGCGGATGGACACGACCGGCAGCGGCCGCTCGTTGGGGCCGGTCATGGTGGCCTGGGCCAGCGCCTGCCAGGCCTGCGGCCGGCCGGTCGCGATGATCACCAGCGCGCCCACGGCCAGCGCCCGCAGGGCCAGCTGGCGGGCCAGGTACAGGCCGCCGAGCGCGACCACGCGGGTGGGCATCGGGCGCAGCAGCGAGACGCTGGCCGGCTCGTTGCGCGGGTCGCTGCCGATCAGCATGCCGCCGCGCTCGGCCGACGGGCTGACCGCGTCCAGCAGCTCGGGCGAGGCCAGGAACTCGGGGGCGAGCCCGCCGACCTTGCCCATGGTGTCGCGGGACCGGGTCTGACCGGTGCTCATGCCCATCCTCCGAACGGCAGGGTCGCGGCCAGCGCGGCCGTCTGCAGGCCGCGCAGCGGGGTGATGGCGAACCCGAGCTGGTCGGCCAGCTTGTCCAGGCGGTCCTCGGACCGGTCCAGCTCGGCCGGGGTGCGGGCGCTGATCCGGACCAGCCCGCGCAGGCCGACCTCGCCGTCCTGGCCGCCCGGGGAGACGGCCAGGGCGACCGTCGAGGACAGCGCGCGGATGCTGGTGAACGCGTTCAGGCCGGCGGCCACGCCGCCGCTGGGCCAGCCGGTGATCGAGTAGCTGGAGTGGCCGACGCCGGCGGCGGTGACGCCGCCCCACTTCTCGATCAGCCCGATCCGGCCCTCGGCGTTGAGCGCGCCGGTCAGCTCGCCGATGGCGATGCCGGTGGACAGCAGCTCGTCGGGGGCCAGCGGGCGGGTCGGCACACCGCGGCCCTCCAGGGCGCTGCGCACACGGGACAGCGCGCCGATCAACGCCCGGTGCGCGCCGACGACGCCGCCGCCGCGCTCACGGATGGCCGCGCCACAGCGCCTCGGGTCCAACCGGACCGCGATCAGCGTGGTGCGCCGGGCCGAGGTCGGCAGCGCGCCGATCACCTCCATGTAGGAGGACAGGGCCGGCGTGGCCGGCGGCAGGATGGTGCTGCCGGGGTAGCAGTGCCACAGCACGCGGATCGAGTCCAGCACCACGCCGCGGTCCTCGAGGCACGGGGCGAGCGCCCCGAGCGGCAGGTTCGGCGCCTTGCCGATGGGGGCGACGAGCAGCGGCTCCAGCTCGACCCGCAGCACGGCCGTCCAGACGCCTTCCTGCCACGCCATGCCGACCGGCGCGTGCTCGTGGTCCACGGCGTGCGCGACGACGAGGTCCGGCACCGCGAGCCGGAGCAGCGCGACCCGGGCGTCCTCAGCGCCGATGACCTTGGTCTCACCGTCCTCGCCGAGCGGCGCGGCCGCGCCCTCGGCCGGCGCGGTCACGCGGGTGTGCGAGCGGAGCAGGTAGCGCAGGGTCAGGCCCACCCATTGGGTGAACCAACGGCCACTCCACCGGATGAACATCAGGATCAGGGCGAGGCCGGCGACGCCACCGGCCACCGGCAGCAGCGAGGTGTTGATCGCGAGCAGCCCGAGACCGATGGCGACGCCGACCTCCAGCACGACCAGATTGCCGACCGGCAGGCCGCCGATGCTGGCGCCCGCCTTGCGGCGACGGGCCGGCGGCACGCGCCGCGGCGGCTCCGGAGCGGCCTGCGGCTGCGGCGGGGGCGCGCCCTTGCTGGGCGGGCCCGGGCGTTGCGTGGTCACGGACATCCGCTCGATCTTCCCCTCGGTGTGCGCTGCGATACCGGTCGAGCGCCGATCGGTCGTGCCGAAGCACGCCCGGCCGGCCCAGCCTCCCGCTATCCTGCGAAACCGTACCGCGAACGGGAGAGCTGCGAGCCGCGAATGCCTTCGACACCCACGAGCAAGTCCCAGGTCCAGGCGTACCGATTCATGCTGAAGCGGATGGAGTCCGCCTTGGTGCGCAAGGACTCGGTCATGATGCACGACCCGATGGGCTCCCACATGCGCTCGGCGGTGGTCGGTGTGCTGGTGGCCATGGTCGCGGCCATCGGCTTCGTGCTGTTCGCCGTGCTGAGCCCGGCCGGCTCGGTGCCGGAGTCCAACGGCGTGGTGATCGGCAAGCAGTCCGGCGCCGTGTACGCCATGATCGCCGACGCCAACGGCAACAAGCGCCTGGTGCCCACGTTCAATGTGACGTCGGCTCGGCTGATCCTGTTGGCCAACAGCAGTGGCGGCGGTGGCGCCGCGCCCCAGGGCGCAACCTCGCCCGCGGCGGCCGCGCCGTCCGTTGTGGACGACGACGTGCTGCAGGGGCTGCCGCGGGACAAGAAGCAGGGCATTGTGGACGGTCCCCAGCTGCTTCCCGTTGGGCCGCAACGCATCAGCAACAACTGGGCGGTCTGCGACACGCTGCCGGACAACGCCACCGCGACCAGCGGCACGCCCACCACCACGGTGCTGGGCGGGGTGCCCGACATCGGCAACGAGATCGGCTCCGGCGACCAGTTCCTGGTCACGCCCAACGCCGGCAAGGACTACTACCTGATCTACGACAAGTCGACGCTGAGCCGCAACCCGGAGCTGAAGAACTCCGCCGTGGTCAAGGCCAAGGTCGACATGACCTCGTCGGCCGCCGGCACCTACGGCCTGCACAAGCAGTACGCCCGGCCGATCAGCTCCGCCGTGCTCAACGCGGTTCCGGGCACCATCGACATGACGGCGCCCAGCATCCCCGAACACGGGCAGACCCCGTCCTACTCGGTGCCGGACAACGCCAAGATCGGCGACATCCTGCGCACCGTGCAGCTCAACGGCTCCCGCAACGTCTACGTGCTGACGGCCACCGGCAAGCACGAGATCTCCGAGCAGGCGGCCCAGGCCGTGATCGACGTGTACGGCGGCAAGCACGACGTGGGCACCAACGACGTGGTGAACATGCCCGACGACACCTCGTACCAGCCGATCGACGACTTCCCGACGCAGGTCGCCTCCGGCACCACGTTGTCCAGCGCCGACTACCCGTCGATGTGCGTGGCGTGGAGCTACCCCAACAACACGCCGAAACTGACCGTGCGGATCACCCAGAACCACCTGCCGGTGGTGCCGGCCGGCAAGACGGCGATCAAGCTGAACAACGTGAGCACCGCCGGGCAGCGGGTCGACAACTTCTACCTGCCGACCGGCCAGGCCGCCGTGGTGCGGGACAGCACCTCCACCGCCGACGCGGGCAGCGGTCCGGTCTACGTGATCTCCGATCTGGGCGTGAAGTACGGCTTCGCCTCGTCGGTGCCGGGCCTGTCGCCGGACCAGGTGGCCGCCGGCGTCGGGCTCGGCGACCCGTCGAGCTATCCCCCGGCCCCGGCCGCGATCGTGGGCCTGCTGCCGCAGGGCACGGCGCTCGACCCGGCGGCCGCGCTGCGGACCTACGACACGGTGCAGCCGCCGGCCAACGCCGGCGGCTACCCGAACACGCTGCCGGGCCAGCAGCAGCAGACCGGCGGGAACTGAACGCGGCGCGGCCGCGTCGAAGGAAACGAATCGGCCGGCGGGAGGGGACGACGTGAGCGGCGTGAGTATCGATCCGGACTGGATCGCCGGCTATGCCAAGACGGTGTCCCGCTCGGCCGCCGATCTCGGCTCGGCCCGGGACGCCCTCAAGGGCGCGCCGCTGCCGGCCGACTCCTTCGGCCAGTTGGGCCGCAACACCGGGGCCGACACCGCGTACGCCCAGGCCGCGCAGTCCCTGACCGACCAGCTGAGCCGGGCGGTGGACGCGCTCACCGCGGCCGCCGAGGGGCTGGCCAAGACCGCCGGCCACTACGGCTCGCACGACCAGGACGTGGCCGCCCTGCTGAAGAAGGCGGGTGGCCAGTGAGCGAGCTTGCGAGCGAACCATTCAACACAGAGTGTGCGCGAACGCGGACACCGAGCGCCAGCGAGGTGCTGCAGTGAGTGTGTCGCAGGCCCACCTGGACTACCTGTCGCAGATCAGCCGCCAGCTGGGCGTGAGCGATCCCGTCGAGCAGTACTACGCGCCGCTGGTCGGCAAGTGGTCGGCGCTGCGGGACGAGGCCGACCGCTGGCGCAAGGCGGCCAAGGCGGCCGGCGAGGTCACCGACACCCTGACCAAGTCGCTGGGCGGCCTGGACGCCTCGTGGCAGGGCAAGGACGCCGACTCGTTCATGGCCTACATGCAGTCCTACGGCCTGTCCGGGCATGATCTCGCCGACGCCATGACCGCCATGGCCGATGCGTTGCAGCAGACCGCCGACAACGTCGAGCATCTCGTCGACCAGCTGGGCGACGTGCTGGCCGACAGCGCCGACACGGTGTCGGACGCGTTGTCGGTGCCGGTGCACGGCGAGAAGCGGGCCGCCGAGCACCTCGACGAGCAGCACGAGCCGACCAAGCAGCTGTTCGAGTCGGTGCGGGACGTGCTGGACGCGTTCACCAAGCTGTGCGGCGGCGACGCCTTCTCCAAGATCACCGTGCAGCACAAGATGCCGACCTCGAACTGGTCCTACGACTACGCCCCGCCGCCGGCCCCGGCCGCCACCGCGCCGGCCGCTGCCACGGCCCCGGCCGATGCGGCCGCCGCGCACGCCGCCGCGGGTGGCGGTGGCACGCATGCCGCCGCTGCCGCGGGTGGCGGCGGTGGTGGTCACGCCGCCGGCATTTCGGCGGGCGGCATTGCCAGTCCCACACAGGCGCCGGGCGCCGGCAACGTCGCGGGCGTCGCCGACACGGCGACCGAGCACTACACGCCCCCGCCGCCCGCCGCCCCGGCGGCCGCGAGCGCCGGCGCTGCCCAGGGTGGCGCCGGCGGCGGCATGGGCATGATGGGCGGCATGGCCGGCGGTCAGAAGGGCCAGGGCGGCGAGGACTCCGAGCACAAGTCCAAGATCCGCATCAGCGGCGACCTGCGCGACCTGCTCGGCGCGCCGGAGAAGACCGCCCCCACCGTCATCGGCGAGAAGTAGCCTTCCCGGCAACGAAAAGGGCCCCGCAACTGCGGGGCCCTGTCACTTTCGAGTGATGCTCACATGCGCAGTCGCTGCGGCGTCGGCTTGTGGTTGCGGCGGGCGCGGTTGGTGGCGTGCACGACGAACAGCGTGATCAGCAGCAGCGCCACGCCGATCAGCGTGCCGTACATGGCGTACATCATCGGCGACAGGCTTTTCACCTGGGCCACGCCGACATCGGACGGCAGCTGCCGTGCGGCGGCGGTGTCGGGGGAGTTCGGCTCGCCGGGGATCACCGCGGTCAGCGCGGCCACCGGGTCGATCATGCCGTAGCCGACCTGGTTGTTGCGGCCGCTGGGCGTGCCCGGGTGCTGCGCGGTCATCTCGATCCGGTGCATCACCTGGTAGGCGTCCAGCAACGGGTACTTCTCCCGGACCAGCGCGGCCAACCCGGCCACGTACGGCGAGGCGAAGCTGGTGCCCTGCAACGCCTGCGGCTTGCCGTTGGCGATTTCCTGGTTCACCAGGCCGGTTCTCGTGCCGGGGTCGAGGCTGATGATGCCGGTGCCCGGCCCGGCGACGCTGACCCACGGGCCCCACATGGAGAAGGCCGACGGCGTGCCGGGGGTCTGGTTGTTGGCGCTGTCGGTGTTGATCGCGGCGACCGACAGCACGTCGTCGGAGAACCAGGCCGGCGACTCGATCCACTTGGGGCGGTTGGGGTCGGGATTGTCGTTCTGGGTGGTGCAGCCGCCCTGCTGCTGCGGCTGGTTGCCGGCCGCGGCCACCAGGACCACGCCCTTGTCGTGCACGGCGTAGTGGATGGCGTTCTGCAAAATCTTCTGCGACGCCTGGTCGCCGGTGCCCATGGTCGGCGTCAGGCAGGCCGACAGCGACATGTTGATCACGGTGGCGTTCTTGGCGACCGCGGTCAGGATGGCGTACGCCAGCGTGACCGCGTTGCCGGCCAGGCGCTCGGGCTGGTCGTTGGACGTCTTCACGGTGATCACCGAGCTGGACTGGCGGATCGGCAGGATCTGCGCCTTGGGGGCCACACCCTGGAATCCGACGTCCATGCCGGTGGTGTCCGCGCCGATGATGCCGGCGACCTCGGTGCCGTGGCCGTCGCAGTCCTGCTGCCCCACGCCGGCGACGCCGTTGAGGTAGTCCTGCTCCGGTAGGAGCCTGCTGCCGAAGGCGTTGTGCGGGTTCACCCCGGTGTCGATCACGGCCACGGTCTGGCCGCTGCCCTGGGCGTACTGGTGGGCCTGGTCCAGCCGCAGCCAGGTCTGGCCGTTGGGCACGTCCTTGATCGCCTGGCTGCCGGTGGAGGTGATGCAGCCCTGCTTCAGGGTGAGCGCGCCACCGTTGACGCTGTTGTTCACCGGCCCGTTGGCCGGCGGGCCGGTGTAGGTCAGCGGCAGCTTCCACGCGTCGGCCCCGGCGGCCGGGGCCGTGTCCTGCGCCAGCGCGGGGGCCAGGCCGGGGCCGAGCAGGCCGACCACGACGGCCGCCGCCAGCGCGGATGTCCTAGTGATCAGCATCGTCCCTCAGAGGTTCAGGTGGCGCAGGGTGCTGTAGAGATCCATCACGGCCAGCGCCAGCGGCACCACCGCGACGATGCAGATGGCCTCGAAGATGTCCACGGACCGGCGCAGCACCGGCGAGAACTTCTGGCCCGGGAAGGCCACGCCGAGCACCAGGGCGGCCGCGCCGACCAGCACCAGCGTGCCGAACACCCACAGCAGCCGGCCGAACGGGTCGGACAGCGCGATCCAGCCGGCCAGCACGCCGCCGCCGGCGACGATGCCGCTGGCCAGCAGGGCCACCGCCTGGCTGCCGTTGGCGTAGGTGCGCGAGCGCAGCAGCATCACCAGCGTGACCACGACGGCGAAGATCGGGCCCCACACGGTGCCGGAGGTGGCGGCCAGCACGGCGGCGACGGCGGAGGTCACGCCGGCCCCGATGATCATGCCGGTCATGTACTCGTGGGCGAGGCCGGCTCGCTTCTCGATCATGGCGTACTCGGGGAAGCCGCCGTCGTCCTTGAGGTCCTCGGCGTTGCTGGGCACGGTGGGCAGCGGCAGCTTGGCCAGCCGGATGGTGAACCGCGGCAGCCAGGACAGCGCGACCAGCGACACCGCGGCCGCGCCGGCGGCCACGCCGGCGATCGGCTGGGTGTCCAGCAGCGCGCCGACCAGGAAGGCCAGCCAGCCCAGGGTGGACGCGGTGGCGGCGGCGATGAACACCGTCACCCCCGAGCCGACCAGCAGGATGCACGCCCAGGAAACGATCATCACCAGCAGGCAGGCCAACAACAGGCTCCAGCGGGTGACGTCGCCGGGAATGATGTAGAGCCCGGCCACGAAGGCCATCGGCAGGCCGCCGGCCGCGGCCACGATCACGCCGGTGGTCGGCGCCTGGTAGACGCGGGTCAGCACGGCCCCGACCGCGACGCTGGCGATCATCGCCACGCCGGCGGCGATCGCGGCCACCAGGCCGTAGCCGCCCGGCAGCACCGGACCGGCCAGCAGCACCGCGACGGCCGCCCCGATCAGCGCGGCGGTGCCGGCCACGTGACCGATTCGCCGTGCCGTCTCAGGGGTCCACGGCCGGAAACTGTCCGGATTGGACTCGGCGATGGCGTCCACGACGTCGTCGTACAGCGGTGGCGGCGGGTTCTCCGAGCGGCGGCGCAGTTGCAGCAGATCGCCGTCGACGACGCCGAGCGAGGCCAGCGTGCGGCTCGCGTCCAGCGGGGGATCGCCCAGCTTGGCCAGGCACCAACCGCCGTGCCGCGCGCCGCCGTCCGGCTTGACCTCCTTGGCCATGTGCAACAGCATCGGCATCAGGTCGGCAACCGCGACGTCGGACGGCAACGCGACGTCGATGCGTGTCTGCGGCGCGACCACGGTCACCCGGCTGAACACCGTCGTACCGGTTGCCACCAGGGCCCCCTCATCTTTCGGTCTCGTGTGGACTGACACCACCGCGCCGGCGTTGCGCGCCCGAACTCCGCGAACCGGCCGCGCGCTGTCGGTGGCCGCCCCTAGTATGGCCGCACCGGCACGGCCGGGAACGGCGGTTCCGGTGAAGACGTTCCAATGGGTTTAGATCCACCCCCGACCCGAAGAGGTGTGTCCCGGTGAGCACGCTCCAGTTCAGGCGTCAGGCGCGCCTTGCCGCTCCGCGGCCGCCCGGCGGTGAGGTGCACCTGGAGCCGCCGCCCGAGCTGCCCCGGGTCATTCCCGGCAACATCGTGATGAAGGTGCTGCCGGTCGTCATGATCGTGGCGTCGGTGGGCATGATGGGGTACATGTTCGCGGCGCCCGGCGCCAAGAACCCGCAGACGATCATGATGGGCGGCTTCTTCCTCATCTCCACCGTCGGCATGATGGCCGGCGGCGCCGGCGGCGGGCGCGGCGGCTCGCAGCGCAAGGCCGAGATGAACGAGGACCGCAAGGACTACCTGCGCTACCTCGGCCAGATGCGGGAGCGCGCCCGGGACGCGGCCGACGAGCAGCGGGCCGCCCTGGAGTGGAACCACCCGGACCCGCAGGCGCTGTGGTCGATGGCCACCACCCGGCGGATGTGGGAGCGCCGGCAGACCGACCCCGACTTCGGCCACGTGCGCATCGCCCGCGGCTCGCAGCGGCTGGCCACCCGGCTGGTGCCGCCGCAGACCGGCCCGGTCGACGAGCTGGAGCCGATCGCCACCCTGGCGCTGCGCCGGTTCGTGCGCGCCCACTCGATCGTGCCCGAGCTGCCCACCATGATCACCATGCGCGGCTTCGCCGCCATCTCGCTGCTGGGCGAGCGGGACCAGACCCGCGCCCTGGCCCGGGCCATGGTCGGCCAGCTGGTCACCTTCCACTCGCCCGAGGACCTGCTGGTCGCCGTGGTCAGCGCCGGGCGGGCCAAGAACGAGTGGGAATGGTGCAAGTGGCTGCCGCACGCCCAGCACCCGACCGAGGTGGACGGCATCGGCCAGCTGCGGCTGATGAGCGGCTCGCTCCAGCAGGTCGAGGACTGGCTCCAGGACCTGACCAAGGACCGCCAGCGCTTCCAGCGCAACGCGCCGCCGCTGACCGACCAGCCGCACATCCTGATCATCGTCGACGACGGCGAGGTCAGCCGCGAGGAGCAGATCATCCTCGACGAGGGCCTGGTCGGGGTGACCCTGCTCGACCTGTCCGACTCGCTGGGCAACCTGCCGGCCCGCCGCGGCCTGCGGCTGGTGGTGGAGCCGACGCGGCTGGGCGCCCGCAGCAACGCCGGCGTGGAGTGGTTCGGCCAGCCCGACGGGCTCAGCGTGGCCGAGGCCGAGGCGCTGGCCCGGCGGCTGTCGCCGTACCGGATCGGCGGCCAGGAGGCCACCGGCGGCGAGGACCAGCCGCTGCTCAACGCCAACCCGCCGATCCTGGAGCTGCTGGGCATCCCCGGCGACCCGATGACCTTCGAGATCGCCCAGGCCTGGCGGCCGCGGCCCAAGTCCGACCGGTACAAGATCCCGTTCGGCGTTGGCGAGTTCGGCCAGTCCGTGGACCTGGACATCAAGGAGGCGGCCGAGGGCGGCATGGGCCCGCACGGCCTGTGCATCGGCGCCACCGGCTCGGGCAAGTCGGAGTTCCTGCGCACCCTGGTGCTGGGCCTGCTGGCCACCCACTCGTCCACCGCGCTGAACATGATCCTGGTCGACTTCAAGGGTGGCGCGACCTTCCTGGGTCTGGACGACGCGCCGCACGTGGCCGCGGTCATCACCAACCTGTCCGGCGATCTCACCCTGGTCGACCGCATGAAGGACGCCATCGCCGGCGAGGTGTCCCGCCGCCAGGAGGTCCTGGCCAAGGGCAACTACAAGAACGTCTGGGACTACGAGAGCGCCCGCGAGAAGGGCGCCGACCTCGACCCGCTTCCGGCCCTGTTCATCTGCATCGACGAGTTCTCCGAGATGCTGACGGCCAAGCCGGACTTCATCGACATCTTCCTCCAGATCGGCCGGGTCGGCCGGTCGCTCCAGATGCACATGCTGCTGGCCTCGCAGCGGCTGGAGGAGGGCAAGCTGCGCGGCCTGGACACCTATCTGTCCTACCGAATCGGCCTGAAGACCTTCTCCGCGTCCGAGTCCCGGGCGGTGCTCGGCGTGCCCGACGCCTACGAGCTGCCGCCCATCCCGGGCTCGGGCTACCTGGCCGTGCAGGGCGAGCCGATGACCCGGTTCAAGGCCGCCTACGTGTCCGGCCCGTACCGGCCGGCCGGCATGATCGCCGGCCCGGCCACGCCCGCCGGCATCAGCGGCGACCGGCGGCCCAAGTTCTTCGTGCCGGACTTCGTGGAGATCCCCAAGGAGCCGGAGAAGCCGCGCGAGGTCGTCAAGGAGAAGCCCAAGGACGACGACAAGATCGAGCCCAGCGTGCTCGAGGTCATCGTCGGCCGGCTGGTCGGCCAGGGCGCGCCGGCCCACGAGGTGTGGCTGCCGCCGCTGAACGAGCCGCAGTCGCTGGACATGCTGCTGCCGCCGCTGGCCGCGACCCCGGACCGGGGCATCTACCCGCAGGGCTACCAGGGCTACCTGCAGATCCCGCTCGGCCTGGTGGACAAGCCGTTCGACCAGCGCCGGGACCCGTTCTGGGCCGACTTCTCCGGCGCGGCCGGCCACGGCGCGGTCGTCGGCGGCCCGCAGTCGGGCAAGTCGATGCTGCTGCGGACGCTGATCATGTCGATGGCCGTCACGCACACCCCGGAGGAGGTCCAGTTCTACTGCCTGGACCTCGGCGGCGGCACGCTCGCGCCGCTGGAGGGGCTGCCGCACGTCGGCGGCGTGGCCAGCCGGCTGGAGCCGGACAAGGCCCGCCGCATGGTGGCCGAGCTGACCGGCCTGATCGCCGACCGGGAGCTGCGCTTCCGCGCCGCCGGCATCGACGGCATGGTCGAGTTCCGCAACCGCAAGCGGCGGGGCGAGATCAAGGACGACCCGTACGGCGACGTCTTCGTGATCATCGACGGCTGGCTGAACTTCCGGCAGGAGTTCGAGGCCCTGGAGCAGTCCATCCTCAACCTGGCCGCGCAGGGCCTGTCCTTCGGCATCCACGTGATCATCTCGGCCAACCGGTGGGCGGAGATCCGGCCGGCGGTCAAGGACCTCATGGGCACCCGGTTCGAGCTGCGGCTGGGCGACCCGAGCGAGTCCGAGTTCGACCGCAAGGTGGCGGTGAACGTGCCGGTCGGCCGGCCCGGCCGCGGCATGACCCCGGACAAGCTGCACTTCCTGACCGCGTTGCCGCGCATCGACTCCTCGTCCAACCCGGGCGACGTCGCCGCCGGCGTGCAGGACGCCATCGCCAAGATCACCGGCGCCTGGCGCGGCCCGGTCGCGCCGCAGGTCCGGCTGCTGCCCGAGCTGCTGCCCTACGAGCAGCTGCCGCTGCCCCAGCAGCAGCGCAACCCGCGCCTGATCCCGATCGGCGTCAACGAGGACGGGCTGGCCCCGCTGTTCCTCGACTTCGACAACGACTCGCACTTCTACGCGTTCGCCGAGGGCGAGTCCGGCAAGACCAACCTGCTGCGGACCGTGGTGCGGGGCATCATGACCCGCTACACCACCGCCGAGGCGGTCATCCTGCTGGTCGACTACCGGCGCACGATGCTCGGCTTCGTCGACACCGACCACCTGCTCAGCTACGTGGTGTCGGCCAACCAGCTCGGCGACACCGTCAACGACGTGCGCAACTCGCTCAAGGGCCGGCTGCCCGGCCCGGACGTCACCCAGGAGCAGCTCAAGGCCCGGTCCTGGTGGAAGGGGCCGGAGGTGTTCGTCGTGGTCGACGACTACGACCTGGTCGCCACCCAGAGCGGCAACCCGCTGCAGCCGCTGGCCGAGTTCCTGCCGCAGGCCAAGGACGTCGGCCTGCACATGATCCTGGCCCGCCGCTCCGGCGGCGCCAGCCGGGCGCTGTTCGACCCGGTGATCGGCAAGCTGCGCGAGATCGCCGCGCCGGGCATGGTCATGAGCTGCAGCAAGGACGAGGGTGTGCTGGTCGGCACGTACAAGCCGCAGATCCTGCCGCCGGGCCGGGGCGTGATCGTGACCCGCAAGCTGGGCCAGCAGCTGATGCAGACCGCGTGGCTGCCGGGCGAGTGAGTTGACAGCGCTGATGCCGCGCGGGCATCGGCCCCTCTGGGGCCGATGCCTCGCCCTTGCCGTGCGAAGCACCGGCGGGGCCTCGCGACCCTTCCGAGGAGGGTGAGCGCGATGTCCTTTCACGTAGCGGTCGACTTCGGCACGTCCAGCACGTGCGTGGCGGTGGCCGTCGACGGGCGGGAGCCGCAGCTGGTCGTGCTGGAGGGCGGCACGCCGGTGATGCCGTCGGCGGTCTTCGCCGACCGCGGCGGCACCCTGTTCGTCGGGCAGGAGGCGGAGCGGCAGGCGGCGGTGGACCCGTCGCGGTACGAGCCGAACCCCAAGCGGCGCATCGACGAGGGGCAGTTGCTGCTCGGCGACACCGTGCTCAACGTGCTGGACGTGGTGCGGGCCGTGCTGGTCCGCGCCACCAATGAGGCCCGACGGCTGGTCGGCGGGGCCCGGATCGATCTGCTGGTGCTGACCCACCCGGCCGACTGGGGCGCGGTCCGCACCCGGATCCTGCGCCAGGCCGGGCAGGGGCTGGGCGCGGAGCTGTCGCTGGTCCCGGAGCCGGTGGCGGCGGCGGTGTTCCACTCGGCGTCCACTGCCATGCCCGATGGCGCGGCGCTGGCCGTGCTCGACCTGGGCGGCGGCACCGTGGACGCCAGCGTGGTGCGTCGGCGCGGGGCCTCGTTCGAGGTGCTGGCGGCCCGGGGCGAGCCGAACTTCGGCGGCGCGGACATCGACCAGGCGTTGCTGGAGCACGTCGGCACCTTGGTGTCGGGCCAGGACCCGGAAGCCTGGCGGGCGCTGGTGGAGGGCCGGGAGATGGCCGACCGCCGGCGGCGGCGGGTGCTGCGGCAGGACGTGCGTGGGGCCAAGGAGACGTTGTCCCGGCACGCCTACACCGACGTGCCGATGCCGCCGCCGTTCCCCGATGCCCACGTGACAAGGGCCGATCTGGAGCGGATCGTCGGCCCGCAGCTGGGCCGGGCGGCCGACCTGGTCGCCGAGACCGTCCGGGCCGCGCGGCTGACCCCGGGCGAGCTGAGCACCGTGTTCCTGGTCGGCGGTTCGAGCCGGATTCCGTTGGTGGCACGGCTGGTGCACGAGCGGACCGGCGTGCTTGCGACCACTTTGGACCAACCGGAGACCATCGTGGCCCGCGGCGCGCTGCGGGTCGTCACGCTTGATCCACATCGGACCGGGGCCTACCCGGGAGTGCGGCCGCCGAGCCCGATGCAGCAGCCGCTGGAGACACCGAGCCCCGGCTACCCGGCGGTGCCGGTCGGCGGTGCCGGGCCGATGCCGGCCGGCGCGGCCGATTTCAGGCCGACCTCCGACGTCACGCATCCGGTGGCGGTGAGCGTGCCGGTGGCGGCGAAGACCCGGGGCAAGTGGCTGCCGTGGCTCGTGGTCGGCTCCGCGGTGCTGGTGATCGCCGCCGGGGTGACGGTGTTCCGGCTGGTCACCGCCGGCCCGGACGGCAGGCCGGTGGCCCAGTACGACTACCGCTTCACCGCGCCGGTGGGCTGGAGCCAGGTCGGCGGCGACGCGTCCCGCCGCGAGGTGCAGCTCAAGCCGGACGGGTCGACCGGCCAGCACCTGATCGACGTGCAGGAGCGGGCCCTGACCTACGACGCCACGGCCCAGCGCGACCTGGCCGTCAGCCAGGTGCGGTCGGCGGTGGCGGCCGGCGGCTCCGGGTACTCCGGTTTCTCGGACAGCGTCCGCTTCGGCGGCAAGGATGTCCTCTACTACAACGAGCAGCGGGACGGCGCGTCCGTCGACTGGTACGTGGTGCTCCAGGGCAAGGCGCAGGTCAGCGTCGGCTGCCAGTACCCGACCGGCGGCAAGGACGCCGTGCTGGCCGCGTGCGAACAGGTCGTGAGCACACTGGCGGTGCAGGCCTGAGGAGGGAGACGCCGTGCACATCGGCGACGCGATGAGCCAGTTCCGGTCCGAGGCCGACGCCGCCGTGGCGCGGGGCAGCAGGGCCGCCGCCGAGGCCCGGGCCCGCAGCGCGGCCACCAAGGGGAAGACCCGGGAGCTGGTCGGCCGGGTGCGGGCCCGGCAGACCCAGCCGCAGCCGGCCGACCTCACCTCGCCGGGGCTGCGGCGGGCCGCCGCCTCGTTCCGCGCCGACGAGGGGCTGCCGGTGGACCGGCTGCCGGAGGGCGCCGAGCTGCTCGCCCCGATCGGGTCGACTACTGCCAGTGGGCCGAAGCCACCCGCACCGGGGAGCCGACGCCCCCGTCCGAGTGACGATGACGAGGACTTTTTGCAGGAGGGAATCTTCTACCGGGGGTAGTTCCACCCGGGTGCGTTTACTAGAGCAACTGTTTGCGAAGAAGTCGCGACGGGGTGGAACCGACCATGGCACTGTCGTCGTCGCAGTAGATGTACGAACCAAGCACGCAGAACTGACCCAGATTGAAGGGGGCCTGTCCCAATGGCCGGTAGTTTCGGTACCAAGACCGCTGAGATGGCGAGCTGCGCCAAGGACATCCAGAACGTCGAGCAGGAGATCAACGCGACGGTCAGCAAGCTCAACGGCGACCTCGCCCCGCTCGAGGCCAGCTGGAAGGGCCAGGCCTCGCAGGCGTTCCAGCAGCTCCAGCAGCGTCTGATGGAGGACGCGAAGAAGCTGAACCAGGCGCTGTCCGACATCGGCACCGCCATGAAGGGCGCTTCCGACACCTACTCGCAGCAGGAAGACGCGGCGCACCACGGCATCAGCAACATCGCCAGCCGCCTCAACGGCTGACCTCGGCTTCTTGTTTCTGCCGTAGTCGTAATAGCAGCTTCTTCATCAACGGACTTGTCTACTTCATTCAGGGGAGAACACCGTGAGCGGTGAAATCAGGGTCACCTTCGCCGAGATCCAGCAGGCGTCGACCGACATCACCAACGCGTCCAACACCATCGACCAGCACCTCAGCGACCTCAAGGGCAAGATCGCCCCGATCGTCGCCGACTGGACCGGTGACGCGTCCGAGGCGTACCAGGACGCGCAGCGTCGGTGGGACCAGGCGGCCAAGGACTTCAACGAGACCCTTCAGGCCATCGGCGTCGCCGTGCGTCAGGCCGGCGAGGGCTACCAGGACGCCGAGGGTTCGGCCAAGAAGCTCTGGGGCTGAGACCTTCCTCACGCCTGCGTTCGCAGTGCCCGTGGACCCCGGGACGACCAGTCCTGGGGTCCACGTATGTGTTCCGACCACCCGTTTTGACCCTCACGGGTGTGGCCGGGTATCTTCTTTCTTTGTTGTGCGGTAATGCGGCGCGAGGCTTGCTGCCGCGCGTGCTCCAGCAGTTCGTGATCACGCTGGCGCGCCCGCCGCAACGACACCCCATGACATGAGCGTGGACCTTCGCAGGGTCGCGCTACAGAGTGAGTGACGACGAGGTAGATCCGTGCGCACGTACAGCCCGAAGGCCGGCGAGGTGAACCGCGCCTGGCACGTCATCGACGCCCAGGACGTGGTGCTCGGCCGGCTCGCCACCCAGGCCGCGACGCTGCTGCGTGGCAAGCACAAGCCCATCTACGCCCCGCATGTCGACACCGGTGACTTCGTCGTCATCGTGAACGCCGAGAAGGTGGCGCTCACCGGCAACAAGCGGGACCAGGCCTTCGTGTACCGCCACAGCGGCCACCCGGGCGGCCTGAGCAAGCGCTCCTTCGGCGAGATGCTGGAGAAGCAGCCCGAGCGTCTCGTGGAGCGGGCGATCAAGGGCATGCTGCCGCACACCCGCCTGGGCCGTGCGATGGCCAGCAAGCTCAAGGTGTACGCCGGCCCGGCGCACCCGCACGCGGCGCAGCAGCCGCAGCCGTTCGAGATCACCAAGATCGCCCAGTGACCGAGGAAGTTTCAGTGACCACTCCTGACCACGAGCCCGAGCAGCTCGCCGACGAGGCCGTCGCTGCCGAGGCCACCGAGGCTGTCGAGACCACCGACGCCGAGACCACCGAGGCCGACGCCGTCGCCGAGTTCGACGCCGTCGAGGCGGACGCCGAGGACGAGGCCGCTGCGGCGCCCGCCCCGGTCGCGCTGCCCAACCGCCTGATCCAGACCGTCGGCCGCCGCAAGGAGGCCATCGTTCGCGTGCGACTGGTGCCGGGTTCCGGCAAGTTCACGCTGAACGGCAAGAGCCTGGAGCAGTACTTCCCGAACAAGGTCCACCAGCAGCTCATCAAGGAGCCGCTGGTGACCGTCGAGCGCACCGAGACGTTCGACGTCATCGGCAACCTCGTCGGCGGCGGCATCTCCGGCCAGGCCGGCGCGCTGCGGCTGGCGATCGCCCGTGCGCTCATCGAGTTCGAGTCCGAGGACCGTCCGGCCCTGAAGAAGGCCGGCTTCCTGACCCGTGACCCGCGGGCCAAGGAGCGCAAGAAGTACGGTCTGAAGAAGGCCCGCAAGGCGCCTCAGTACAGCAAGCGGTAAGGCGAAAGTCGACGGGCGGCGTGTGTCTGCGGAAAGCGCAGACCACGCCGCCTTTCGGTGTCTTGGGGGGGGGGGGGGCCCCCCCCCCCCCCCCGCGCGGGGGGGCGGCGCCCCCCCCCCCCCCCCGCGACCCCCCGGCGCGGGGGGGCGGGGCCGCACGGGGGGGGGGGGGGGGGGGGGGGGGGCACGT